>CAKZOC010000030.1 GCA_937136025.1 uncultured Bacteroidota bacterium
AAGAATGTTGGTTTCTGCTTGGAATCCTTCAGTGTTGCCTGACACATCAAAATCGTTTGATGAAAATGTGGCTAATGGCAAGGCTGCATTGCCTCCATGCCATGCTTTCTTTCAGTTTTATGTGGCAGACGGAAAATTATCTTGTCAGTTATACCAACGTAGTGCAGACATCTTCTTAGGGGTTCCTTTTAATATTGCTTCTTATGCACTATTTACAATGATGATGGCGCAAGTTTGCGGTTACGAAGCTGGAGAATTCATTCATACTTTCGGAGATGCACATATTTACAACAACCATCTGGAACAGATTCACCTGCAACTCAGCCGGGACCTAAGACCTTTGCCCACGATGACCTTAAATCCGGAAGTGACTGATCTGTTCGCTTTCCGCTATGAGGACTTCACTTTGGAGAACTACGATCCGCATCCGCATATCAAAGGGGTTGTGGCGGTTTAAGACCGGGCTGAATGAAACTGAGTCTTCCTTATTTAAAGGATTTGTCCTGATTGGTTATCTGGGTTTTAGACAGGAAGCCAAAAACCCATTCAAATTCCCTTTTCCATTCCTACAGGCTTCAGACGCAACACCAATAACTAGCTCGAAGCCTTCTAAAGTCTCCTAATAAAAAAACCCCGCCTTTCGGCGGGGTTTTTGGTGCTTTGCAACAACTTCTGTTACAGTTCCAGGACAGCGTTTTCCGCCCCGGCAAAGTCATTCCACTGGTAACGGTCAGCGGCATCGTCATTGACGAACTCTCCATCGATCAGGTACCGGAATTCGAAGGACTGCTCCTTAGGAAGGTCGAAAGTTCCCTTGAAGGTGCCATTCTTGAGTTTTTTCAGCATGCTCCCTTTTGGATTCCACTCATTGAAGTCTCCAACGACAGCTACTTTTTTTGCGTCTTCTGCAGGTACGGTAAAGGTTACCTTACATACAGGTTTCGATTTTAGGTATTGTTTTCTTATTGCCATGATAAAAATGATTTCAGTAATTAGCCGACAAAGCAACACATAAAACCCCTAAAAGACAATCGGTTAGCAAAAATTTATGGATTTCGTAAAATTAGATTTACAAACTGTCCATTTATCCAAAAACACCCATGGAAGATTATGAGGTTGATAAGCGTCAGGGCGCCGATTTCAGAATCTCCAGGAGTTTATCCAAGTCATTTTCAGTATTGTAACAATGAAAACTGAGCCGGATTCCCCCACCCCGGGGTGAACAGATAATATCATGCGCTTTCAGATGCGCATAACGACCGCCGGGCTCCGGAATATTGAAAATCGTACTGTGCCTTTCCCCCTCGGCAATATGCGCAGGCAATAACCCGCCACTCCCCAGCACCTGTTGTACTTTCCGGCTCATTTCCCGGTTGTAGCGATCCACGGCATCCATCCCTATAGCCTCCAGCAATCCGAGGGCGTAATTCAGGCTGCCAAAATTCAGGGTATCCAGATGCCCTGGCTCAAAACGCTTCGAAAAAGGGATATCGTCCTTCCTGGAAAGATCGGCATTTACTGAATTAAAGCCCGTTGATAAAACCTCAAACCGGTTTTGAGCCGCCTCACTAAAGAGCATAAACCCATTGCCATTGCCCCCGAGGAGCCATTTATAGCCACTCGCCCCCAGGACATCAATACCCGATTGTTCAAAATCCAGTTGGAAGGCTCCCGCATATTGGGTAGCGTCTGCCATAATGAGCAGATCCGGAAAACGCTCCCTGACCGTTTTAAGAAAGCCAGGAGAAATGAGAACGCCGTCTATCCATTGTACCAGAGATACCGCCAGCACCTGAACAGGCGAATCAGACAGCGCCTCCAGTATCCGGGGCTCCAGTCCCTCGCCGGCAGGGACTTCCCGCACGGAAAAACCACGGCTCTGAAAAGGCCAGGTCAGGGAAGGGTAGTCGCCCTCCAGAGTCAGCACCTTACTGTCCCTCTCAAGGCCTTCGAGGAGCAGATTCATCCCCAGTGAGAAATTCGGGACCAGACTAATCCGTTTGGCAGGACAATTAAAAAACCGACCGAGATGCTCACGGGTATCCTCTAAAAGAGACAGAGCTCCAATCTTCATTCGGCTACCTCCCACCAGATAATCCAAATCGTGTTCCTGTCGCCACTCCAGCAATCCATCGTGGAGCACTCCCCACGCTGCGGTGTTCAAATAGGTGTACTGTTGTAATACAGGAAAATGCGAGCGAAATCTTAAAAAATCATCCATAGGGCGAACGTGGGAATTCTGTTATCTTTGTTTTAAAGATAGGCATTCGGATGTTTTTTAAACAAAAAAAGACCCCCGCACTCGATCCGGAGCAACATGAGCTCCTGGAGCATGCACAGAAGCGAATCCGTCAGAAAAAGGCGGTATTTCAGCACCTTATTATTCTTGTGATCGGGAGCCTGTTTTTTGTAGTAATCAACAAAATCCTTAAAATCGGAGACACCCATGACTGGTATATCTGGATCGTTATGGGATGGTCTTTTATTTGGTTCATACATCTGGCCCAGGTCTTTATTACCGACCCCTTTCTGGGAAAGGACTGGGAGCGCGCCCAAAGGGAGCGACTTCTGGAAAAGCAAAAACAGCGGATACGCCAGATCGAGTCGGAAATCGCCAAAACACACCCTCTGCCTGAACTTCCACCTAAAGAAGAATTGTGAAAGAACTAATCCTGATTGCGGCTGCCGGAGAATCCAATGAGCTCGGAAATAACGGGGACCTGCCCTGGCACCTGCCCGATGATTTTAAGCATTTTAAGCAAAAAACTACGGGGCACACCATGATTATGGGTCGCAAGACCTTTGACACCTTTCCCAGACCGCTGCCCAACCGGATGCATATCATCATAACCCGGGACCAGACCTATGAAGTGGCTTGTGAAAACTGTCAGGTGGTCTATTCTCTGGAAGCTGCCCTGGAGGCGGTTGCGCAGAACGATAAGGTCTTTGTTATCGGAGGGGGAGAAATCTACAGACAGGCCCTTCCCTTTGCCACAGGCATTGAACTTACGCGGGTCCACGGAACCTTTGAAGCAGATACCTTTTTCCCCGAGATCGATCCGAAGCATTGGATTGAGACGGGCAGCACGCATCATCCGGCGGATCAGAAGCACGCGCATTCCTTTACCATTCAGACCTTCGTTCGCAAGGTCTAATCTATGAAAGATTGGGCATCTCTGCCGTGTCCTAACCGCTCCAACATGTCGTTGGCGATCTCCGGATTTCCATTGGTAAATACCGCATGTACTCCGGGGGTTTCCCCGGGATTCAGCAAATTATTCCGGGAGAGTACAGCCCGGGTCTGAAGTGCGACTGCGGGGCTGCAATCTACAATTTGCACATGCTCAGGGAGAATTTCCCTTAATTGGGGGATCAGTAAAGGGTAATGGGTGCACCCCAGAACCAAATGGTCAATTCCGGCCTGAAGCATCGGAGCCAGCAATGCCTTTAAATGAGCCGTCGTTTTCGGGTGACTTAGCTGCCCGGATTCGATGAGTCCGACAAGGCCTGTGCCTTCCTGCTCCAGCACTTCTATGCCGGCGGAATACATACGGGAAGTACTTGCAAAAAGGGAACTGCTCAGGGTACCACGGGTAGCCAGCACCCCTACAGACTTACTTTCAGAGTTCAGGGCGGCCGGCTTAATCGCCGGTTCAATCCCTACAAAAGGGATGGCGTATTCATCCCGGAGCACCGCTATAGCATTCGTAGTAGCTGTATTACAGGCAATCACAATGAGTTTACACCCCTGCCCTAACAACCACTCCGTATTTATTCTGGAACGTTCCAAAATCCCTGCCTGTGTTTTTTCCCCATAAGGCGCATGCGCACTATCGGCCAGGTATATCGTGTTCTCATTCGGCAGCAGATGTATCACCTCCTGTCGTACAGTTAGGCCGCCCAGACCTGAATCAAAAAAACCAATGGCCGCATTGCTCATCTGACGGGAATATCCTTTGGGGTAAAAATAAAAAAACCGCCCGTGATCTGCGGGCGGTTTTTTAGAATTCCTACAATAGGTTTAGAAACCCAGTTCCGTCTTAACATCAGCAAGGATGTCTTTTCCTTTAGCGACAATAACCCCTGAACCCGGGCTGGCATCAACGACATAGTCGTATCCCTGTGCTGCCGCAACGCGCTCAATAGCTTCCTTGGCTTTTTTGGAAATAGGCTCAAAGAGTTCAGCCTGTTTTTGCTGCAACTCCTGCTGGGCCGCTTGTTGTGCTTCCCCGATGTTCCGCTCAAATCCCTGCAATTCCAAAGCGCGCTTTTGATTCTCTTCCTGAGACATGGTGCTGGCTTCATTATTGTATTGAGTGAGCTTGTTCTTTAATTCATCCAGGGAACTCTGGATATCCGCCCTATAGGTTTCTTCTAATTTTTTGAGTTCGCCCTGAGCTGCTTTCATCTCCGGCATTGCGGACAACAGGTCGGTCACATTGATGTGGGCAATCTTGCTCTGAGCCTGTACAAAACTTGTAGCGGCGATAAACAATACGACTGCAACAGCTACCTTTTTCATTTGTTTCATGATCTGTAATTTGATATTTGAGTTACTAAATTTATTTGAATCGTTAGTTAATGGTATCCTTCTTTACTTCGGGAGTCTTATTGCCGTCTCCCTCCTTTGCTTTTCTGCGGGCCTCCCGCTCTTCTAATAATTTCTTTCTACGGGCCTCATAGGCCTTTCTGCGCTCTTCCCTTAGCTTGAGCTGTTCTGCTTTCTTTTCTTCAGCGGTTTTATTCCGGGCATCAGCCGCCTGTTGAGCCCGCTGTTCCCGTTCGAGTACTCCCTCTGAAACGACTTCCTCGGCTTCCTCAGCTTCGAATTGCTCGAGGCGATCGTTTTTGGTTTTCGGCGGAGCACTAATCCTTCGCGTTCTGGAAATACCCCGAAGCACCAACTCACTGATATCGTGCCTTTTTTCGGAGTACAACATTACGACATCCGCCGATTTATCGAAAATAAAATCATACTTTTTGTTCGCTCCTATTTTCTGTACCTCACTGAATACCTGATCCTGTATGGGCTGAATTAAACGTTGCTTTTGTAAAACCAGATCACCTCTGGGGCCAAACCGGTTCTGCTGATAATCCAGCAATTCCTTTTCCAGTATTTCAATTTCTTCTTCCCGCTCGAGGATCAGTTCATCGGTGAGCAATACCCTTTCTGCCTCCAGATCCTGCCGCAACTGGTCGATATTCCGCTGCCGCTCCTCCATCTGACCTTTCCATTGCACAACCCTATTGTCGAGCTGTTGATTGGCCTCGCGGTACTCCTCAACATTCTCCAGTATGTACTCCATATCTACGTATCCGATCCGAACCCCTCTCTGAGCCATCACCATACCTGTGCTCAGCAATGCAAAAAGCAATAAGAGGCCCTGGGTCTTCATGGATTTGTTTATCAATAGAAAATATCGTGCCAAAATTAGTATTTCTTTTAAAATGAACTACTTAACTGTTCAGCGCTAGAGGTGAAGACGGGGCATGGATCAGAATTGTTGCCCAATTATAAAATGCGTTTGCCAACCGCTGGGCCCATTTCCTACAGAAGAAGGTCTGAGATCCTCATCGAAGCCATATCCAAAGTCAATTCCCAATAGTCCGAAAGCAGGCATAAAAATCCGAAGCCCGACTCCCGCTGATCTTTTTAATGCAAACGGATTAAACTCCTGAAAATTGTTGAAGGAGTTCCCAGCTTCCAAAAAGGTCAGGGCATAAATAGAGGCCGTTGGCTTCAGTGTGAGCGGGTATCTCAATTCAAGAGAGTATTTATTGTACACTATGCCACCTTCCTGTTGTTGGGTAATCGGATCTATCGGGGTGAGGGAATTGTTTTCATATCCCCTGAGCTGTATCACTTCGCGTCCGTCCAGGGTGAAATTCCTTCCCAAACCGTCTCCTCCGAGGAAAAACCGCTCAAAAGGCACCTTTCCTACGTCCGGGTTATAAGATCCCAGAAATCCGAATTCGATATTCGTTCTTAAGACGAGTTTCCCCACTACCTGGGTATACCAGTCTCCTTTAAACTTAATCTTGTAGTATTCCAGCCATCTGAATCGCTCCTGATCCGTAGCCTCCAGCTCAGCCTGTTCAGCAGGGGTAAGCGGCAGACCTTGTTGCGCCCGTTCCACCTGAAGTTCCTCGAGTTCCTCACTCCGTGCTTTAAGCGCTGCATAGTCCTTATTGTTGAACAGAGAATACGGTGGAGTGAATTTAGCAGTTACTTCAAAAATACTTCCCCTCATCGGGAAAATCAGACCGGGACCTGCAGAACTCCTGGAGATCCCAAAGGTATACGCCAGGGAATTGGAGCTTCCGTTTCCAAAATTAAACAACCCGGATCGGTAGTTTTTAAAGTCGTACAACTGGTAACTCAAGGCATGGGAAACTGTGAAATAATCGTCAGGCCATTGGACCCGTTTGGCCAATCCTGCCGATACTCCCGAGACGGAAAACTGTTGGTCCTTATCCACCTGAACCCGTCCGTTATCGTCAAAAGATGCCAGAAACTGCTGGGTTCTCGAAAGGGACAGGTTGAAGCGAACCGGTTTACGGCCACCGAGCCAGGGCTCAGAGAAGTTCAGGGAATATACACGGAACGTCCTACTGGCCTGCAACCGAAGTGCAAAGGTCTGACCATCTCCCATAGGCACAGGTTTATACGCCTTGCCATTGAAAATATTCTGAATGGAAAAATTATTAAAGGAAAGGCCTAAAGTACCGATGAAACCACCACCGCCATAGCCTCCCTGCAATTCAATCTGGCTCGCTCCGGATTCCACCAGGTCGAACTTCAGATCTACCGTCCCGTCATTCGGGTTTGGATTCTCAATCTCAGGACGAATTTGCTCCGCATCAAAAAAGCCGAGTTGTCCGAGTTCCCGAACCGATCGAATAATATCATCCTTAGAGTATTTCTGACCAGGTCGGGTGCGAATTTCCCTGAAAATCACATGGTCATTGGTCTTTTCATTTCCATTGACCACTACTTTATTCAGGAACGTTTCTTTACCCTCAATGATACGGATTTCAAAATCGATAGTGTCGTTTTCGGCTGAAACCTCCACCGGGTTAATCCGGGAAAACAAGTAGCCGTTATTCTGGTATAAGTTCGTCAGGTCCTCCCCGTCGGGCTTGGTGTCGTCGGCAATCCGCTCACGCAGGAGTACCCCATTGTAAACATCTCCCTTTTTGATGCCGAGCACCTGGGAAAGCTGACGGTCCGTATAAACACTGTTTCCGACAAAATCAATATCGCCAAAATAATAGCGCTCCCCTTCCTCAACTTTAATCCGGATATCGATATTCTTTTCATTGACGCGTTCAATGGTATCTAATAGGATACGCGCATCCCGGTAACCGCTCTCTGCATAGGCATCCCGGACCGAGTTCAAATCTTCCTGATAGTCTTCGTCTATGAATTTTGATTTCTTCCAAAAGCGGACAAAAAGCTTTTCTTTGGTATTCTTCATGGATTTGCGCAACTTGGCATCCGAGAGCTTTTCATTCCCCTCGAAGTCGATATTGCGAACCTTTACCTTACTGCCTTTATTGACATTCACCACCAGGTTCTGGGAATTGACCTCGGAGGTATCCTGACTGGTTGCAATAGTGACCTGGGTATTCAGGTAGCCGTCTTTCTGGTACTTGGTCTCTATATAGTTCTTCGTGTTTGCAATGAGGCTTTCTGTGATTTTCTTGCCCTTTTTTAAATCTGTATCATTGGCCAAATCTTCGACCTTTCCCTTCTTAACCCCATAAAAAGTAACATTCGAGAGGGTTGGTCGCTCCTGAATATGCAATTCGAGAAAAATACTATCGTTTCGGATACCCGTGTAATAGAACTCCACATCGGTAAAGAGTTCAAGACTCCAGAGTTTATTGATAACCTGGCTGATCTGATCTCCGGGAACCGTTATGGGCTGGCCTTCCCGAAGTCCGGTGTAGGTCTTAACAGTTTGTTCATTATAACTCTGAAGGCCTGTAACTTCAAGCCCTCCCAGAATATATTTTCTGCCGTTCTGATAGGAAAGATCCTGAGCAACCCCTTGAAAGGTCGTCAGGAAAGCCAGTATAAAAAGAAGACTTAGTGGTAATACCGCCCGCATACCACTAGTTAAGTTGTTCGCTCGTTTTTCCAAATCTACGTTCTCTGTTCTGGTAGTCTTTTAAAGCCTCAATCAGGTGCTGTTCGCTGAAATCAGGCCAAAACACTTCTGAAAAATACAGTTCCGCGTATGCAATCTGCCAAAGCAAAAAATTGCTAATCCGATATTCCCCACTGGTCCGGATCAGCAAGTCTACGTCTGGTAAATCGTGCGTGTAAAGATGATTATTAATAATGGTTTCATCAATATTGGCGGGTGAAATTATGTTATTTTTAACTTTGGTTGCCAGCGCCTTAAAGGCCGTGGTCAGTTCTTCTCTGGATCCATAGCTAAGGGCCAGTGTCAGGGTCATGCTTTTATTATTCCGCGTCTGTTCGATGACGTCCTCGAGTTCGGACATCGCACGTTTGGGAAGGGTATTAATCCGGCCGATGGCATTGAGCCGGATATCGTTCTCGTGAAGCGTTTTCAGTTCTTTTTTCAGGGATGAAACCAACAAACGCATCAGGGTATCCACCTCCAGTTTCGGGCGTTTCCAGTTTTCTGTACTAAAGGCGTAAAGCGTGAGGTATTTAATTCCGATTTTGGCTGCAGATTCCACGGTATTGCGTACCGCCCGCACGCCGCTTTCATGACCAAAAACGCGCATTTTTCCGCGTTCTTTAGCCCATCGGCCATTGCCATCCATAATAATGGCAAGGTGCCCCGGGAGAGGCCCTTTTTGTATCGATTCTATAGTGTTCATTCGTTCTCTCTCTACTCAAAGCAATCCTGACAGGGCTTTCTGCCGAAGGTATACGTCAGGGTGATCCCGGAAAAAACATACCAGTCATCACTAAAGACATTCCCCAGTCGGAAGTCCTCAAATTGAGTCCCTTCCGGATTACTTGCATCCAGGTTATCCGTAAAGGTGTACCTGGCTCCAATTTCAGCCCCTATAATCAGGAACTGGTTTAACCTGAGCTTAGCTCCGGCGGTCATCGGGATCGCGATGGATCCGTCCCGTTGATTCAAATCGATCAGCCTGCCGGCATCAAAATAATTGTAATCATATCTGAAATAGGTCAAACCCGTATACAGATAAGGGGTAAATGCCGGCCCCAGTTTGTGGAGGTTGTACTCCACAAAATTAAACTCAAGCCCTGCTGAAAACTCCATTACGGATTGTTCCATTCGCAGGTTACGCTGTACTCTGGAACGCATGTCGGACTTCGCATCATCTGCTGTAAAACTCCCGTAGATCACGTGACCCCGCCAGGCATAGCGTTTGCTCTTATTCCATTTAAATAGGGCTCCGAACGCCGGGCCTGAAGGAGCGATGTAATTCATACTCCCAATATCCCCGATATTATTAGCGCCACCGGCAAAAAGACCTACTTCATAAGTCTGTGCCCTGGTAAGCCCTGTCATCAGCAGGAAAAGAACAGCAATACTGATCCTCATTAATTCCAAAAGTTTGCAAATATAGCAATTTCAATACCTCCCCGGCAGGAATACAGCTACATTTCTTTACTCTTTTTTAACAGGGTTTATCTGTATTTATTGCCCCGTCGGGCAGTCAATTCCGGCGGTCTTCTCCCCACAAGAGTTTATTGCGAATGGTTTTCAGGAAGCTTTCTGAACTGAATTCCACCATTCGAATACAGAAGTCAGCCTTTTGGACCCGGATTTCCGTGTCGTTATCCACGCTCACCAGACGGGAATCAAACGAGAGAAGATGCTGTGCTTCGCGTCCGCTAACACGCAGCGTAATCTCAGTATCATCTGAAATCACCAGAGGCCTTGCATTGAGGTTATGGGGTGCTATAGGGGTGATCACCAAAGAGCGTGCAGTAGGCATAATGACCGGGCCACCACAACTCAGGGAGTATCCTGTGGATCCGGTAGGAGTGGCGAGAATGAGACCGTCCGCCCAATAAGAGGTGAGGTACTCGCCGTTTAGGTGGGTTTCTACTGTGATCATGGAGGTGGTATCCTTCCGGCTTACCGTAATCTCGTTCAGGGCAAAATTCAGGAGGTTTCCCCCGGGGACCTGCCCGGGTACAGTCGCGGTAACCAAACTGCGCTCCACCAGATGGTATCGGCCCTCGGCGAATTCACGTAACATCTCCCCCACTTCCTCTTTTTTTCCAATAGAGAGAAAACCGAGGCGGCCTGTATTGATTCCCACAATGGGTATGCCGAGGTCCCTTATGTAGGTAATAGCCCTTAGAATTGTCCCGTCTCCCCCGATGCTAATCATCAGGTCGAAGCTCGCATCTAATCCCTCTTCCATCGAAAAAATCGGGTAGCCCTGGGCGTCCGCCCCGATTAAGCCGGCAAATTCGGCCTCCATACAGACATCCGCCTTGTATTTGGCGAGTTCCAAAAGCAAGGTAGCTACAGGAGCAACGACTTCGGGCCCGAAGGCCTGACCGTAGATGGCAACCTTCATGGGTTACACATTTAAATATTTGTCGAGATAATCCGAACGTTGCCGGAGTTCTTCGAGGAATTTATCCTCCGTACTTCCGGATATAATCGTGTAGTGGTATCTGCGGAAGGTCTGCAAAACTTCATTGATATTGGCATCCCCAATTTTCAGTGTGATCTGGGCAGTTTCGTTTTCAATGGTCGTAATAAAGGCCCCGAGCAGACGGGTATTGTTCCCTTCCACTATCTGAGCAATCTCGCTGAAACTATAATCCTTGAGATGTTTTTCAACGATGAGTATCGATCCCGGTTCCGTAAAAAAAGGCATATCCGTAAAAAGCTGTACGATATCGTTGAGGTCAAAATACCCGATGACCTGATTCCTGGAATCCAACACGGGCAGGATATTGGATTCATTACGGGTAAAGACTTCCAGCACATCGAGCCAGGTCGCCTCCCGGGTTACCGAGAAAGTATCGAGCTGATAGCGGAATTCTTCTATAAGGCTGGTCTCCTGAAAGCTATCCAGATCGGCCTCCCCAAGCAAACCCATAAACTGACCTTCTTCCGTAATGGCCACATGAGAATACGTGGAATGCGTAAAGAAATGAATCACTTCTTTAAGAGAATCCGTTACGTCAAAAACGGGTATAGTCCCTACAATGTAGTCCTGCAATCGCATACTTGAGTTCCTTCTCGCAAATTACTAATTTTTAGACTGCAAAAGGCATACCGAATTTGTATTTTTACGCTCTTTTAATCCGAAAATCCGAGCAAATGGTGCGTTTGAGTGTGAATGTGAACAAAATTGCCACCCTGCGAAATGCACGAGGGAGTAACGTCCCGGACCTGCTTCAGGTAGTGCGGGACATCGAATCTTTTGGGGCGGAAGGCATCACCATACACCCCAGACCAGACCAGCGCCACATTCGCTATCAGGATGCCCGGGACCTCAAAAAAATAGTGCGCACCGAGCTAAACATTGAAGGGAATCCCATTCCTGAATTTCTGGACCTCGTTCTGGACGTGCACCCGGACCAGGTGACCCTTGTGCCGGATGCCCCTGATGCGATCACATCTAATGCAGGTTGGGATACCATCACCCACAGCAGTTTTCTGAAAGAGGTGATTTCCCGCTGTCAAAAGGCCGGCATCCGCACCTCCATATTTATTGATCCGGACCCTGAGATGATACGGGGGGCACTGCATACAGGAACCGACCGGGTAGAGCTGTATACCGAGGCCTATGCCCGGGAGTATTCAGCGAATCGGGTAGCGGCTGTAAAGAAATACACCGAAGCTGCACGCACAGCCCATGAGATAGGTTTGGGTTTAAATGCAGGGCATGATCTGAGTCTTGAAAATATATCACTAAAAACAAAACTAAATAAAAACAATATTAAGTCAACAAATTAAAGCGAG
>CAKZOC010000031.1 GCA_937136025.1 uncultured Bacteroidota bacterium
TTTTACCGGGAGAAACATTCCCTTATACATGCTTTTTTCCCAATGGCAGGGGAAATCAAGTGGGTTTACCAACGGAAGAGATCGCAGTTTTCATTTCGGATCTAAAGACCATCATATCGTTGGAATGATTTCTCATTTGGGGCCTCAATTAGGGGTGGCCAATGGGATAGCGTTGAGTCATTTGCTCCAAGGAGACAAAAAAGTTACGGCCGTCTTCACCGGAGAAGGCGCAACCAGTGAAGGGGACTTTCACGAAGCGCTCAATATTGCTGCCGTTTGGGATTTGCCCGTGCTCTTTTGTATTGAAAACAACGGGTACGGATTATCCACGCCTACTGCCGAGCAATACCGCTGTGAGCATCTCGCCGATAAGGGGCCGGGATATGGAATGGAATCGCATATTGTAGACGGGAATAATGTATTGGAAGTCTACACCAAAGTCAGCGAACTCGCAGCCGACCTCAGAGATCGTCCGCGACCGGTCTTGCTGGAATTTAAAACGTTTCGAATGCGGGGCCATGAGGAGGCCAGTGGCACGAAATACGTCCCTCAAAAACTGATGGATCAGTGGGCCGCTCGGGATCCCCTGGAAAACTTTACCCAGCATCTGAGGGAGGTGGGTATTCTCAGTGAAGAGCTTGAGGTCGCCTATAAAACCGAAATCGCACACCGGATCAACGACCATCTCGACAAGGCCTTTGCAGAAGACCCTGTTGTTTTTGATGAAATCAAAGAATTAAATGATCTTTACTATCCATTTGAATACAAGCATATTGAAAAAAGTAGTGAAGTAAAAAATATCCGACTGGTAGACGCGATCTCAGAAGGTTTAAAACTGTCTATGGAACGTCACGACAACCTGATCCTTATGGGGCAGGATATTGCGGAATACGGGGGTGTATTTAAAGTGACAGAAGGCTTTCTCGAAACCTTTGGAAGGGAGCGCGTACGCAATACGCCCATTTGTGAATCCGCCATCGTGTCCACGGCTATGGGGCTGGCTATTAACAACATGAAGGCGGTAGTGGAAATGCAGTTCAGTGATTTTGTGAGTTCCGGATTTAATCCTATTGTCAATTATCTGGCGAAGGTTCATTACCGATGGGGACAGCCTGCCGATGTGGTCATCCGCATGCCCTGCGGGGCCGGAGTAGGGGCAGGACCCTTTCACTCCCAAACCAACGAAGCCTGGTTTACCAAAGTTCCCGGACTAAAGGTGGCCTATCCCGCATTCCCGGAGGATGCCAAAGGGCTTTTAGCCACGGCGATAAACGATCCGAATCCGGTGTTGTTTTTCGAGCACAAGGGCCTGTATCGCAGTGTTTACGGGGATGTTCCGGAAGGATATTACACCTTGCCCTTTGGAAAGGCGGCACACCTCAGAGCGGGCAACAGGTTGTCTTTAATCACCTATGGGGCAGGTGTGCATTGGGCTCAGGAAGCTCTGGATGAAATGGGCTTAATCCAGGTAGATCTTTTGGATTTAAGAACCCTGTGCCCGCTGGACATGGAGGCGGTTTTCCAAAGCGTTCGCAAAACCGGAAAAGTGCTATTGCTTCAGGAAGACACTTTATTCGGCGGGGTCATGGCCGATGTGGCCGCTCAAATCGGAGAACACTGTTTTGAATCTCTCGATGCCCCTGTTAAAAGGGTAGGAAGTCTGGAGATACCCGTGCCCTTCGCTCGTAGCCTGGAGGCAGGATACCTGCCGCAATCCCGCCTGAGATCGGCCCTTGAGGAATTGTTGGCCTATTAAAGCAGGGCTTGATTTTACAAATTGCTATAATCCCAGGGTATGAACTCCTCTGAAATTATCATTATAGGTGGTGGTCTGGCAGGCCTCACGGCTGCGCGCCACCTGGCCGCTATGGGTCGGGGAGTCACGGTATTCGAGAAACAACAATTACCCCACCACAAGGTATGTGGAGAATACCTGAGTAAGGAGGTTCTCCCTTATCTGAAACAATCCGGCGTCGACCTGGAGGATGCCCCTCACATCGATCGGCTGGTATTGAGCAGTGCCGGGGGAAAAAGCCTGAGTTGCCCCTTACCCCTGGGGGGTATCGGTATCAGCAGGTATGCCCTTGATTACCGCCTGTACCAGGCCGCAGAAAAGGCTGGAGCTGTATTTATATGGCAATCCGTAGAAGCCGTTCTATGGAGAGATCCTCATTTTCAAGTGACTACAAGAGAGGAAACCTGGGAGGCCCCATACGTCATCGGTAGTTGGGGTAAACGCAGTGTTCTGGATCGCGTCCAAAATCGCGGGTTTTTCTCCAAATCCAGTCCCTGGATGGGGATAAAAATGCATTACCGGACCGAATATCCGAAGGATCAGGTAGGCCTTTACGGTTTCGAAGGCGGATATGGCGGGCTTTCCGTAACCGAGTCAGGGGCCGTAAACTTCTGCTACCTGATTCATAAGGAGCGCTTTAGGGAGACCCCTAATCTAGAATCCTGTACCAAAAGTCTGTTGAAAGAACATCCCGGACTCCGTGAAGTTCTTGAAGAAGCCGAGCCTTTATTTCCGAAGGCGCTCGGGATTTCAAATATCTATTTCGGACACAAGGAGCCCAACAAAGACCACGTCTTAATGGCAGGGGATGCTGTCCGCCTGATCCACCCGTTGTGTGGGAACGGCATGGCCATGGCTATTGAATCCGGACGCCTTCTGGCAGAAGTGCTGGATGAATACATAAAAGGGGGGATTGAGAACCGACAACTCCTGGAGCAAACCTATCGAAAGATCTGGGAGAAAACCTTTAAAACGCGTCTGTGGGTTGGGGCCCGGCTGCAACAGGTCCTCACGAGCCCGAATGGCTTGAATATAGGAATACAGGCCGGGGCAAAAGTCCCGTTTTTACTTCGAACCATCATTCGCAAAACCCACGGTACCGTATGAGTTTCCCTTCCTTTAGAAAGCGCAGTAATACTCCTGAACTCATGGATGACCTCGAACTTCCGAAGCCTGAGTTGGAAGCTGCCCTGGCGGACCTTAAGAAAGTCAATACGCTTTTGGGGGGGCATGCCGTGGGGATCGCCGGCTTAAAACCTTTCCTCTCCCGGGAGACCCCCAGTCATATCCTAGATATCGGTTGTGGAGACGGAGAATTCCTGAGGCACCTCCATAAATACTGTAGTAAAAAGGGGTTTAAAGTCCGGCTCACGGGCTGGGATCGAAATGCCGAAAGCCTGGCATGGGGCCATGCGCAAAATAAGGACGGAATGGATATTCAATACGAAATACAGGACATCATGAAGCGTCCTGAGTTGCCCGAAGGGGAATTTATCATCATCTGCAACCTGTTTATGCATCATTTTACGGATGATCAAATCCATAAAATGCTCTCTTACTGGTCCGATTCCAGGTGCAAAGCCATTGTTATCAATGATTTAGACAGAAACCCATTGGCGTATTACTTATTTCGGCTATTTGGGGTTATTTTTATGAGATCAAAAATTGCTATTCACGATGGAATGATTTCCATCTTAAGGGGATTTCGGAGCTCCGAATTGGAGCGGTTTAGCCAAAATATAGAGGTTGCAACCTACCATATTCAATGGAAATGGGCTTTTAGGTACCTCTGGATTCTCCACCTTAATGAGAAAGAATGACGGATGTTCGTATCACAAGTGCCGCTAAGGCCTTGCCGGAGTTTGAGCGATTAACTTCAGAGATATTGCCTTATGTTCCTCTGTGGTTGCACGGAGAGCCCGACCGGCTCATCCGCAAAGCCGTAAAGATTTTCGAAGGAGCAGGAGTAGACAGGAGGTATGGCATCATGGATGCCGAAGCTGTTTTTACAGCCACATCTTTTGAAGATCGCAATCGCGTCTACGCCCGGGAGGTTAAGAAACTGGGGGAAGAAGTGCTCTCCAAAGCCCTGGCGAAGGCAGCCTGGGAAGGCGATAGCCTGGATTACCTGATCACTGTGAGTTGTACAGGTATTATGATTCCCTCCCTGGATGCCTACCTGATCAATACCCTTTCACTGCGGGGCGATGTTTGCCGTCTTCCGGTAACCGAGATGGGATGTGTTGCGGGGATCTCCGGATTGATCTACGCCTACCATTTTTTAAAAGCCAATCCGGGGAAGCGCGCCGCCGTTATCGCTGTGGAAAGTCCGGCTGCCACATTTCAGTTTACAGACCACTCCATGGCGAATATCATCAGTGCCGCGATTTTCGGTGATGGTGCCGCCTGTGTGCTGATGAGCTCAGAGCCCGAAGCAGCAGGGCTAAAGATTCTTGGGCAGGGCATGTATCACTTCCCGAATACCACACATTTAATGGGTTTTGACCTGACCAACTCAGGTTTAAAGATGATTTTGGATCCCGCTGTGCCTGAAACGATATCCGAACACTTCTATCCGATGCTGGGGCCTTTTTTGGCGGAACAAAACAAGGAGCTCTCAGATTTAAAACATCTTATATTTCATCCGGGCGGACGAAAAATCGTCCAGACCGTTTCAGAGCTCTTTAAGGGACAGGAGGCGAATCTGGATGACACCCGCGAAGTGCTCCGATGTTTTGGCAATATGAGTAGCGCCACGGTACTCTATGTCCTCGAGCGCTTTTTGGAGCGGGGTATCGCCCCGGGAGAACTGGGTCTTCTCCTGAGTTTTGGCCCCGGATTTACGGCCCAACGCATTCTGTTAGAGTTTTAGTATCATGGGAGAAACCCCTCACATCAAGGATTTTGCAGTGGTTCTCGGCGGCAGTCAGGGTCTGGGGCTGGCCACAGTCCGGAAACTGCTTTTGGAAGGAGTCCCTGTTATTGCCGTCCACCGCGACATGCGGAAGGATATGAAACACATAGCTGTGGATTTTGCCGCGCTCTCCAATGGAAGTACGCCCTTTCACACCATACACAAAGACGCGATCCAGGAAAAGGGGCAGTTGGAAATACTTCAGGAAATCAAAAGAATCCTCGGACCAGATGCAAAAGTCCGACTGCTGGTACACAGTATTGCCAGGGGAAATTTAAAACCTATGACCTCCACTTCCCAAATCCCCACCCTTTCCGAAGTGGATTTTAAAATTACCGGAGAAGCCATGGCCTATACTATGTACAGTTGGGTAAAGCTTTTATTTCGGGAAGGACTTTTTGCATCCAATCCCAGAGTGATAGCCTTTACCAGCGAAGGCAGTAGCAGGGTGATTCCCGGGTATGGAGCTGTTGCCGCGGCCAAAGCTGCACTGGAGGCCATCATCAGGCAGATCGCAGTGGAATTTGCACCTCAGGGCCTGCGCGCGAATGCCTTGCAGGCCGGAGTAACCCCAACAGATTCCATGAGACGCATACCGGGAAGTGCGGAGATATTAGAGCATACTGCTAAACGAAACCCTTCGGGAAGATTGACACGGCCTGAGGACATTGCCGATGTGGTCTATCTCCTGAGCCGCCCCGAGGCCGCGTGGATCAACGGCGCCATTATAAAAGTAGACGGAGGAGAGAGTTTGTGTTAGATATGGAGAAAGAGTTCGCCGAAATCCTGCATCGCTTGCCTTATGGCCCTCCATTTCGTTTTGTGGATGGCCTAACCCGACTCACCCCGGAGGCTGTGGAAGGTTTTTACACCTTTCAGGCGGAAAGTGATTTCTACAAAGGCCATTTTAAGAATGCCCCGGTAACCCCCGGAGTGCTTTTGACCGAATGTTGTGCACAGATAGGGCTCGTTTGCCTGGGAATCTACCTTTCCCGGGGCATGGGAGAACTCGCCACGGAAGCGACTGCAGTGGCGATGACGGAATCTGAGATGGAGTTTTTAAAACCCGTCTACCCTGGGGAGCGTGTTCAGGTCAGGGGTGAAAAGATGTATTTTCGATTTCAGAAGCTCAAAGCAAAGGTGCGTCTTTATAAAGCGAATGGGGAGCTGGCGTGCCGGGGGCAGATCGCGGGGATTTTTAAATCTGCAGGCACATGAAACGAAGGGTAGTCATCACGGGAATGGGTATTTGCGCTCCAAACGCTGTGGGTCTTCCATCCTTCAGACAAGCGATGTTTCAGGGGAAATCAGGCTTACGGCACCTTCCCGAACTGGAGGCGTTGGGCTTCAGGTGTCAGGTTGGTGGCGTTCCTGAAATTACGAATAGTATATTAAATGATTACTTTAATAAATTAGATTTAAGAGATTTATTATCAACAGGTTTAATCTACGGAACTATCGCAGGATTGGAAGCCTGGCAGCACGCGGGTTTACCACTCGCGGATGCGGAGAATCCACAATGGGATTCCGGAATTATTTTCGGTACGAGTATTCTTGGGGTCGATAAATTCCGGGAGTCAATCTTAAAGATAGATGAGGGAAATGTCCGCAGATTGGGCAGCACAACGGTTCCCCAAACTATGGCGAGCGGTATTAGCGCTTTTCTGGCGGGTAAAATCGGATGTGGAAATCAGGTCAGCAGTAATTCTTCGGCCTGCAGTACGGGTACGGAAGCGATTCTTATGGCGTTTGAAAGAATACATAATGGACTGGCGGATCGAATGTTGGCCGGGAGCTGCAGCGATAGTGGCCCATATGTCTGGGGTGGTTTTGACGCTATGCGCGTTGTGCCCTCCACATATAATCAACAACCCGAACGCGCCAGCAGACCCATGGCAGAATCGGCTGCAGGCTTTGTACCTTCAAGCGGTGCAGGCGCCCTGGTTCTGGAGTCCCTTGAAAGCGCCCTGAAGCGCAAAGCGCATATTCACGCCGAAGTGCTGGGAGGTGCTGTGAATTGTGGCGGACAGCGGGGAGGTGGAACCATGACCGCTTCGAACGGGAAAGCGGTCCAACGCTGTATCACCGAAGCCCTGCGCAACACAGGTTTAAAAGGGGAGGATATAGATAGCATCAACGGGCACCTTACCGCGACTTCCCGGGATGCTGAAGAGGTTTTTAATTGGTCCCAGGCCCTTGGGAGAAGTGGGGCTGACTTCCCTCTTATCAATTCATTTAAAGATGTGCTGGGTCACGGTTTGTCGGCTTCCGGAAGTATGGAGTGTGTCGCGGCGCTCCTTCAATTCGAAGCCCGTCAGGTCATTGGAAACCGCAATGCGGCGGACCTGCATCCTGAAATAAGCAAACTCATTGACCCCTCCCGGGTTCCTGTTGAAAACACCCCCGCCTCTCCAAAGATTATCGCAAAAGCCAGTTTAGGCTTCGGAGACGTCAACACTTGTGTTATCTTTAAACGCTACGATTAAATTTCTATGAAAAACACTGATTCGTATAAAGAACTTCTTGAGATCATCGGCCCTTATCTTCCCGAAGATATCGATCCGGGGACCGTTGACAAGAACAGTCATTTGATTAACGAATTAAACATCAACTCAGCCCATCTGGTCGATATTGTGCTCGATCTGGAAGATCGATACGACATCTTATTGGAAGACGAAGACATGCAAAAAATGCAGACGGTGGGGGACGCACTTGAGATTATCGGCCTGAAAACAAGCGGAAAGAATGGATGAAGCAATCCGTACCACGCAGGTTACGGGTGCCCGGTGATCTCACAAAACCTCAAAGGTTTCCGTTATACCGGTATCCGGGGGGATACTATTTGGGGCAATTCAGGGAGGTCAGGCCCTATGCTTCAGTTTGTCCTTGCGTTTGCGCAACTGACGTTCCAGGTCGTCAATGGTCTCTGTAATGGAGACTTCAAAGGTACCATGACTCGACTCTGCGAAAACCAGTGGGCCCGGAAGACTCAAGCGTATTTTACAAATCATTCCTTTTTCCGGGCTGGTGGTATTCTCTTTCTTAAACAAGACCTCAGCACGAATGAGAAAGTCATATTTGTCAAAAAGTTTTTGGAGTCTTTTGGCGGTTAATATTTCCAACCGGTCGCTGGCCTTTACCGCATCGTATTGAAAGTTGATATCCATGCACTTCTCTTTTTGGAAATTTACTGAGTGTTATCCCAATTTCCAAATTTAACCCGCCCTTTAATATGACTTAAATCAGTTTGATTTCAGAAGCTCTTGTTAAATAATTGATATCATTTGTATTTCAGTCCATTAGGTCGGAAAAGGCGGGGGATAAAAGCGTAACTTTATTTCACAAGAACAACACCCCGAAGCATGATCACCAACAAACCCCAGCAAACACCTGCAGATGACCTGCCCGTCCGGGTACAACTCGATCGGATGCGGCATTTGGGGAACCAACTTAAAGTTTACTTAGGGCGTTACAATCAGGAACCTCAAACAAGGAATCAATTTGTGCAACGGGAAATACTCAAATCCCGGTTGCAGACCCTGGCAAAAAGATGCCTGACCTTTCGGAAGTATGGAGAGAATGAACAGCGCATTCGCGATAAATCCCAGGAGGACCTCACACAACTCATTCGCGAATTCCGTATGCTGGAAATTCAGATAAAAAGTTTTAAGCAGCGGCAGACACCCATCTAGCTAGATTTCTTCTGGGGCTTTGTCCGCTTTTTCGGGAATATACAAGGAGGCCAAAATACCCCCGGCGAGGGCGAGGACTATGACGGAGAGTGAAACCCATTCGGGTAAATGCACATGATGGGAGAGCAGCATTTTACTCCCTACAAAAGCGAGAATGACCACCAGGCTGTAATTGATAAAGCGAAACTTGGACAGCATCCTGGAAATCAGAAAATACATGGAGCGCAGTCCGAGAATCGCCAGAATATTGGAGCTAAATACAATAAAGGGATCTGCAGTAATGGCCAGGATGGCCGGGATGCTATCCAGGGCAAAAAGGATGTCGGTCAATTCAATGATGATCAGGGCGACAAAAAGGGGGGTTGCCGCACGAATGCCAAGTCGTCTGATAAAAAAATGATTCCCATCCATGCTTGAGGTAATCGGAAACACCTTGGAAATCTGTCGAAAAACCATAGATTCCTTGGGATTGAATTCATGGGAATCCGCTTTGAGCATCTTAAAGGCGGTATAGAGTAAAAACACCCCGAAGACATAAATAATCCAGTCGATTTTATTGATAAGGGCCACTCCAAAAAGAATCATCAGGGCCCGAAAAACGATGGCCCCCAGAATTCCCCAAAACAACACGCGGTGCTGGTAGATGGGGGGAATGGCAAATGAAGAAAAGATCACGGCAATCACAAAAACATTGTCAATACTGAGTGACAATTCAATCAAATACCCGGTGATATACTTCAGCACGGCCATACCCGGGGTAAGATCGGTTGGATTATCCACGAGGTTCTGTGAGAAGAGCCAGTAAATCACCCCACTGAAACTCAGGGCCACCGTGACCCAAATAGCGGTCCAGATTCCAGCTTCTTTCGAACGGATGACATGGTCATTTTTATGGAAGATACCCAGATCGAGTGCCAGAAAAATGATGATACAAATGATAAAGATGACCCAGATCCACATGGACGCCCAGTAGTTTTTGTAAATATAAGAATCGAATCTTATGGTTGGGAAAAGGAGCCCCTATAAATACGGGGAATAATTCTACGGTTTTCAGGGGAACCGCGTCCGGGATCTGAGTTGACTGAAGGCAAACAACAGGAGGGAGAGTAGCCCGCAAACCAGAAAGCCTGTAAAAAGGGGTATTACGGTATCCTTGAGAAAGCTACCGATCCAGGCACTTAGAGCCACTGAAATAATGGTAGCCAGGAAACCCGTAATCGCCGCACCCAGACCCGCAATATGGCCCAGCGGCTCCATAGCCATGGCGCGGAGGTTTCCAAAAAGAAATCCGATGGCAAAAAACTGCAGGCATAAAAACAGCATCAGTACAGGTATGGATGGGTTGTCCTGTCCGTAGAAAAGCAAGAGGTATAAGCAGGCGATTAAGGTAAAAACCACAAGGGAGGCCCCAATGAGGCGGTACATTCCGTATTTGATCACCAGGGATCCATTGACAAGGGTGGCCCCTCCAATCGTAACAGCAAGGGCTGCAAAGAGGTACGGAAACAGATCTTCTACCCCGTATTGAATTTCAAAGATTACCTGGGTGGTACTCAGATAAACGAGGAAAGATCCCGTGATCAATCCCCAGATCAGGGTGAAAATGACCGTACGACGGTATTGCAGTACTTCTTTGAAACCGGACAATAACACGACAGGGCGGAATGTTTTGCGATTTCGTACTTCAAGGGTTTCCGGCTGCCTCAGCCAGAACCAGATGGCTACTGCCACTCCGAATAATACCTGAAAATGAAAAATGGCTTTCCATCCGAAAGTATCGAGAATGGCTTTTCCCAGGGCCGGGGCCACCACAGGTATCAGAATGAATATGGCGGTTACAAAGGACATGATACGGGCCATAAAGTCTCCACTAAATTTATCGCGTATCATGGCAATACTCACCGTTCGGGGGGCTGAAAGCGCCACGCCCTGGAGATAGCGCCCGAAAATCATCCATCCCAGGTTTGCGGAATTCACACAGAGAAAACTGGCCGCCACAAACATTGCAAAACCGATATAAACGACGGGTTTGCGACCAATACTGTCGGAAATAGGGCCAAACACCAGCGGACCGGTGCCCACGCCCAGAAAAAAAATCGATACGAGCCATTGATTTTTAACCGGGTCTGTATTTCCGACGGCTTTTCCTATCAAGTCCAGGGCCGGAAGGAGGGCGTCCAGGGAAAGGGCTACAGAAGCCATCAAAGCAGCCATGAGTGTAATAAACTCGAGTTGGTTCTGTGGCTGTTTTTCCATCGGGCAAAGGTACACGGTTTCCCTTAAGCCTATGGATGTGAAATAAACATATATTGTATCTTTATTCACAAGAGTCAGAGCTATGAAAATACGAATTGAAGACAATTCCGTGCGCTACAGATTGCGACGTTCAGAGGTGGACACACTCGCCGAAAAGGGGAGCCTTTGGGCCACTGTGAACTTTCCAGAAGGCCCATTCACTTACGGCCTGCAGGCCTTAGAGGGGCTTGCAGACTTACAGGCGGTGTATAAGGACGGAAGCATAATTATCCAGATACCGAAACAATGGGTCAAAACCTGGCCTGGTTCTCCACAGATTGGGTTCGAGACGGATTTGAAACGGAATGGAGTCACCCTGCACCTTTTGATAGAAAAGGATTTTGTTTGCCTGGACAGGGATATCGCCTCCCAGACCGATCAATATCCGAATCCGAAGGCCTGAAGTGGCCTAATCGTCAAAGTTGTAGCGATAGATAATCCTTACCCCAAAAATAAAACCATCTTCAACGGTCTGGTTTAAAGGGGTTCGGTTGTCGTTAAAAAATATATTGGCTATTGAAACACCGGCCGTATCATCGACATCGTATACTCTGTAAGTCCGAAAAAAGGAGTATCCGGCACGAACCGCCAGCAGGAGGGAAGGGGTAAGGTCAAAACGGAGATAGGCCTGGAGATCGTTTGAAATGCGCTGCACATAGGATGCTCCAAATTGTGGGGATTGCAAATCGTGAGACGTGCCTAACCCGTCAAAATACAGGCCTGCCCGCAGGTGATCCGTTAGGCGGTAGTTGACATCCCCCCGGGATGGGAGAAAAAGACGGACTTCATATTGGTTATCCGGACTCTGGTAATAAAAACTCAACAGGGGGACCAACATCCAGCCAAAAGATTCTTTACTCGCGTACACCCCAAAACCATAACTCGAATGAGGGGATTTCTGTTTTTCGAAAAGCTGCAGGGTAGCGATTTGAACTCCTGCCCGGGATTCCTGAAAAGCTGTGGAAAGCCTGGGAAACAGGTAATGCGTTCCGCTCCAGTCATTCCCATATTTCAATCGCAGCCCAATATGCAAAGCGGCAGCGTAAAGCGTGGTGGCTGCGGGGCTTGCAGGGTCCAGGTTGAGCCGATTAATGGTCATATTGACCCCGGGAAGCAGAATCGGACCATCTTCGATCGGAAAGGGCAGGCTCACGCTTACATCCGCATGCTGGATGGAAGTCGTCTCATCGGATATTTCAAAATTTGAAGGGGGACTGTAATTGTAAGAAGCGGTAACGAGGTCAATATAGGACTGCGCGCGGATT
>CAKZOC010000032.1 GCA_937136025.1 uncultured Bacteroidota bacterium
AGGGTAACTGCCAGAATCCCATCCTGGGAATCAAAGGAACAGGCTTCCGCAATCAGCGGGCTGTTCGCCTGGTCCAGTATGCCCAGGTGTGTGGCATTACCACTTACTGCATTAAACTTCGGTGCGGCAACTGTAAATCCGTTGACAGGATCCGCACAATCAATCAATACGACATCAGCAGGCGTGGAAACAAAATCGCCTTTGAAAGGCACCATTTTAACATCCTCTGTGTTCTCAGCCGAAGCCTTCAGATAGACTTCCTCTGTATTCAAAGCGTCTTTCTCGCAGGCGCCAAAGGCAAAAAGGGCGAGAATACCAACTAGCAAAGCTCTGGAATTTTTCATGGTATATATTTTTTAAAGGTTATACATCTTCGCAGCTACCTAAATCCGCTGTATGCGATTCATTCTGGATTTATGAAACCACTTGTTTTCAAATACCAAGTTACTTTCACTTTCTCAAAAGGATTTGCCGGTGCGTACCAGATGTATGTCCCAGAGTCCCACATTGGAGAAGTGGTCATTACCCGATTACTGAATTGGCCTTTCTGGTCCTGCTCGGGGCCACTCCGTACTTATTGGAGAAGGCACGGCTGAAATGTGATGGATTCTTGAACCCGGTGTCATAGGCAACCTCGGATACATTCAGGTCTGTGGTCTGGAGAAGTTCGCGCGCTTTGGCCAGGCGAAGGTTCAGGAGGTACTGGTTTACAGTGGTATCGGTCAGTGAAGAGAACTTTCGGTATAACTGGGAACGGCTCATGCCCAGAGAGCTGCAAAGCTCCTGAATTCCAAAATCATCCTCGTTCATATGCTCGATCAGTAGCTTTTGAACCTTTTTCATAAAGGAGTCTTCCCTGTTGGTTTCTCCGTTCTTTTCATGGGCGGGCAGGTCCCCCAGGTCCATCCCCGGTCGGTAACGCTCCTGCAATTTCTTCCTCAGGGCAATCAGCCGCCCGATTCGGATTTGAAGTTCCTTCCTGTCAAAGGGTTTGGAAAGGTAAGCATCAGCTCCGGTCTGCAATCCCTGAAGACGTGAAGCGGCATCAGACCGTGCCGTAAGCAAAACCACCGGGATATGGCTCGTCCTGATATCAGTTTTGAGTTTTCTACAAAAAGTAAAGCCATCCATAACGGGCATCATCACATCACTAATAACCAGATCCGGGATTTCCTCCAACGCCTTCTCAAAACCCTCCAGCCCGTTCTCAGCTACCGAAATGCGGTATTCGCCCCCGAGCAGTAAGGAGAGGTACCGCAACACGTCCGGGTTGTCCTCTACGATCAGGAGCCTCAGACCGGGCCCCTTTGCAGGCTGGGTACCCGGTAACCTCCCATCTAAAGTCGCAGTTCCTCCATGCAGGTCTTTTTCGTAGGCCATGCCCCTCCCTTCAGCCCTCTGACTGATGGGCAGTAAAACTTCAAAAACAGATCCCCTTCCTGCCTCGCTCTCCACGCCTATCTCCCCTCCCATAAGGTTGACGAGTTCCCTGGTCAGGGCAAGGCCTAAACCGGATCCCACTGAATTGGATTCCAGGTGGTTTTCTGCCTGGAAATACCGGTTGAATATCCTGGGTAATTCCTCTTTGGAAATGCCTACCCCTGTGTCCCTAACCCTGAGGCATAGCCGGTCAACAACCCCTCCCCCGACAACATGTACGGAGACCCAAATGGTACCTGGTCCCGGGGTAAACTTAAGGGCGTTGCCCAGGAGGTTTGACACGATATCCCTTAATTTGTCCGGGTCAAAATCCATGGTAAGGGCATGGGGTTCTGCACTGAAGGAAAGCCGGATCCCCCGGGATTTTGCCGTGGAATGAAAGGATTCCACCAGGTACCGCAGGTAGAGGATAATGTCATCCCTTATTGAGTTTAGGGGCATCGCACGATCCTCCAGGCGGGCGAGGTCGAGAAGTTGTTCGGTAAGGCGAAGCAGGTTCCGGCTGTTCCTCTGAATGACCTCATGTCCTTCTTCCAGCCATCTTTCAGGAGCGTCCAGCACCTGATCCGACATGCCTGAAATCAACATCAGCGGGGTGCGGAATTCATGGGCAATATGTGTGTAAAAACGGGTTTTGAGTTCATCCAGACGCCGAAGCTGATCCCTCTCCTTGCTCTTGCCAGCCTCCCACTGGGTTATGAAATAATACAGGGTGAAAAAAATGAAGGTTACGCTAATGAGGAACCCCAGGAAATATTTGTAAAAAAGGTAGTCTGCCTCGTCAAACGGATTTAGCAAGGTAGCTGTAATCATCGAAACTGTAAACAGGAAAAAAATTAAGACTGCACGTCGTTTGTCCGGCAGGATAAGCGCATAGACAGGGGCAATGAACCCCACGTAGACAGGTGTTCCCGTATGCAGCATCCCTCCCATGAGATATGCCTTCAGGGAGGTCAGCAGTACAATGGCCAACTGGGTGAATAGAGCATACCCCTCGATGTTCTTCCTGTGGAAATGGAACAGCAGCAGGGGGACCAAAAGGCTCATCAGAAAAACGAGATTCGTATAGAATACCTGCATCCCCAAACGGGTACCCATGAACAATACGCTCATAAACAGCACGGGTACAGATCCGAGATTGAGCAACCACCATATTTTCTTTTGGAGCACGACCTCCGCATCATCTCCGGGAAGGGTCACATAGTTGGTAAGGCGCTCAACACCATCCCTGTAAAGGACTCTTGCGCTTTTCATTGGAAATAACCAGATAGTTAGAAAGTTAAAAGATAGGAAAGGACGGATTT
>CAKZOC010000033.1 GCA_937136025.1 uncultured Bacteroidota bacterium
CACGGGATTGCCAATCGGCCCAGCAACCTGATTGCCAAAATCGCCAGTGTGCTCATGTGGTTTGAGAAATATCGGGAAAAGTAGATACCGGGGAACGTGTCTTGATTTATTCGCTATCCGGACACTCTAAATTATACTCGGAATAAGAATTTATCATTAGTGCTCCAGGGTAAACCCCCAGAAACACGATCCTGTTGAAGTCCCTGTGGTGGGAACTGTTGGCAACATATCATCAGTTTATGGGTGATTTTATCCGATAATTTTCCTTGAAATTCAGTATCTTAAGAAAAATTATCTCCTAAATAAATGACATGAATACAAATTCAAATTCCTGGGATGATCCTGCCGGGCTGGAAAAAAGAGTAAATATATATCTTGAGGTCAATGCAAAATCATTATTCAATAAACCAGGATTGGATCTGGACGATATAGAAATGTGGGACAGTCTTGGTGATTATGCCAAAGGTGAGGCCGTAAAAGATTTTGAGACAGATTTGCCAACTGGTAAAAAGGTGACCTGGTGGGCCAGTGTTGATGAGAAGTCAGAGGATGAAGGGTTTTCAATTAAGATTGAACAAATTGAAATAATTGGTGAAAATTGCCTCTTCCATCGCGTTCGGCTACCCGGTAAAAAAGGAAAAGTTCAAGCCACTGTTAAAAAACTTGATAAAGATTGCAAAAGTACTTATGCCATCTGGTTCAGTATTCTTAATAAAGAGGGAGAGTCTGTAGCGTTTCGCTTAGATCCCAAACTCAAGGGAACCACAACTGCGATAACCTATTCCATGATCCTTCAAAATACCATAAATACTTTTCCAATTGACGCGGTACTCAAGAAAAAATTGCTCCAGGTTCTACTGGATCACCAGAATTAAACGCTGCGACAAAAAATAGTCCTGAAACCTATTATGGGTAGACGATGCGTATCACTTAAAATATCGACTGCATGAGGCATTTGTGGTTACTGGTGTTGGCTTCTTTTCTTTTAAGTCCGCTATGCAGGTCGCAAGACCAACAGATTGCGGATAGCCTGCGCGCAATTTATAAAGCAGACACCCTCCAAGGTGCGGAAAAGCAAAAATTACTCAGTCTTTTGGCTTTCCATGAAATGAGTGATCCGCAAGTGGCCCTGGATTATTCTGAAGAATTAATCGCACTTTCTCAGTCAATGGATGACTCCAGAGGTCTCACAGAGGGGTATCTGCTTAAAGGAACCATTTTATCTATTAAAGGAGATCTTCCAGGGGCATTAACCGCGCTTCAACGCAGCGCCGAGATCGCAGCCCGGTCTGATTATGCATTTGGCGAAGCCAGTGCCAATATGGCTTTGGCAGACACTTATGCGGAAGCAAAAGACTACGGCAGGGCCGAGGAAACATATCTGAAATGCATTTCAAATTTCCGGCAGATGGATGACGATGAACATCCGTCCACAGAGAGGCAACTGGGTGTTGCGCTATTTAACCTCGGCGATTTATACCTCACCATCGAGCAGCCTGAGAAGGCTCTAAAGTATATAGAGGAGGCGGGAGTTCTCTTTAAAGAATTGGGCTATATTACCGAATCTTACTCGGTAATCGGAAACCTGGGTAGGTCATATGCGGGTATGGGGGACTACCAGAAGGCTGAAGACCATCTCCTTCGTGCCATTGAGCTATTAGAAGAAGCTGAATATCATGACCATGTTGCCGCGTATCAAGAGTCCTTAGCAGAGTTATATTCGGAACAACGCCAATATGAAAAAGCCCATGCCGTTGCTATGAGGAGTCTGAATAAAGCAGAGCTACAGGCGGATAAGCCTCAGATCAGCAAGACCAGTAAGATACTTGCCCGGCTCGATTCAATCACCGGGAATTACAGGGAAGCCTATGATCATTTAAACCAGCATATGGCCTATAAAGATTCCATGGGCATGGCAACCGTTAATATGACAAGACTCGAGCGGGAAAGAGCAGAACTACAGGTGCTTAAACAGGAGAGCGAGCTGGAAAAGGCAGAACTACAGGTATTAAAACAGGAAAGCGAACTGGAACTCCAGGCGCTGCAGCAAAAACGGCAACGCCTGGCTATTTGGGCTGGAGGGATAACGTCACTTCTTTTGATTCTTATTGCTCTGGGCAGCTATAGGCGCTATCGGTTCATTAAGAAAACCAACAATATTATCTCGCAGGAGCGCGACCGGTCAGATGGTTTGTTGCTTAATATTCTACCCAAACAAACAGCTATGGAACTAAAGAATCTGGGGCGGGTAAAAGCCCAAAGATTCGATAAGGTTTCTGTGCTCTTTACTGATTTTAAGGGGTTCACGAGCCATGCAGAAAGTATGGATCCCGAGAAACTGGTCGAGAGTATCGATTATTATTTCTCCCACTTTGATACCATCATGGACAAATACGGCCTGGAGAAAATCAAGACCGTGGGGGATGCCTATATGTGTGCCAGCGGTCTGCCCTACCCTTCGGATGACCATGCCTTGAGGATCACAGAGGCGGCCCTGGAAATTCGCGAATTTGTGGAAGGTGCGAAAAAAGAGGATTCAGAGAACCACGTGCGTTTCGATGTTCGGATTGGGATCAATTCAGGTCCTGTAGTGGCCGGGGTGGTGGGGACTAAAAAATTCGCCTACGATATCTGGGGAGACACGGTCAATATTGCCTCTCGCATGGAATCGAGCTCCGAGGTGGGCAAAATAAATATTTCCGAAAACACCTATGAGATCATCAAAGACCAATTTGAGTGCCAGTACCGTGGGAATATAGAGGTCAAAAACCGGGGGAAACTTAATATGTACTTCCTTCTTGGGAAGAAATCGATGTCTAAAACTGCCTGATAAAAAGACTCCTAACCACCCGGTAAACTGATTGCCAAAATCGTCAGTGGGTTGAGGTGTTTTAAAAATATATAAAGCAAAGATTTTTATTTGAAACCAGGGTTAGAGGGAATCATTAAAAGGACCCTGAAGGTTATTTTGTACCTTAATGTTAGCGCATAATCATGACCCTTAAAAAAAAATTGTAAGGGATCTACGGACTAATACGATTGATATTTAGTACCTTATGAGGACTTAATCAACGTAGACCCACTCCTATGAAAACCCACCTCCCAAAATTTTTTCAACTCGTATTTCTATTAGCCTTTTTGTTTAATATCGGGTGTAAGGATAAGAAGCCGCAAGAAACGGAATCATCAGATGAACCCCTGGAACAGGAAATTAACTATGATTCTCTGAATACGGATATGGCAAACTTGAATTTAGAGCAAGGTGGGGCGAATATTTTCCTGGAAATCAAAAATCCGGATGCCCTCTTTAAGAGTAATGATCCTTCAATTATACAAGCAGGTAATCCGAATCTGGCTTACATTGGAATGAATTCCCAGGGAAAACCCGGGGATGAGAGGGGCACTAAACCGGATACTACTGCAAAAGAATTTGCGTCAAAGGTATACCTGGATAAAACTGTTGTATGGATCTTGAAACCAAAGCGGCGAGACGGGTATAAAATGGATTTTCAAGAAGTTGATTTCGGTGAAGGCAAAAATCCAGATAATGGTAACCAACCTTGTAATGCATTTGTTCCGATGAGAGAATCTGTTAAGACCACTGGTTCCAATAGAGGTGCAATTGTTGCGAAGGTTAAAAAGGACAGTACCCTCAAGGGATGCACACAGAGTTATGGAATAATATTTTCAATCGAAAATCAGAGTGGAGAAAAGCGTTATTTCGCCCTCGATCCCTGGATGATAGTGAGGTAAATACTCAATACCTACGAATTACCATTGATGAAAAAAGTCTGTCGCTTCCTGTTGATTCTTGTTTTCTGCTGTCATTCGGGCATGGCCCAACAACAGCAAACCGCGGACAGCCTTCGCCTAATCTATGAGGCGGACACACTTAGAGGTGTAGACAAGATGGAACTCTTGCTGGACCTGGCATTTCATGAAAAGAACAACCCAGACCTGGCACTGTCATATGCAGAGGAGTTGATTGTACTGGCCAGGGAGGCAGGGGATAATAGTAAGGCGTACAGTGGCTATTTTCAAAAGGGGAATATGCTATTTCTGCAGGATAACCTGGACATGGCAGCACAGGCCTACCAGACAGCCGTGGAATTCGCGGAAATAGATGGCGATAAGTTAGATCAGGCTACCGCACTCATGTACCTTGGTTTTACGTACTATAAATCCGGCGAACCGGACCGGGCGATTGCTGATTTTAATAAAAGTATCGACATCATACGAAATCCGGACACTTTAGAAGAGGAAGAAAGTCTAAGCATACTTGGGGTTGCTGTCTTTAACCTGGGCAATCTTTATCTTCAGGAAGACCAATTGTTAAAGGCCCGGGAAAATCTGGATGAAGCTGAGAAGATTTTTAAACAACTAAATAACACAACCGGACTGAATTACGTTTTGGGGAACCAGGGAATTATCTTCGCCAAACTTGGGGAAGATGAAAAGGCCGAAGAAAACCTAACAGAGGTAATACGCCTTTTGGAAGAGAATCAGGATTATAACGCTATCGGAGAATACCAGATTGCCCTCGCAGAGGTTTATCTGGTTACAGGACAATACGACAAGGCGCATGACCTTGCCACCCAGGGCCTTGAAAATGTTCAGCGTATCGGTTCTAAGGAATTTATTGGCAAGGCTAGCCGGGTTCTGGCGGATTTGGATTACAAATTAGAAAATTACAAAGAGGCCTATGAACATCAGGCTATGAATATGCAATACAAAGATTCCATGGATGCGGAAACGGTTGATATGAACCGTCTGGTGAGAGCACAGGCAGAATTAGAAGC
>CAKZOC010000034.1 GCA_937136025.1 uncultured Bacteroidota bacterium
AAATATTCACGACATATAATCGCGATTCGAAATTCACTTTAAAGTCTAAAACATCTAGCTTTTAAACGATTTTAAGATGACTATATAAAGGAAACTTGTGACAGCCATGATGAAAGAATAAATTGCTTAACAATCAAAATTTTAGTTTCCTAAGTTTTTTTAGGTAAAGTTTAAAACTAATAATTTCCTTTACAGACCCTTAAAAACAATCGTGTGTCAGATGCAACATGAAGATATTTCAATAATGTATGTTTACTTCTATAAGGTAACCCTTCTTTTGTATTCCAAAGTGTGAAATGTTGGAAAATGGCGCATTCTTGTACATTTCGCACTGATTATTTGTAATTCAGATACTGCATGAGGCATTCCAAGTCTGCCTTTCATGTTTGGAACCGCATTGCACAATTTTTAAACATTTTTTTTAATGTAACTTGACTTGAAGAAAATTTTAATTTGCATTTTATTGAAAAATTTGATTTGGATTTTTTAAGACGGTTTTATCGTTGTAAGTATTCTTCTATATAATTTGTTTGTTTATAGATTCCAATTCTGTCTGTGTGAACACTGTCACCAGTATTTTTGTCGAATTCACCTAAGATATTATTGAGAAAAAATATCTAGCCACAGCATCGTGAAAATGTAAAAATCTGGTCATTGCTCAGATAAAACTATTGGACAGGAAGATAGAGACTTCAATTTAAGTGAGGCGATAGAACAAATAATGAGGGACAAAATAGAACGAGCAGGAATGTTCTTGTTTAGTAAAATGCTACAAAAATCTTCAAAACCCTAACCTGAAAGGCGTCTGTCCGGTGCAGTATAAACACCGAAAAAGATCAGTTGCCAGGGGCCAAAAAAAATTAATAGTGACCTTTTAACAATTGGAATTAGGGGTAGTGCCGCCCCTGTTTTATTTTTGTGCCGGTTTAGCTTATTTTAGAAGACCACTAGACACTGAAAACATGTTGAAGACTCTGGGAAAACTACTTTTCTCTACCCGATTAATGGCTGTTTTGTTCCTTGTTATGGCCGTAGCTATGGCCTTTGGGACATTTATTGAAAGTTGGTACAGTACAGCTACCGCACGAATCTGGATTTACAACGCGTGGTGGTTTGAAGTGATCATGGTCTTTTTTATGATCAATTTCATTGGAAACATTAAGCGCTACCGGCTTCTTCGGTGGGAAAAATGGCCGGTACTCTTGCTCCACCTTTCCTGGATCCTGATCATTGTTGGGGCTTTTATTACCCGTTACATCAGTTATGAAGGTATGATGCCTATACGGGAGGGGGCTACCGAAAAAGTATTCTATTCCGACAAAACGTATCTGACGGTGCTGGTGGATGGTGAAAAGGACGGGCAATTACAACGCCTCCCCCTTGAGGACGATCTGATCGTCACCGAACAGGCCATTCAGTCGAACCTTCCCTGGAAGGTCAAATTTGATACGATTCCAATAAAAGTTTCCTATGCGGGATTTATAGAAGGAGCCCGTATGGAGATTGTACCGGATGAATCGGGCTCAAAATATATTAAAATAGTCGAGGCCGGAGACGGGGGACGCCATGAACACTATTTACAAGAGGGCAAAGTAGAGAATATACACAATATTCTTTTCAGTTATAACCAACTGACCGAAGGGGCCATCAATATCCTCGAGACCCCTGAAGGGTTTAAAATTCGCTCTCCTTTTGAAGGGAGTTTTATGCGTATGGCCGATCAGATGAGCGGCACCCTCACCACAGACAGTACACAGACGCTGTACCTGCGATCCCTGTATACCCTGGGAAATCTTCAGTTTGTATTGCCCGAGCTCCCCGTACAGGGAAGTTACCAGGCTGTGCGGATTCCCGATGGGGAACGGAACGACAATGATCCCGACGCCATGCTTATCGAGGTCACTTCCCAGGGTCAGACGGTTCAAAAGGCACTGTTCGGGAGTAAGGGGAGGTTGCAGTACAGCGAGCCATTTACGATAGGAGGTCTGACGTTTCGGGCCGCTTATGGATCTAAAATAAGAGAATTGCCATTCAGCATTACCCTCAATGATTTTATTGCCGACAAATACCCCGGTACAGAAAAGGCCTATTCCGCTTTTATGAGCAAGATAACGGTGAATGACGACCGTACTTTTGACTATGATATATTTATGAATCATGTGCTGGATCATCGGGGGTACCGGTTTTTTCAGGCGAGCTTTGACCCGGATGAAAAAGGAACCGTACTCTCTGTCAATCACGATTTCTGGGGAACCTGGGTGACCTATATAGGGTACTTTCTTTTGTACATAGGTCTGATGTCTATTATTTTCTTTGGAAAAACACGCTTCAGTGATCTCGCGCGATCTTTGGAAAAAGTCAAATCGAAAAAAGCGGCCCTCACCGCGATCCTCGTGTTGCTTGCCCCTCTGGCCTGGGCGCAGGAAGGTCCGAATCCGCAAGACGAACACGAACATAATGTGCTGCCCACCCAGGACCAGGTAGATTCCCTGATTCTGGCCACTGCCGTCCCAAGAGCAGAAGCAGAAAAATTTGGTCATCTCGTCATTCAGGATGACGGTGGGCGTATGAAACCCGTCAATACTTTTGCTTCGGAGCTCCTTCGTAAATTGAGTTTTAAGGACAGTTACCTGGGGCTCACTCCGGATCAGGTCCTGCTCTCGATGATGATGCAGCCCAGACTCTGGACGGTGGCCGAGTTTATCGCTCTGGATAAAAAAGGCCAGAACGATAGTATTCGCAACACCATCGGGGTTTCTGAGGATCAGAAATATGTGAAATTGCTCGACTTTTTTGACGCCACAGGGCGGAACAAACTCGATCCGGTTTTACAAGATGCCTTTGCCACGAATACTCCTGATAAGTTTCAGCAGGATTTCAAAGATGCTTATTTCCGCCTGAGTCTTTTAAACCGGGCGCTCGGTGGGGAGATTCTTCGGATTTACCCTTTGCTCAACGACGAAAACAATAAATGGATTTCCGCTCAGGAGTTTAATAGTGCCCAGTTTTCAGTCCCGGATTCCCTGTATTCCAATTTTATAGCCAATTCGCTGCCGTTCTATGTCATGTCTCTTCAGAAGGCGGCGCAAAGCGGAGATTATTCAGAACCGGACCGGTTGCTCGAGGCCTTTCATCAGAATCAGGTCAATCACGGAAGTGAGGTATTACCGTCTGAAAACAGGGTGAAGGCTGAGGTAATTAACAATCGTCTGGATATCTATAACCGTTTGTACAAGTACTACGCGCTTGTAGGGGTCTTTTTGTTCTTCGTACTCGTGTTCCGGATATTTAAAGAACGACGGATTTGGGATATAGCGACCTATCTGCTGAAAGGGACCATTATCGTGATGTTTATCTGGCATACGGCCGGACTGGTCATACGCTGGTATATTTCGGGACATGCTCCCTGGAGTGATGCTTATGAAAGTATCTTATATGTTTCCTGGGCTACTATGGGGATGGGGTTATGGCTGGGGCGTAAAAGTGATATGACGATTGCAGCCACTGCCTTCGTCACCTCTATTTTGCTCTGGATTGCCCACCAAAGCTGGGTGGATCCTTCCATTGCCAACCTGCAGCCTGTCCTGGACAGTTACTGGCTGATGATACACGTGGCGGTCATCGTGGCGAGCTATGGCCCCCTTACCGTGGGGATGATCCTGGGTGTGGTATGTCTGCTCCTTATTCTGCTCACCAATGAGAAGAACCGGGAGAAAATGAAACTAAACCTCAAGGAACTCACCATTATCAACGAGTTGGCCCTCACCATTGGGCTGGTCATGCTGACCATCGGAAACTTCCTCGGTGGACAATGGGCCAATGAGAGCTGGGGCCGTTATTGGGGTTGGGATCCGAAGGAGACCTGGGCCCTGATCTCTATTTTGGTCTACGCCTTTGTAATTCACACTCGGCTGGTTCCCGGACTCAGGGGAACCTGGACATTTAACTTCCTGAGTGTCATTGCCTTTTCAAGCATTATGATGACCTATTTTGGAGTGAATTTCTATCTGGTGGGCCTTCATAGTTATGCCAGCGGAGACCAGGTGATTACCCCTACATTTGTCTGGTATACCCTTGGGGGTGTCTTTATTCTGGGTGCGCTGAGCTGGTGGCGTTACCGGGTGCATTATAAATAGGCAGGCTGAGGGGTTTTAACGATCCTAAGCAGGGTTTCCCGGCAGGTATTCCACGGATACCCCTGGAAACGGAATGCTTTCAGACCACTGGTAAGGCCGGTTTCTATTTCCTGAATTCACTACCTTTAGGCCTTTGATATTTTATTATGGACAAGAAGGCAAAAGGGGTCAATACAATCTGCACCCATATCGGAGAACTGGAGGACAAAACCTTCAAAGGCGCCATTTCTCCATTATATATGAGTACGTCTTACGATTATGAGGACGTGGATATAAAGCGTTATCCAAGGTATTTTAACACCCCGAACCAGGAGGCTCTTTGTCGTAAAATTGCAGCGCTCGAGCATACGGAGGCCGCCTTGATTTTTGGCAGTGGGATGGCAGCCGTCAGTACCGCGCTTTTGGCTTTTCTTCAAAAAGGGGACCATTTGGTAGTACCCCGACAAATTTATGGGGGCGCATACAACCTCATCGTAGAGGAATTTCCCAAGTACGGGATCGAGTATACGTTTATTGATAGCACGGAACGGACGGCTTTTGAAAAGGCCATCCAGCCCAATACCCGGGTCCTCTATCTGGAAACCCCTTCGAACCCTCTGCTCACCCTGACCGATCTGGAGGCTATAGGTTCCCTGGCGCGGTCGCGGGGACTTACAACGCTTATAGACAATACTTTTGCCAGTCCTGTCAACCAGAATCCGGCGGACTACGGCATCGATATCATAATTCACAGTGCCACCAAGTATATGGGGGGGCATTCCGATATTTGCGCGGGGGCCGTAGCGGGAAGCCATGCGCACATCGATCGCATTTTTCAGCTGGCCAAAAATCTGGGGGGGAGCCTGAGTGATTATACGGTCTGGCTTCTGGAAAGGAGTCTGAAAACTATGGGAATCCGGGTACGCGCCCAGAATGAGAACGCCCTGAAACTCGCAAATTTCCTGGAACAACACCCGGACATCCAGAAGGTGTATTATCCGGGGCTGCAGAGCCATCCGAATCACGAAACCGCCAAAGCCCAAATGCATGGATTCGGCGGAATGTTGTCTTTTGAGCTCTCAGAATCCCTGGATCAGCATACGTTTATGCGTTCCCTGCAATGGATAAAGGTTTCTATGAGTTTGGCAGGGGTTGAGAGTACGTTGCTCGCTCCCACGCAAACTTCCCATGCCCTTTTAAGTCCCGAGGAGCGCCTCAAGGCCGGGATACGCGATGGCCTCATTCGTTTTTCAACGGGCATTGAGGATTTTGAAGACTTAAAAGCAGATCTCACTCAGGCCTTGTTGCAATCCAAAACCCTCAGTAAGGAATCGGTTACCTAAATTCAGAATGTATATGGCTCAAAAATTAGATATCCTCGTTTTCGGGGCACATCCGGATGATGCTGAACTCGGTGCAGGGGCTACCATTGCCAAAGAAATTGCACAGGGAAAAAAAGTGGGTATTGTAGATCTTACCCGGGGGGAATTAGGTACGCGGGGGTCTGCAGAGATCCGGTCTCGGGAAGCGGCCAGAGCGGCCGAAATTTTGGGGATAGCTGTGCGTGAGAATCTGGAGTTTCAGGATGGTTTTTTTCGCAACGATCCCCAGCATCAAATGGCCGTCATACGCCAGATACGAAAATACAGACCGGATACGGTGCTCTGTAACGCCATTCACGACCGGCACATAGATCACGGACGGGGCAGCGATCTGGTGAGTGATGCATGTTTTCTCAGTGGCCTGTTGAAAATCGATACGCAGTTGGAAGGAGATGATCGCTGGCAGGAGCCCTGGAGACCTAAGAATGTGTATCACTATATTCAATGGAAGAATCTGAAGCCGGACTTTGTGGTAGACGTCAGTGGATTCATTGAGAAGAAATTGGAGGCCATCCGCGCTTACGATTCCCAGTTTTTTGATCCAAACAGCAAAGAACCTGAAACGCCTATCAGCAGTGCAAATTTCCTTGAAAGTGTCGAATATCGATCCCGCGATCTGGGAAGATTAGTAGGGGTGGAATATGCCGAGGGGTTTACGGTAGAACGCACCCTGGCGGTGTCTGGCCTCGACCAGTTGATCTAAACGGCCTTGCTATAAGATCCCGCCGCTTTGGGCAGGGTAAAATAAAACGTACTTCCCTTTCTGAGCAAACTGTCTACCCAAATTTCCCCTCCGTTTTTAAGGATCATTTCCTTGCAAAGCGTCAGGCCTAAGCCGGTTCCTTTTTCGTTGGCCGTACCGTAGGTGGAGTGGTTATTCTCTTCTTTGAAAATTTTCTGTAATGTCAGGCGATCCATTCCCACTCCGGTATCGCGGATCGATATAATCCAGTAGGCCTCTTTTTCTTCTGCGTGCAGGGTCACCATCCCATTTTCAGGGGTAAACTTCAGGGCGTTACTGATCAGGTTTCTCAGTACGATATCCACCTGATGAGGATCTGACCATACCTGGGTATTCGCAGGAATTTCGCTGATGATTTTAATACTTTTATTTTCGGCAATCTCATTGAGTAATTTAATGTTCTCTGTTACGATGCCTTCCAGGAGTACTGAGGTCGGCCGGGTCACTGCGCCATTGAGCTGAGAGTAGCCCCAGGACAGTAAATTGTTTAAGGTAAAAAATATGTGGTCCACATCTGACCTGAGTTTGGGCATATAGGACGCCAGCTCATGTATCGAGATTTCCCCGTCTTTGAATATTTGGAGGAGTTCCTTCAGGGCGCCGACCGGACCTCTCAGATCATGGCCGATTACTGAAAAAAGCTTCACCTTAGTCTCATTGTCCATCTGTAATTCGGACTTGCGCCTTTCGAGGATTTCTTGTTTTGCTTCCAATTCCCGGGTGAGGCGCTGCTGTAATTTTTTACTTCGGTAAACCAGATAGATAATCAAAAGAGAAACCAGCAGGAGCCCTGCGCCTACATAGATGAAACGCTCCTGTGAGGCCAGTGCTTTTTCGTTGTCCTGTATGAGCAATTGTTTTTGTCGTTCATACTCTGTTTTCGTTTTCAGAAGGCTCAGGCTTTGTTTGTTTTCATTTCGGCTCAGGGTGTCTGAGAGTTCCTGAAAGAGTTCGTGATAGGCGAGAGCTGTGGCGTAATCCTGCTGCCTGCGGTAAATCTCGTAGAGTGTTTTGGAGCACTTTTTGGTCCCTTCGGCGAAGTTGATGCTTTTGCTGATTCGGAAAGCATCTTCAGCATATAG
>CAKZOC010000035.1 GCA_937136025.1 uncultured Bacteroidota bacterium
CATTGGACCATCCGCTCCAAGGACGTGAGAGTCAGTTATAGAAGAAATAAAAGTAATGGACTGCATTATATATGGTCCGACCCTTATTGTTGGGACGAAAGTTTATGTCCAGATGTCCCCAAAAATCGAAATGTATCACTTTCACCTATTCCTTGATGCTCTCGATCTCTATATACAAAAAAAAAATTTGATAAGTGGTTGAAGACTCAAGATATCGACTGTACATATGAAGTATATGGTTTCTCACGGTCTGTATATGCCTTATTTAAATTCACACCTTATATGTATGGTATGAAAGTTTGCTTAATTACATAAGAGTTGGCTTAAATCAAAACTGATGAAAGAACATTATTTCATACATGATTACGAATCAAATGTTCTTAATTGTTATGCATGGGTTAAATTTCCGAATAATCAGCTCGTTGGTATAAATTAATTTATTCTGTTGAAATAGTTAATTCAATGCTATCGGTAAGTTTAATTTGATAATACCAAGCAGAAGCAACAACACTTAGTTGCGGTATGTGAACGAGTGATTGTTATTATAGAAAGATTAGGAGCCAGCCATGGAAATTAATTTTTTGTTCATTCTCCCTAATATCTTTTGCAATTATTTTTACTTCATCAAGATTTCCTTTTTCAACTTCTTCGCCTAATTCATCAATCAATTCACTATTTACTTCTGAGAAATTATTCACAAAGTTCAGGGGGTTCTTGATCTCATGGGCAATACCCGCGGTCAGTTCCCCCAGGGATGCCATTTTTTCGGACTGGATAAGCTGCGACTGGGCGGCCTGCAATTCATCCAGGGTGTTTTCAACTTTTTTCTTGGCTTTTTCCAGCTCCTTGAAGTCTTCATACCGGGCATAGGCGACGGCAAAGGTCCGCGTAAGGGCCTGGACGATGTCCATCTCTTCTGTCGAAAGCGGTTCGGCACTGCCTACATAGAGCATCCCCTGGGCAAAGGGCACCTGTTGGAGTACCAGGTGTTCAGGAGGTTTTTCCCCTGCCTGGTACGATTTCGCACTTTTCACCTGCCCTTGCTTCATCAGTTTCTTGGTCATTTCCACAAACTGTGCCTGATTCCACTCCTCCACCAGGATTTTTTGCCTTCTCCAATGGTCCACACCTTTTTGAATGAGAGACATGTCAAAATCAAAGGGCAGGTTCATAGCCCCCAGGGCTTTACCCTCAGGTGTGGTCAGGTAGACATGTACCATTTGATTGGCTTCATCCATGATGAACACGCCGCAACGAAAGAAAGGGATGCCCAAAGTGGTCAGTTCCTTCCAGACCAGGGGGGTTATCCGTTCGAGATCCTTGGTGGTGCGCATGGAGGCGATTTCTGCCCGGACCCGGTCCAGGGATGCCTGTTTTATAGCATCTTTTTCCCGTGCCTCTGCCTCCACCAGGTCCTTATACCGCCGGTAGGTGATCTCTACCACCCGGCAGAATTTTTTCAGGATGCTGATCTGTTCCTCTGAATGCGGCCGGGAGGCCCAGGCGTAGAGCCCTCCTTCATTAAAGAAGAGGAAACAACCGTAGTGTTCTGAGTCGGTGCCATAGCCCTGAACATCAACCGTATTGGTGAGGGCGGCATAATAACTGCCGATTTCATCGCCTTGCAGGATGGGGAAATAATCCCGCTGCTCCTTGAAATGAGTGTAAATCTCTTCCAGTACCGGGTGTCCGGTCAATTTAAAGGTTCCGCTGACTTCGATAATTTCATCATGGTCACCGATGCGGGCCGTAACGATTTCGCCCTTTGGTATGTCCTGGTCGAGCAAGCCCAGCCCCAGGCGCAAGGTCCTTATATTGAGGTTTTTGAGTTCCTCAAATATGGTCGTAATGGTTTCGCGCAAATCTTCCGAACTGTGCATGGCCATGGCCTTTGCCCGGACGCGTTCCAGGGCAGCTTCAATTTTGGATTCCCGGGCCTGCTTCTCTGCCCGTTCCAGGTCCAGGAACCGGATGTAGGTTTGCCCGAACACAGAAGAAAAACGGGTGAAAATATCCCGGATTTCTTCCTGTAAAGGGGATTCTGAAAAGACAAACAGGGTGCCATGGGAAAACAGAAAACTATAATGGTATACAGTAGGGGGGAGCGTCTCCAAATCTACTTTAACCGGATAATCGGGCGCTTTATTGATGGCCTTGAAATAGCTCATTTTATTTGCTCCTTTCAGGACGGATTCATAAAGCGATTCCCCCTTCGACCAGGCCTTCTGTAATCCCATTAACATAGGGTGAGTGTGCATTTCCAGGGAACCCGAATGCAGGGTGATCTCATTTCCATGCTGTACGGACGCCGTCCACACCTGCATTACCCCGGAAGGATCGATGATGCCGATGCCGGAGCGTGTGCTGTTCCCCACGCCAAGGCCCAGAAGTTCGTTGAAGAAGGTGGTCACCGTTTCGGCGATGTCTTTCGAATTGTACATGGCCATGGTCTTGGCCCGCACCCGTTCCAGTGCGGCCTCGATCTGGGCTTCCCGGGCCTGTGCCTCGGCCCTCTGAAGATCAAGGAAACGCGTGTACGACTGCTCAAATGCCCTGCCGAAACGTTCCAATATTCGATTCTCCTCTTCTCTAAAAGGTTGGAGGCTGTAGCGGTAAAATTGTATGAATGAATTTTTGGACAAAATGGTGGTCCTGGATAAACCGGGGCAGGAAAAAATATAGTCCTGCCTTGCTTTGGGCACATCCCTGTGGTTAGAATTTTTGAAGTAGTGTTTGAAAATCAGGTCTTTCTGTGGCTTGGTCAGTTGATCTGAGAATCTGGGCTTACCCTCCGCTAAAGAATGATATATCCGGTCGAAAGCAGCGCTTCTGATATACGGTACCCGGACCTGTTCCATCCGCGTGTAAGACTCCAGGCTTTCGGATGGGATCGCCAACCACATATACCAGTCTTTTGAGCCTTCCACCTTCTCGTTGATCATGGCAGCATCCATCTGAACGCCCAAAACATTCAGTTGCGCACTCAGGATATTAATGACATTAAACAGTTCAGCGCTATTATGCATGGCCATTGAAGCGGCCCGGACGCGTTCCAGGGAGGCTTCAATTTCCGCTTCCCGGGCCTGGG
>CAKZOC010000036.1 GCA_937136025.1 uncultured Bacteroidota bacterium
CTGGAGTAGTGGGTTTCGTACTGTTGAGTCACCGAAACCACGACATGACATTTCGAAAGACCTGCCCTGGGAATCTGCACGTGGAACTGGGGATTGAACGATGTAGTTTCTGCGAGAAATGGGAACAGTTGGAGATTGTCAAGGCCCATGACGTAGCCGAAGAATTTTCTGAAAAAGGGACTGGTATACGATGGATATACGGGGGTATAAAAGCGCTTTTGAATGCCGTAGGCCAGGGGAACCTCATACTCGTTAAATGAAAGCGGCCCTCTTCTTCGGGCAATCCGAAGCCTCGGATCGGTGACAATTCGGATGACGCCCCCACCCCCCATAATTCCCGAACCAATCCCGGACTTATTGATTTCAATATAGTCCACATCGTTGAGCAAGAATTTATACAGCAGGGTGAAATCCTGAAGCAGGATGCCATCCAAATATACGATAGGCCTGGCATTGTTTGGGCTATTCGGATTTCGGGCAGTAATCGACACCTGCCCCAGAGTCTCATTGACTATAAACCCGCGACCGCTTAAATAGGTGCTTAAAAACTGATTCCTCCTCGGATCATCCTCTTCAAAAAAATCCAGTCTTCCGTTGCTGCGGTCTTTGAGTTTCTCCATACGGGTTTCATCCCTTTTTTTAGTGACTACCACTTCATCCAGTACTTGGAGCTTTTCTAAATTTTCAAAGGATATGGGAGGGAACTCTATCTCTGTGATCGATTCCTCCACAGGACCCGGGAGTGAAATATCGAAATCCGGGGCATATTTGGGAATTCCTGCGGGTTTAAAATGTACTGCAGCACCCGGAGGTGTGGTTCCTCCTCCTTTGGAAATTTCGGAAATGGCAAGTTTTTCGCCTTCCCGCGGGTAGAATTCCTCCACGGTAAAATCGACTTCTCCTTCCTTTAATTTCAGCATTTGTGACGGGTTATTAGCCGTGGGATAAATATAGAAATCCTCACTGTATCGCTTGTTAAACCGGACCGTGTAACTGATGCCTTTTTCAAAGTCAAACCGGTATTGGGGGGGGTGATTCAGGACCGTGTTCCAGGAGTAACTGCTCCAGCCCTGGGTGATCAGCAGGTTGTCCAGATCATAGCGCTTTCGGGCATCGATGTCCTGAAAATAGTACCCTGCATTTTGTATCGGTCCCCGGACATAGGGTTGGAGCAATGTATAGGAGGGTAAATTGTGGTGGTGCCCGTAAGAGCTCGTATGATCGGGCAGTACAGAGAGGCTCAAGCTGCTGAATGCCCCGGCCTCAAGACCCGGAATTTCCAGAGTCACCTTCACCTGCCCGGAGTCTGTGACGGACCGTGTTTGAAAGGTTTGATAAAATTCAAATCCGCTGTCGTTAAAATACAACCGCTCCAACAGGGGCCTGGCGTTCTCATCCATAAGGGTGATAATATTCATACCCTTATACAAATCTGCTTTAGGGATGACCTTAAGTTGTTTTAAACCCCCGGTAAAGGAAATCGGAAAAGCCTTGATTTCATCCCCGTTGTGGATGCTAAGTTGATATGGCTGATCCTGCGGCGTTCCGGGTCCCGGGACCATTTCCAAACTCAGACCAATTTCCTCTTTAAGATCGGTGAGTTTTAAAACAATACCCTCGGGATAGGCCCTGGGCAGGGGAATTCGATATTCCTTACCCCTGTTTTTGAACCGGGCGTCATAGGTTTGGTCCTTTCCCAGAAGCAGACCAACGCGACCGATTCCAAAGGAATTGACTTTAAACCGGGTGATTTCCTGTCCCGCTTCATCTGTGATACTCCCTTCCAGATTCGGGACACCCTGTCCTGAAGGGTCTTTCACAATGACCCCGTAGACCACCTCCAGCCCGGCTACAGCCCGACCACCTTCCGGTAAGAACTGGGCGTCTAAAGCCACTCCGGAATCCAAACTGGGTTTGTATTCGTCCGTTTCCGGATCGATTACTTCCAGGGTTTGTTCATAATAATTTGGTTCTGAAAAATTCTGCATCCAGTTTGTATAAGCCCGGAAGGTATAGGTGCCTGTTGTAAAGAGGCTGTCCAATCGGAAGGTGCTGTGTCCAACACCCTCTTCGATGAGCAGCATTTTGGATTTTAGAGTTCGGTTGGTGCTGTCCGTTATTGTGCAGTAGAGGTTACGGGTTTCCAGGGACCTCTTTTTGGTGTCTTTGTCCATCACATAGGCCTTAAACCCGACTTCTTCCCCTTTGATATAGATGGATTTATTTAAGTGAACATAGGCCACTTCTCTGGGGAGTTCACTGTAGGAGGTAAAGGAAGAAAATAGCTGATCGAGTTCAGAATCTTCTTGTGCAGCTATTCCCGTCACAGCCAACACCGATGAAAACAGAAAAACAATCCATTTCATAGCGCAATTTCTTTTTTAAAAAGATAGTGAAAAAATGATAAAAGCCCAGGGCACGTGGGAGTCTGTAGTTGGCAGTTGGCAGTAGGCAGTGGCAGTTTGCAGTTTGCAGTTTGCAGTTGGCAGTCGCAGTAGGCAGTTCGCAGCCCTTTTGAACTTTAAACCTTAAACCTTGAACCTTGAATTTTGAACCTTAAACCTTGAACCTTGAACTTTAAACCTTGAACCTTGAACCTCAACCCCTTACCGCTGTCCAAGTTCAATCACCTCAAGGTCTTTTATCTCAGCCCCATCAATAGCAAACCGCAGCATGGTTCGCACTTTGTGAAACCCGACTTTACCACATGCCCCAGGGTTCATATGAAGCAGGTCAAAACGCTTGTCGTATTGCACCTTTAGGATATGGGAATGCCCGCATATAAAAAGTTTTGGCGACCGCTTCAGCAGGGCCTCCCGAACCCGTTTCTGATACCTGCCGGGATACCCCCCGATATGGGTAATCCATACCGCAACACCTTCACACGTAAAGCGGTTGTCTAAGGGAAATTCCCTCCGCACTTCGGCTCCATCAATATTTCCATAGACTCCCCTCACCGGCTTAAGTTCCCCAAGGGCATCGGTCACTTTCAGGGAACCGATATCCCCGGCATGCCAGATTTCATCGGCCTGCCCGGCATAAGCCAGAATGCGGTCGTCAAGATGGTTATGGGTATCGGAAAGAAGAAGGATTTTGGTCATTGTGCAATGTAAGTCGCAAAGATAGAAAGCCTGTAGGAGTTCCTTTGTTTAATCGGTCTTTAAAAGTTGATGGCAATCCCGTCCTTTTTTGTAACTTCCTGCATGCACAAAAAACGAGTTTATCCATGATTGAATTGCGCATAGTAAACTACTCCGCTTCCCCGGGTTCTGACCCCCACACGGTAAATCGAATTTGAAGATGAGCAAAAAGCCGAATAAAAGTACCGGGAATGAAAAAGGTGCTTTATCTCAGACTCCGGAAAAACGCGGAAATCGGCCTGGGAAACCTATAGACAAACTTTCAGAATTGCAGGAAACCCTCCGTCAGCGCGAGAGGGCCCTGGAGATTGAGGCGGCCCTGGAGCGGGTACGGGTACGCTCGATGGACATGCGTTCTTCGGAGGAATTAAGCGATGTTTTAAGTGTGCTTTTCCAACAGTTTGACCGCCTGGGAATCGATCCCTTAACGGTCTGGCTGACGCTGTGGAACCCGGAAGAAAACACGTTTACGTACCGGTCTACAGGTATTTCCGGGAAGCGGATCCAGGGTCAGCAGGTTGTCGACATTCAGGGCATGGACATCTGGAAGGACCTTTACGATAAATGGCAATCCGGCGCTTCCGAAGATGTGGAAGTGCTTTTTTATGCCAAAGAAAACCTTGAACAGCTATTTACGCTGATGGCCGAAACGTTTGAGAGCATGCCCAAAGCGGAAAGACTCACCGCGGCCCATTTCCCGGAAGGGGGATACAGCGTCCAGGGACATTGCAAATTCGGGTACATCGGATATAATCATACAGAAGAGCCCACGCAGGAGGAACGGGATATTCTCAGACGGTTTTCAATGGAATTCGGACGGGTCTACCAGCAGTTTATGGACCTGAAAAAAGCCGAGGCCCAGGCCCGGGAAGCTCAGATTGAAGCGGCCCTGGAGCGCGTAAGGGCACGGTCCATGGCCATGCATTCCACAAAGGAACTCCTCGACGTGGTGGTCGTGTTGTTCAACCAGTTGAAAGCTCTGGAAGTGGATTTCATTCAGGCCTGGATCAGTATCTGGCACCTGGACGAAGGCTATTTCGAGATGTGGTTGTCCCCCATTGCTGGTCATGGGGATGAGCCCATTTACCATCATCAGCCCTCAGCTCAATTCGAGGATACGTCCGTAAAAACCTGGCTGAACGGAGAACGGTTTTCCTACGTGTCCTTACCCGGTGAGGAAATTGTAATGGGATTTTTGGTCCAAATGGACGAATTGCTCGGAGGGCATTATTTTGAAGAGTTGCAAAAGAAGAATCGCTATGAGCGGCTCGAATTCGTGGATGCAAACCACAAATACGGGACGGTGAGTATGTCATGGCACGAGACGTCGAGTGAAGAGCACAAGGAAACGCTCTATCGCTTTGCCAAGGTATTCGAACAGACTTATACCCGATTTCTGGATCTTCAAAGGGCTGAAGCCCAGGCAAGAGAAGCAAAAATAGAAGCAGCTCTGGAACGGGTACGGTCGAAAACCATGGCCATGCATAATAGCCAGGATGTCTCTGAAACGGTAGCAACCCTTTTTGAAGAGGTAAAAAAATTGGGGTTGGATGCGTCTATCCGTTGTGGTATTGGAATTCTGGAAGGCTATGATGGCATGGAAACCTGGTCCGCGAACGCTTATCAGGACGGGGAAATAGATTTGAGGATGGGGATGCTCAATATGGATATCCACCCCATGCTAAAGGGGCTTAAAAAAGCCTGGAAAAATGGAGAATCGGGGTATCAGTACGATTACGACAGGGAAGATGTACAGCGTTATTACAAAGCTTTGAATAATGAACCCGAATACCCTTTTAATGCCGACCTGAAGCGTCTTCCAGAAAAGCAATTCCACAACAGCTTCTTTTTTTCGGAAGGGATTTTGTTTTCATTTACGGAAAACCCGCTTACAGAAGAGGCCAAAAACATCCTGAGAAGATTTGCCAGCGTTTTCGGACAAACCTACAGGCGGTATCTCGATTTGCAAAAAGCAGAGGCACAGGCCCGGGAAGCACAAGTAGAAGCATCCCTGGAACGGGTACGGTCAAAAACAATGGCCATGCACAACAGTCAGGACGTCTCAGACACTGTGATTGCCCTGTTTGAGGAGGTTGTTGGTCTGGGTCTGGATACTTCCATACGCTGTGGCATTGGAATCCACCATGAAAACAACAGAATGGAGACCTGGTCTGTAAAATCGGATCTCAAAGGGATTGTCGATCTGAAGATGGGAATGTTGAATATGGGTGTTCACCCCATGCTCATAGAGATCACAAAAGCAAAGGAAAAAGGAGTCAAAAGGTTTTATCATGAGTTAATCGGCGAAGATGTTACCCGATATTATAGGGCTCTGAATGAAGAACCCGATTATCCGTTAAAAGTAGACTTAAAAACGCTGCCGGACAGGCAGTATAACAATGTTTTCTTCTTTAGGGATGGAGTCCTCTTTGCTTTTACGCACAACCCGTTAACAGAGGAAGCCCATCGAGTCCTGGAAAGGTTCGCCAGCGTTTTCGGACAAACCTACAGGCGGTACCTCGATTTGCAGAAAGCAGAGGCCCAGGCACGGGAAGCACGGATTGAAGCCGCTCTGGAAAAAGTACGTTCCCGTTCCCTGGCCATGCACAGCACCGATGAATTGAATGATGTCCTCTGTGTTTTATTTGAGCAATTTGATTTGCTCGGCATCAATCCGGTCCTCACCCACCTCACCCTTTTTGATGAAGACAACGATACTTTCAGCCTTCGAATCACGACCAGTCCTGAAAACAAGGTGATCGCCGAACAAATTATCGATGTGAAAGCGGTGGAAAACTGGAAGGCCTCTTTTGAAAACTGGAAAAATGGGGATACGGGTACCGTGGATTGTATACACTATACGCCTGACGCACTCCCCACGCTTTGGGAGGTCTTACATGAGGTGATGGATGCACTTCCCGAGGCATATCAAATTCAACCGGCTGATTTTCCGGACGGCCTCTACACCACCCAGGGGCATTGCAAGTATGGGTATCTTGGGTTCAACCATAGCCGTCTCGCAACGGAAGGAGAGCAAAAAATAGTCGCCCGTTTTGCCAGTGAGTTCGGGAGGCTGTATCAGCGATTCCTGGACTTGCAGACAGCAGAAAAACAGGCTCGGGAATCTGAGATCCAACTGGCATTGGAACGGGTTCGTGCCCGCACGATGGCCATGCATAAAAGTTCGGAACTCAGCGAGGTGGCGGCAGTGCTTTTCGAACAGATCGAAAATCTAGGGGCGACACCTGAACGCGTGAATATAGGGATTATCAGGGAAGATGAAGGCGTCTTTGAATGGTGGTCCACAGAACAGGGCGGAAAGCAAATAGACCGCATTTTCAAAGGGGAATTACGCGAGCCAACCACCATCTCAAAGGTCTATGCCGCGTGGAAGGAAGGAAGGGCCAGCATTGAATTTGAACAATCGGGAAAAGAGTTGCGACAATGGATCCGTTACCTGACCGAGGTTATCGGATTGCCCTTCGACAATCAATTGCTGAGGGACCGCAGGGTTCAATCTGCCGCCCTTTTCAAACACGGATGTCTCCTCGTTTCAACTCCGGAATTCCTTACGGAAGAGGAAGTAAAGCTTTTGGAGCGATTCAGCAGTGTCTTTGAGCAAACCTATACGCGATTCACCGACCTTAAAAAAGCAGAAGCCCAGGTCCGGGAAGCCGAAATCCAACTGTCACTGGAACGGATTCGGGCACGGGCGATGGCCATGCAGGAATCCTCGGAACTCACGGAAGTGCTGTCCGTCATCTTCCAGCAGTTGAAAACACTTGGGGTGGAAACGGTCTGGACGCACCTGACCCTGCTCCATCTGGAGGAGAATGCCTTTACCTACCGGATGACAGGGCGGAACGGAAAACGCATCATGGCGGAGGAAAAAATTGCTTTGGATGCTTCGGAGCATTGGGCGCATATTTCGGATTCCATCAAATCCCCGGACACGGACCCGGATCCCATCACGCGGTTTGAAGTTCCTACAGAAGGCCTAGATACCATTTGGGAGCTCTTCGATGGAATTTTTTCAAAGCTTCCAAAAGGGGAAAAAGTGTCTCCCCGGGACTTCCCCAACGGCCTGTACACTACCCAGGCCTATTGTAAATTCGGCTTTTTGGGCATCAACCAAACCAGGGAAGCCAACCCGGAAGAAGCAGATATCCTGCTCCGGTTTACCACAGAGTTCAGCAGGCTTTACCAGCGATTTTTGGATTTGCAAAATGCCGAGAAAAGGGCAAAGCAAGCACAGATTGAGGCAGCCCTGGAACGGATTCGGGCCCGCGCCATGGCCATGCAGCATACGGAAGAACTCAACGAAGTCATCGGGTTGCTCTGCGAACAATATGATTTCCTCGGGATCAACCCTGTTTGCGCACACCTTTCCCTGATTGACCTGGAAAATAATCGTTTTTCGCTGCGCTTAAGCGGCAAAAAAGGCGCGCGGAACGTGGGGGAAAAAATCATCGACCTGGATGCGATGGAAGAATGGAAAGAAACCGTCGACCGCTGGAAAAAAAGTATTCCCCAAAGTCACCAATGCCTGGTGTATCCCAAAGAATCCGTCACCCAGTTGTTTCAGGTCATGGACGAGCTTGTACAATCCATGCCTAAAAAATACCGGGTAGGCCCAAAGGATTTTCCAAACGGGCTCTATTCCTGTGAGGGGCAGAATAAATTCGGGTACCTTGGTTTTAACCACAGCCGCCCTCCCACGGAGGAGGAGATTGCCATTGTAATCCGTTTCGCCCGGGAATTCGAACGGATTTACCAGCGGTTCCTAGATCTGGAAAAAGCTGAGGCCCAGGCCCGGGAAGCCGAAATTGAAGCTTCCCTGGAACG
>CAKZOC010000037.1 GCA_937136025.1 uncultured Bacteroidota bacterium
TATCAAAAACAAAATGATTGAAGACGCTAAAGATGAAGCAAAAGAAGCTGCCGGAAAATTAATTGCCCAAGCACAAGCTTCAATTGAAACTGAAAAAAAGGCAGCTATAGCAGATTTAAAATCGCAAGTGGCTAACTTATCAATAGAAATTGCAGAAAAAGTAGTTCGTGAAGAATTATCTAACAAAGAAAAACAAGTAAAACTAGTTGAATCTATGTTAGGTGAAGCAACTTTAAACTAAAGTTAGATGGCAGGAACAAGAGCAGCAATACGTTACGCAAAAGCAATACTAAGCTTAGCTAGTGATCAAAACGCAGCAGATGCTGTAAATAACGACATGAAGCTAATAGCTAACACTATTGCCGAAAATAATGAGTTAGAGCAAGTACTTAAAAGTGCTGTCGTTAAATCTGACGTAAAAAAAGCAGCTTTGACTCAAATTTTTCCAAATATAAATACTATAAGTTCAGGATTGTTCAGCATATTAATGTCTAATAAAAGAATAGACATTCTTGGAGATGTTGCAACAAAATACAGCCAATTATTCGATGAGTTACAAGGGAAAGAAATAGCGCAAGTAACTACAGCTATTCCTATGACTAACGATTTAGAATTAAAAGTGCTTGCTAAAGTAAAAGAGCTTACAAGCAAAGCGGTAGAATTAGAAAATATAGTAGATGAAAGCATCTTAGGAGGCTTCATCTTGCGTGTTGGAGATAAACAATACAATGCTAGTATAGCAAACAAATTAAATAAGTTAAAAAGAGAATTTACTTTAAATTAAAATAAAATGGCAGAATTAGCATTGGGACTTCTTATTGGCGCACTGCTGATGTATTGGGGGTACTCCTTATTAAATCAGAAAAAGCAAAAAGAGCTGACCATTCAACAGTCGAGTATTTTGCTCGAGAAGGTGCGATCTGTCTGCAAACTGGTTTCCGTGGAAGGGGATTTCGCTGAAATCTACAGATACGAGAATCGCAAAGGCCACTTTATGAACCTATTTGGCAGCAAGAAAAAGGCCTTGATTGTCATTAACGCCAAAGCCCACATCGGGTACGATTTTAAAAAGTTAAAGGTGTCTGCAGATCCGGAGCATAAAACCATAATCCTGGGTAATTTTCCACCCCCCGAAATCCTGTCCATAGAGCCGGAACTGGAATTTTACGACATCCGCAACGATTTGTTCAACGCCTTTACCCCGGATGATATGACCAGTATGAACAAAGAAGCGAAGGCGCACATCCGGGAGAAAATTCCGGAAAGCGGTTTAATGGAAACCGCCAATCACGAAATGCTCGAAGCGGTATTGCTGATGGAAAAAATCGTGGAGACACTGGGGTGGAAACTCGATTACGAAGCGCTGAAACTCGATGGCCCTGTGGAAGTACTCTTGAATCCGGCCCTGAAGGAATCTGTCATAAAGACTGCGGAATAATCTAAAAACACCACTTATGAAATTTTTGATTGCCCTGCTGATGGTCTTAAGCTTCATCCCTGAGACAGGATATACACAGGCCTCGAAGGACAGTCGTGGGTTTGATCCCGCCTTTACCCACGTGGTATACTTTTGGCTGAACAACCCGGATAATCCGGAGGAACGCAAACATTTCGAGACCAACCTGCAGGTTCTTTTTAAAGAGTCACAATACACCCAGACCAATTTTTTGGGAACTCCGCCAAAAGCGAGCCGGGAGGTCGTGGACGACTCCTTTACCTATGCCATGATCGTCACTTTTGAGTCAGCCGAGGCCCAGCAGGCGTATCAGACTGAAGCGGCTCATTTATCCTTTATTGAGAAAACGGCGCATCTGATAAAGCGCTTTACGGTCTACGATGCCAAAGGTCTGAATCCCTGAAACCCTAAGACTACCACCTTGCATATAGAAGCCTTCAGAGAGTATTGTATCGTAAAAAAGGGGGTTACCGAAGGGTTTCCTTTTGGCGCGGACGTCCTGGTGTTTAAGGTGATGAACAAAATGTTTGCCCTTACGGCCCTGGACCGCCTCCCGCCCCAGGTCAATCTGAAATGCGATCCGGAGTGGGCCATAGAACTCCGGGAAGCCTATGACGGGCACATTATTCCTGGCTATCATATGAACAAAAACACCTGGAATACGGTATACCTGCAACAGGTCCCTGAAAAACTGATCCGGGAGCTCATCGACCATTCCTATGACCTTATCGTGGCCGGATTGCCCAAAAAAACAAGGCAGGCCCTTGAAAATACAGAATGACAGATCCTTCAGCGCTTTACGAAAAGAAAAAAATCGCCTACATCGAGGCGGCCCGCCAACAAAAAAAGCGGTTACGACTTTCTTCAGGGATTCGTCTGGGGGTCTTTGCGGCCCTGGGGTTCTGCAGCTATCTCGCCCTGAACGGACAGCCCCTGTATGGGATAGGGGTTATTGTCCTTTTGGCAATATTTGCGTACCTCGTCTCCCGGCATCAGGATTTGAAATACGAGGCGGCCCGGTTGAAGGAACTCATCGCATTGAACCAGACCGAAACGGAGGTTTTACAAGGGATATTTAGTGAGTTGGAGGATGGGGCCCAGTTTCTGCAACCCGGACATCCCTACCACGACGACCTTGATTTGTTTGGCCCGAATTCTTTTTACCAGTATCTCAACCGAAGCGGTCTGCCCGCAGGGCGTGTGCTGCTGGCCCGATGGTTGTCTTCAAATGATTTTAAGGGGATAGAAAGAAAACAGGAAGCCATTCAGGAACTCGCCCCCCGGGTGGACTGGCGGCAGAACTATACGGCGACCGCCCGGATGATTCAAACTCCTGTAGCTCCTGATGTCCTGACTTCCTGGTTTTCTGCCTATACCCGAACACTCCCCTCCTGGGCTGATTTTCTGCCGACTTTTTTTTCCATAGGCTCCCTGAGTATCGGAGTGCTTTTTATACTGCAGATTCTGCCCCTCGGGGTACTTATTGGGGTCTTTTTTGCGGGCCTGCTGATCAGTTTACCCTTTGCAAAACGAATCGGAACACTCGCTCAGGCCACAGGTAAGATGCAGGATACCTTCAGTCAGTACCGTCGGCTGGTGCATCAGATCGAAGGAGAGACTTTCCAGGCCCCATCATTAATTGACGCTCAAAAGGCTTTGGCAGGCGCAGGGCCTCCGGTTTCTGAGGTATTGCGCAAATTCAGCCGGATTATCGGGGCACTGGATCAGCGAAATAACCTGCTTGTCGCACTTTTCGGCAATGCGTTTTTTCTTTGGGATATCCGCCAGGCCCGGGCCGTGGAAGCATGGATCGATAGTTATGGGAGTGCCGTGGCGGGCTGGTTTGAAGCCCTGGCTCGTTTTGATGCCTATAACAGCCTGGCCAATTACGGATTTAACCACCCCACCTACACCTACCCAGAAATTCAGGGGGGTGTACCGGGATTTATAAAGACAAGGGGGCTGGCACATCCCCTGCTTTTTGAAACACCGGTAACAAATGATTTTGAGGTAGCGCAGGGACACTTTATGGTCATCACCGGGGCAAATATGGCAGGGAAAAGCACCTTTCTACGGGCGGTAGGATTAAGTATTGTTACGGCCAATATGGGTCTTCCCGTACGCGCGACACAGATGAGTTATACCCCCGTTCCCCTGATTACCAGTATGCGGACTTCAGATTCACTTTCCCGCCATGAGTCGTACTTTTTTGCCGAACTCAAACGGCTGAAGACTATTGTAGACCATCTGCAGGAGCAGCCCTATTTTGTGGTACTGGACGAAATCCTCAAGGGCACCAACAGTAAAGATAAAGCCCAGGGCTCACAGGAATTTCTGGAGCGCCTGCTTAAATTAAAGGCCACCGGCCTGATTGCCACCCACGATTTAAGCCTCTGTGATGTGGCCGATCGCATACCCGAAGTGCAGAATTTCTTTTTTGATGCAGATATCCGTGAGGGAGAATTACATTTTGATTACCGGATGAAGCCCGGGGTCTGTTCCAATATGAATGCCTCGTTCTTACTTCGCAAACTCGGGGTGGTGGAAGACGAATCTGCAGATTGAAACCTACATCCCCTTGATCTGCATTTGCTGAAACCGGTCTGCCTGCAAGCGCATCAACTCTTCGGCTTTTTGCTTTTTGTAGGCAAATACGGCCTCTTCCTCCAGGATTTCCCCATAGACTTTTTCATTTAAGGCCTGGTCGGTTTCCATAAGTTTTTTGCGCTGATCCACTTTTTGCGCGACCCAGGAGGCCACGGCGGTTTCTTCATCCTCCAGCTTAAAGTCATAAGGGCCTTTGGGCGTCATCAGCTTGACCAGGATGGGGGCAGTTTCTATCGCCAGGAATAACAGAAAGATAAAAAAGGAGGGGAACCAGGGGAGTTTTCCCAAAGCATCGATCCGGGCCATCAGACCGTCAAAGCCGTCAATCACCGGTTGGGAGGTCGAAACCGCCTCTGCATAGCCGGCTTCCAGGGTTTCGATTTCCGATTCTATGCCGGCGATGCGTTCCGTATTTTCCAGACGCAGCGCCTTGAGTTCGGCCAGGGAGGCATCGTGTTTCTCGCGTTTCTCGGCATACACCGGGCCTTTCCCAAGAAGCAGGGTCCCCTTTCGGCCTTCAGCCTCCGAGATATAGGTTTCGTAAAGGGTATCTGTAGCGGCCTCTTTCAGGCGTATTTCCTCCTTAAGCCCTGTAATTTCTGCTTTTTTCTGCTCAATCGTGGGTGTAAATTGTAGGGCGAGCTGTTGCTGGTTGTCCAGGGTCATCTGGTTTTTCTCTTCCAGCAAAACCTGGTTGATTTCCTTTTCAAAAATCTTCAGTTCCAGGGGTTTTGAAATCACAACGGCGATAATAACTGCCAGAAGAATCCTGGGGCTCGCCTGCAGCATTTCTTTCCAGAAGCTGTCGCGTTTACGTATCGTAGAGACGATAAAACGGTCAAGGTTAAAAATCAACAGTCCCCATACCACGCCAAAGGCAATTGCCAGATAGACGGAGTCAAAGACGGTATACAGGGCATAGGAAGCGGCGATAAATGCCATCAGGGCGGTAAAGAAAACTGTGGCCCCAATGCCGGCGTATTTGTTTTGCTCGCCTTCGGAGCACGAATCGAGCAAGGCCCTGTCCGCACCGGAACAGAGCACAAAGAAGTTGCGTATCATACAAGTGTTCGTTTTTTGATCTACCTATTAGAACGCAACCTTTCCGTTTTTGTTACGGAAAAATTCGGGAAATCAACCCAATGGAGAGAAATTTAAGCTGCTTCAGCCCTGAGGATCCTTCGCAAGTTCGGTGTAATACTGGTAAAAATAAGGGATGGTTTCAATCCCTTTATTGAAATTCCAAATCCCGAAATGTTCGTTGGGAGAGTGAATGGCATCGCTGTCCAGGCCAAAGCCCATAAGTACTGTTTTGGAGCCCAAAATGTTTTCAAACATGGGTACGATGGGGATACTTCCACCTCCCCGGTGCGGGATAGCCGGTTTTCCGAAGGTGGTTTCGTACGCTTTACTGGCCGCCTTATACCCTACGTGGTCAATCGGCATAACATATGCCTGTCCGCCGTGATGGGGATGAACCTCCACATGAACCCCGTCCGGTGCAATGCTTTTGAAGTGAGCCGAAAAAAGTTTTGAGATTTCGTGCCAGTCCTGATGGGGTACAAGCCGCATGGAAATTTTGGCATGGGCCTGGCTCGGGATCACGGTTTTAGCTCCTTCCCCGATATAGCCGCCCCAGATTCCATTGACATCCAGGGTAGGCCGGATGGAATTCCGCTCATTGGTCACATACCCGGCTTCGCCGTGGACCGCTTCGATATTCAGGGCGCTTTTGTAAGCTTCCAGATCAAATGGGGCTTCCGCCATCAGGTCGCGTTCCCTCCGGCTTAATTCTTCAACATTATCGTAGAAGCCGGGGATGGCCACCCGGTTGTTTTCATCGTGGAGGGCCGCGATCATCTCCGCGAGGATATTGATGGGGTTGGCCACTGCGCCCCCGTACAGGCCGGAGTGCAAATCCCGGTTGGGCCCCGTAACGGTAACCTCCACATAACAAAGGCCTCTCAGGCCCGTAGTTACCGAGGGCACATCATTGGCAATGATCCCGGTATCCGAGATCAGGATGATATCGTTTTCCAGTTTTTCACGGTTCTCCAGCAGGAAGGCCTCCAGGCTGGAACTCCCGACTTCTTCCTCCCCCTCAATCATGAATTTCACATTGCAGGGCAGGGTATGGGTCCGGACCATGCATTCCAGGGCCTTGATGTGCATAAACATCTGTCCCTTGTCATCGCTGGCGCCCCGCGCAAAGATGGCCCCGTCCGGATGGAGGGTGGTTTTTTGGATCACCGGTTCAAAAGGGGGCGAATTCCAGAGTTCCACAGGGTCAGGGGGTTGCACATCGTAGTGGCCGTATACCAGTATCGTGGGAAGGGAAGGATCGATCAGTTTCTCCCCGTAGACGATAGGATATCCCTTGGTTTCACATATTTCGACCCCATCACAACCCGCGTCTTTCAGGTATGCAGAAACCGCCTCTGCCGTATTCAGGACATCCTGGGAAAAGGCAGAATCAGCGCTTACCGAGGGGATTTTTAATAATTCAATCAATTCATGGAGAAATCGCTCCCTGTTTTCAGAGCGGTAGGCATGCAGTTGGTTCATTGCAATTTTTTAGACAATCTCAAACATACGAAAAAGAAGTTTTTTATCACACCCGCCCAATATCCTATTATTCAGGACTTTTTCGTATTTTTCTAAACAAATAACCACCACGACCCTTTCACACAACCAAATACTATGCAAAAATTTCGGATTCCTTCCCTTTCGGGCCTTAAACTTGGCCTGTTTGGGATTTTTCTTTTGTCTCTTGTTCCTCTGACTGCACAGGAGCAGTTGGGAAGGCCGTTAATCACTAATTATAAGTATCAGGAATACGATGCAGCGCCTATTAATTGGTGGGCCCTGGAGGATGACAACGGCATCATGTATTTTGCCAACCAGGCGGGACCACTACAATTTGATGGGGTCAACTGGCGCTTTATCGATATCAATGGCTCAAGCCGAAGCATGGCTAAGGATGACATGGGTACTATATATATTGGAGGCGGTGGAGACTTCGGATACCTTACTCCTTCGGAAACAGGTGAAATGGAATATGTCAGTCTCATGGATAAGATCCCCGAGGAACACCGGGTTTTTGCCGATGTATGGGAGATCGATAATTACAAAGGCCGGGTAATCTTTAGAACGGAGTTCAAGCTCTATGCCTGGGATGGGGAAAACATGAAGGTAATTGAATCTGAACAGGGTTACCATGTTGGGGCCATCGTCAATGATGTTTACTTTTTGAGAATTTGGGACCGTGGTTTGTGCTATCTCACCGAGGAAGATACTTTTGAGTTAGTGCCCGGAGGGGATCAGTTTGCAAGTGAACGTATTTACAGTATGTTGCCCTACGATGACAAGGTCCTGATTGGTACTAGGACACAGGGTTTTTTTCTGTATGATGGCAAGACGTTCACTCCCTTTAAAACAGAAATCGACGAGGAGATTCAGGGCCTATTATATTTGCCCGGTATTGCCCTGGACGATGGACGCTACGTCTTTAATACTTTTGGGGATGGGGCTTACCTGATGGGGCACAACGGGGAATTTATCCAGAAGTACACTTCGGAGAACGGCTTACAGGATGGCAGTGCAACCTACACGTATCTGGATTCCAGGGGAGTACTTTAGATGACTTTATTCAATGGCATTTCCAGTGTAAACCTGAATTCCACGTTTACGGCAGTAGATGCGAATATGGGCCTGACTACAACTGTGTTTGCGACCTATAAATTCAATGATATCGTGTATTTCAGCACCAATAATGGAGTAGGATATTTAGAAAAGGATTCAAAACAAGTAAAAATAATCCCCGGCACGAATGGGCAGGTAGGGAATTTTTTTGAATTTAGAAATCGCTTGTATGCCTGTACCAACGGGGTGGGTATGTTTGAGATTACGGGAACTTCAATCGATATGGTTCGGCCTGATGTGAACTACGATTTCAGGGCACGGCTGATCAATCAGTCCATTTCCGATCCGAACCGGATCCTTGTAGAACACCAACAAGGCCTTAAAAGCTTTTATTTTGATGAAGGTGTAAATCAGTTTATAGAAGAATCTTCCACCACCAAGTTAATTTCAGGAAGTGGTGAGCTCTTTGAGTCGAGTGAGGGCGTCTTTTGGACAAATAACGGGCAGGAAGATGGGATGGTGAAATTGGTGCCTGCTTATAAAGATGGGAAACTGGATCTCGAAGCCTCCGGGTATGTCAAATATGGAGTAGAACAGGGTTTGCCGGATGCAGGTGTAGGATTCAATGCTATAGATGGTGAGATTTTTATTTTTTCGGGAGAAGTAGAAAAAACATATGGGTATAACCCGGAAACAGATCGATTTGAGGAGCGCACCTTCTTTTTTGATGAGTATCTGGATTGGGACAGACCTGGAACCCAGCCTCTGGAGACTTCGGATGGTAAGGTGTTATTAAGTGCCGGCGCCGGTATTTTGGTTGCTGAGAAAGTCAATGGGGAGTACCAGGTAGTTAATACGGAAACGTTTAAGGAGCTTAAAAACACACGGATTTTTACCATATACGCGGAAGAACCGTTGGCGGATGGCTCTCGTGTAATATGGTTTTCCGGCCCCGATGGGGCTATACGCTACGAAGGAAATTTGGAGACGCCTACTATTCCCGATTTTCATACAGACATACGCAGTATTTCGGTAGCCGGGGATTCACTTATTTACAGTGGAAACATTGAACTACCCGAAAACCTTCAATTCTCTTCAAACAATAATTCTGTCAATTTCGGTTATGCAGCTCCCTTATTCATAGGTCAGAAGGAAATTCAATACAGTACGCAACTCTCCGGATTTGACACCAAATGGTCTGATTGGACAACACAGACCACAAGAGAATACATCAACCTGCCTTCTGGAGCGTACACCTTTAATGTAAAGGCGAGAAATATTTACGGGGAGGAGTCGGAAGCGGTTGCGGTCCCTTTTACAATCACCCCCCCCTGGTACCGTACCTGGTGGGCGTATGTACTCTATGCCTTAGGTGCGCTTGCCCTGCTTTACTTCATCGTCCGGGCGCGAACCCGTATCCTGGTGAACCAGAGAAAAGCCCTGGAAGATAAGGTGCAGATCCGCACCAAAGAGGTGCAACAGCGCCTCAACGAATTGGCTACGGTGAATTCTGTGACCAAAGCCCTGAACGATAAGTTAGAACTCGATGAACTCATTCAACTGGTCGGGAATAAGATGAAGGACGTCTTTAATTCGGACATCACCTATCTGGCCATTCTCGACCACGAGACGAACATGATCAATTTTCCATACCAGGACGGGGATGATATGCCTCCTTTCAAGCTCGGGGAGGGCCTGACCTCCCGGATCATCCAATCCGGGGAATCTATGCTGATCAACCGGGATGTAGACATCATGGCGGAGTACAACAAGCATGGGATCAAACAAACCGGCAAACAGGCGATTTCCTACCTGGGGGTCCCCATTCCGGTGGAGGATGACATCATCGGTGTATTGAGTGTGCAGAGCTTGACTCAGGAAGGACGGTTTACGGAGGAAGACAAAAACCTGCTCAATACCATCGCCATCAATGTGGGGGTAGCGCTCCACAATGCGGAATTGTACGAGGAGGCTAAAGAGGCGAAGGCCAAGGCGGAAGAGGCCAACGAGGCCAAGAGTGCCTTTTTGTCCACAGTCAGTCATGAGCTGCGAACTCCGCTCACCTCTGTACTTGGGTTTGCTAAAATCATTCGCAAGCGGTTGGTGGACAAAGTCTTCCCAGCTGTTACTGTGGACGATCAGAAAATCAAAAAGACCATGAAACAAGTCAGTGAAAACCTGGATGTGGTGGTCTCGGAAGGGGAACGGCTGACCAGCCTGATCAATGACGTCCTGGATCTTGCGAAAATAGAATCCGGCCGCATGGAGTGGAATATGAAGCCCGTCTTCATGCAGGATGTTATCGGTCGCGCGGTTTCGGCCACTTCAGCCCTGTTTGAGGAGAAGCACCTGAAACTTCAGAAGAACATTCCGGACAACCTCCCCCTGATCAGCGGGGATGAGGACAAACTCATACAAGTGGTGATCAACCTGCTGTCCAATGCCGTTAAATTCACCGACAAGGGCTCCGTGGTTATTGAGGCCTACAAGGACAACAACCAGGTGATCGTGGAGGTACAGGATACAGGCGTGGGTATTGCCGAAGAGGACAAACACAAGATTTTTGAGCGGTTCCGACAGGCGGGGGATACCTTAACCGACAAACCCAAGGGTACGGGTCTGGGCCTTCCGATTTGCCGGGAAATTATTGAGCACCACGGCGGAATCATCTGGATGAATAGCGAACCCAATGTGGGAAGCACTTTCTTTTTCTCTGTTCCCACAATGGGGCAGGACGGGGATCAACCCATTAAACTGGACCGGATCCTCAGCAGCCTGAAAACACAGATCAAACACTCTTCGCGTAAAACTTTGGAGGATTCCCACACGATCCTGGTGGTAGATGACGACACGCCCATACGGTCTTTGCTCCGGCAGGAACTTACAGACGCCGGCTATCAGGTGAAAGAGGCGGCGAACGGAAAGGCAGCCCTGGATGCGGTGCGCCTGAGCAAGCCCGATCTGATCATCCTCGATGTGATGATGCCGGAAATCAACGGTTTTGATGTGGCTGCCGTTTTGAAAAATGACCCGGCGACCATGGATATTCCCATCATCATCCTATCCATAGTGCAGGATAAGGAGCGGGGCTTCCGCATTGGAGTGGATCGCTACCTGACCAAGCCCATCGACACGGAAAAGCTTTTTCACGAGGTAGACGAACTACTGGAACAGGGCGTATCCAAAAAGCGTGTCCTGGTGGTAGATGAAGATGCCTCAACGGTAAAATCCCTGACTGACGTACTTACCGCAAGGGGCTATAAGGTGATGGAGGCCAATCCGGATAAACTTATGGAGATGGCTGCAGAAATGAAGCCCGACATTATCATGCTCAAATCCCTGGATAAACTCGAGAAGAAAGCCATAAAGGAACTCAAGTTTCAGGAGGGCATGGAGAACGTGATGTTCTTTGTTTACCAGTAAAAGGCAATCAATTTTAAATTCATAAACGCAAAAAGATCCGATGGATAAAAAATTATTGATAGTAGACGATGAAGCCCATATACGAATGCTTATCGAGCAAACCCTGGAAGATCTGGAAGACGAAGGGGTGGAATTACTCTTTGCAGACAACGGGGCGGATGCGCTGAGGATCATTCAGGAGGAGCGACCCAACCTGGTCTTTCTCGATGTGATGATGCCCAAAATGAACGGTATGGAGGTTTGCCAAAAGGTAAAAAAAGAACTCAATATCACAGAAACCTACATTATTCTACTCACGGCCAAGGGACAGGAAGTGGACCGTCAAAAGGGTCTGGATATGGGTGCCAATAAGTATATGACAAAACCTTTTGACCCGGATGAGATGCTTTCCATTGCCGAAGAAATCCTGAACCTTTAAATCCTTCAATGAGTTTATCAACCGCAGATCGCGCTTTAAAGCACATTCTCAAAAGAGATAAAGCTACCCGGGAAATTCTGGGAAGGCTATGCGATAGCTCAGGGGCCGCTTGCGCTTTTGAAACGGTTGACGGGCAGTTGCTCTGGGGTTCGGAGGAGGTCTTTGAACACACCAGGGATCTAACGCACGAAGACAAGGTGCTCGGCAAGTTTCGATATTCTTCAGACAAGGCCTTGCTCATATTTGATACCTTGAAGCTCCTCTTTCAAAAGGAGTGGGAGAAGAAGAAAATAGGCAAGGAAGTGCTCGGGCTTTATCGGGAGATCAATATGATCTACGATCTGAGCGAATTGATCTCAGAGAAAATCGATGCCGAATCCATAGCTAAGGTAACCCTCGAGGAGGCTTCCCAGATCATCGATATGACTCATGCACTCTTTCTGATATACGATGCGGAAAAGGATACCGTAATTCAAATCGCCCGCCTGGGGGAGAATCCAAAAAGCGAGGCCTTTATCGAACAACAGAAGGATGTGCTCAAGGAATTGATAACCCGGGGCGTTTCCGCCATCGTACCCGCCGAACGGATCGCGAAGAACCCCGCGCTCAAACATTTGAAGACGGTGATGTATGCGCCCTTAAAGGTCAAACACCGCACCTTCGGAATGGTGATCCTCGGCCATGAAGAAGAGGTGGAATACACCGCGGCTGAATTGAAATTACTCACGACCATATCCCTGCAATCGGCCACCGCTATTGAAAGTGCCCACCTGTACCAGAAAGGGCTTAAGGAAGTTCAGGACCGGGAGGAAGCCATCCGGAAAATCCACGACGTCAGCCAGAAATTTGTCCCTTCCGAGTTCATCAAATCCCTGGGTAAGGCCAAGATCACTGAGGTTTTCCTCGGGGACCTGGTGGAGCGGGAGGTGACCGTTGTTTTTGTGGACATACGGGGCTTTACCACGATCTCGGAAGGGTTGAGCCCGACGGATAACTTCTTATTCGTCAACGGCTTTAACAACCGCATGGGTCCCATCGTCCGCAAAAACGGAGGCTTTATTATGCAATACCTGGGCGACGGCTTTATGGCCCTCTTTACGGAGGGGTCACAGGGGGCGCTTACCGCTTCGGTGGAGATGCACCGGGAACTCCAGGAATACAATAAAGCCAGGGCCCTCAAAGAAAGACTCCCGGTGCGCATAGGGGTGGGCATGCAGAGCGGGAAACTGATTATGGGAATTACAGGGGACAACGAACGCCTGGATGCCGCCATTATCTCCGATACGGTCAATACAGCGGCCCGAATCGAAGGCCTGTCCAAGCATTTCGGGACTTCCATTTTGCTAACCCAGGAGTGCAAGGCGAACCTGACAGATCCGGGTCAGTTTGATTTCAGATATCTCGGCCGTGTTCAGCCCAAGGGGAAAAAACAACCCATCGACCTGTATGAGTGTATCAACGGGGATGCGGAAGACCTCCAGAATCACAAACTCTCAAACCTGAAGACTTTTGACGATGCCATGACCCTTTTTCTCGATAAGGAATTCGCCATGGCCGCGGTTACTTTTCAGCAGATCTTTAAAAGTAACATCGAGGACCAACCCGCCAAATTATTCCTGAACCGGGCCGCCCAGCTCATTACCCAGGAGATTGAGGACAATTGGAAGGGCGTGGAAACCATGACGACCAAATAGGAGGAAAGACTCTCCTTCTCGAGGGCATACCCATCCATTTTCGTATCTACAGAATACCCGTGCCGTCCAATTCCGGAGGAACAGATGCCGAACAAATAAAAAATAAATTTATATTTGCAGTCCTTTTGCAGGCGTGGTGGAATTGGTAGACACGCTAGACTTAGGATCTAGTGCCGCAAGGTGTGAGAGTTCGAGTCTCTCCGCCTGTACAAAGCAAAACCTTTTGAATTGTTCAAAAGGTTTTTTTATGCTTATTGTTTTTGTGAGAGAGACGAGAAGTTTATCCTGAGCGAAGTCGAAGGAAGTCTCTCCGCTTGTTCAAAGTAAAGCTCAACTTATTTAAGTTGAGCTTTTTTTGATTACTATGTTAATAACTTCATTTGATGTAATGTTTTGATAGTGAAATATTTAGTAAATTTAAAATGAATTACTAACTAAAAATTTATATTATGTTGTATGCAATTTTAATTGGAGCGTTAGCAGGATTTCTTGCTGGTAAATTAATGAAAGGCGGAGGTTTCGGCTTTTTAATGAATATGATACTAGGTATTGTTGGTGGTGCTGTTGGAGGATGGTTGTTCGGTACTTTAGATGTAACTATTATGGAAGGCATAGTAGGAGATTTAATTGAAGGAGTTATCGGTGCAGTTGTAATACTTTTTGTAGCCGGATTGTTTAAGAAATAAGGGTAAACTATTAATTTTACTTAAAAAGAGCAGCTTTTTGCTGCTCTTTTGTTATTTTTACAGTGTTAACAAATAAAGTTTTAAAATGAGTAGAACTAAAATGATGACCTGGTGGTCCCTGGGTGGCAGCACCATAAGCGGGGGGCATCGCCATCTTCATTCCAGTGTGTGAAGGCCTCTGACGACCGATTGGCGTGTGGCGACTGGAGCCAGGCGTCGACGATTTCGGCGAGGCTCGGCTTGTCATGCTGCGACTGGGCGGGAGAGAGCGATGCCAGAGCGACGGCGG
>CAKZOC010000038.1 GCA_937136025.1 uncultured Bacteroidota bacterium
GGTACACCCGGAATGCTGCCCTTGAGCCTTTGGTTACATGGGTCTGATGGCTCTGGTAGTGCAGCCTGAAGCAACTATACCTCATAGGCCTCTTCGTGCACCTGGTGAACAGCCCTGCCCGAAGGGTCGTTCAGATTCTTAAAAGCCTCGTCCCATTCCAGGGCCGTTTGCGTACTGCAGGCTACAGAAGGCTCTTGTGGTACACTGCGAGCCGCTGCATCGCTGGGAAAGTGCGATTCAAAAATCTCACGGTAGTAGTACTCCTCTTTACTGGTAGGGGGTTGTATCGGAAAGCGGTAATGGGCATTGGTGAGCTGGTCGTCGCTAACTTCTGCCTCCACTACTTCTTTCAGCGTATCGATCCAACTGTATCCCACTCCGTCCGAAAATTGTTCTTTCTGTCGCCAGGTCACAGACTCGGGTAGATACGACTCAAAGGCTTTTCTGAGAACCCATTTTTCCATCCGCCCATCTCCGATCATTTTATCACTGGGGTTCAGGCGCATGGCGATATCCATAAACTCCTTGTCGAGGAAGGGGACCCGGCCTTCAATGCCCCAGGCCGCCAGGGACTTGTTGGCCCTCAGGCAGTCGTATAGATGTAATTTGTCCAATTTTCGCACAGTTTCTTTATGAAATTCCCTGGAATCCGGCGCTTTGTGAAAATAAAGGTATCCCCCGAATAACTCATCGGCACCTTCTCCGGAAAGTACCATTTTTATACCCATCGATTTGATGACCCGGGCCATCAAATACATGGGGGTCGAGGCCCGAACCGTGGTAATGTCATAGGTTTCCAAATGGTAGATCACATCCCGGATCGCATCCAGCCCCTCCTGTATGGTAAATTTAACTTCATGGTGCACGGTACCTATATGCCCGGCTACTTTTCTGGCGGCTTCCAAATCCGGAGAGCCTTCCAGCCCTACCGAAAAAGAATGCAACCGGGGCCACCAGGCTTCTGTGGCATCGTCAGCCTCCACACGCATAGCCGCATATTTTTTGGCGATAGCTGAAGTTATGGAAGAATCAAGCCCTCCGGAAAGGAGCACCCCATAGGGCACGTCGGACATCAGCTGGCGGTGCACGGCCTGCTCCAGGCCTACGCGGAGCGCCTCTATATCCGTTTGATTATCTGCTACAGCCTCGTAATCCATCCAGTCCCGGGAGTACCATTTTTGGAGTCCCGGAGTTTCACTGCTCATGAAATGTCCCGGAGGAAAAGGCTCAATCTGCACACAAATACCTTCCAAAGCCTTGAGTTCGGAAGCCACATAAAAAGTCCCGTCTTTATCCCGACCCATATAAAGCGGAATAATGCCCATATGATCGCGGGCTATAAAATATTGGCCCTTTTTAAGATCGTAAAGCGCAAAGCCAAAAATCCCGTTCAGGCGATCCAAAAAGGCCGTGCCTTCTTTTTCATAGAGCGCCAGGATTACTTCACAGTCAGACCGGGTCTGAAAATCATATGTCCCTTCAAGTCCTTTCCGCAGTTCCCTGTGGTTATAGATCTCACCGTTTGCCGCCAGGATCAGCTGGCCGTCCGCACTGAGAATAGGCTGGCGTCCCGAAGCCGGGTCTACAATGGCCAACCGCTCATGCGTCAGAATAGCGGTATCACAGGAAAAAACACCATTCCAGTCCGGTCCCCTGTGACGCAACTTTCCGGACATCTCCAGCAATCGCGGACGTAACACAGAGGCGGGTTGTTTCAGGTCAAAAGCACATACTATTCCACACATAGGATTATTATTTGGCTTCAAATATGCCCTTAATCATTTTTATTTGAAACATTTAATTGAATATCAGTTACATTATTTAATTGTTTTATATTATTTATGGATTAATTAGAATTATTTTATGCCTAAATGGACGAAAGAAGAAAAATATGTAAGTCATAGAAATTTTAACGAGTCTTTAAAACAGGACTCTTTGAAAAGGGTGTAGTTTTATCGCTCTAAAAAACCATTCAAATGAAAAAATACCTTACCCTTTCACTTTTTGTTTTAGCCCTTGTGTTTTCCACAACGGCAAACGCACAGGAATTTAGCGGTCTGGATAAGAGCCCCATGGATATGGCGAGCTTTCCTTCCAGCTACAAAGTCTCCGATAAAGCCGTGCGAATTGTCTATGGAAGACCTCAATTAAAAGGTCGTTCTATGGGCGATCTTGCGCCTGCCGGAAAAGTTTGGCGCACCGGGGCCAATGAAGCTCCTGAAATTACATTTTATAAAGACGTTACCTTCGGAGGGCAGTCTGTAAAAGCCGGAACCTATTCCCTTTTCACTATCCCCGGTGACAAGCAATGGACGGTCATCCTGAATAAGAATCTGAATCAATGGGGCGCTTACAGCTACGATGAAGCAGCCGATGTAGCCCGCACTGCGGTACCTGCAAGTTCAGCTGGAGAATCCCTGGATGCCTTTTCCATCGCATTTAAAGAAGTGGAAGGCGGTGCACATATGGTTATGGGTTGGGGAACCACCCGGGTTGAAGTACCTGTTATGATGTAAAGGTTCCACATGAACAAAAACAAAAACCGGCCCATGGGCCGGTTTTTTTTTGTTTCTGACGCAGATCGCCAGACTCAACTGGTGACCGATTCGCTTTGGAAAAACGCACCCAATCAAAAATTCAAAACCCTGGGTATGCACTTGGAAAAAGACCAAAAGAAGACCTGCCAGAAGTCGGGCTCCCTTTGTCATAATCGGGGCCTTACTCCATTACTCTTGACTTTATTTCTCAGTGTCAGGTAAAGGTTTTCGGGTTTTTTTAATGAGAAACTCAACCCGGCGGTTCCTGCTGCGCCCGTCTTCGGTTTCATTTGAAGCAACCGGCCTGGAAGAGCCGAATCCCAACCACTGAATGCGACCGGACGAGATCCCCAAATTTTCGAGGTACCGCGCTACGGCGAGGCAGCGTTTTTCGGAGAGGAGTTGGTTATAATCCGCCCTGCCCTTGCCGTCTGTATGTCCTGCAAGATGCAACTGCAGGTCTGAATCCTTGCTTAAAAACTCATAGAGTTCCTTTAATTCTTCGCGCCCGGGTCCGGAAAGGCTATGCGTATCGAATTCAAAAAGAAGGGATTGAAAAACCTGAAGACTGTCCAGGGCATAAGTACTCGTGCGGGCCTCCGAAGGAGCCTGTGCCATAGCCAATTGAGGCTTTAGCTTCAAAAGAGCAACCTTGTCTATATAGTAATAGGCCCCTTTATTCGAACTCCTTCCGGTTTTTGCCGTTCGTGTCTGCCGATTGGTTCTGAAATTACCGAGGATTAGATATTCTTCAGTGCCGTCAGCCTCAAATCGGGCCTCCACCCGGCTCCAGTCGCGGGTATCCGAAATAAAATCAGTAGCCGGAGTCTCCAGATAGTGATATGTATTCCCGGGAATGTCATAGCGTTTACCCTTAGAAATATTCTTTTTAGTATCGATCTCAAGAGGATTATTGCTGAAGAGAATACCGAAATCCCGTATAGCGTAATCCGAACGCTCTGCCAGACTTACATAAAAAGACAACCTGTACTCAGCACCCGGCGTAAGGGGAGACTTAAGACGCACCTGCAGGTATTCCCTGTAATCGTCCGGCGCATAGGCATAAAACCCCGCATATCCTTCCCCTTCGACGGTACGTTGTACCCCGTTAAAATTCTCAGGGGTCCCCATATGAAAACTGCACATATGAAAATAGTCGGTGGTTCCCGAGGTTGGGGTCGTCCATTCTGCCACATCCTGATGCAGATTTCCCAAATGTCGGGGGCATGCATTGAAGGTTTCAAAGCCCGGATTTGGCACCAAATTCTGTCCCCATGCCATCAGGGGTAAGCCGCTTAAAGCAGCGCAGAGGATATTGATAAAACAACTTTTCAGGGACATTTCACTGCCTTTTGAACCTTCAAGGTACTATAAATGACCAAAATTCACCTAATTCCAAGGCACTCCCTCGATCAAATGTTGCCTAAAATAGACGGGGCACCCGATTAAGGCTCTTAAAAAGGGGGCTTACAGGTCAAATTTATAGCTCGCCCCGGCCAGCACTTGCAGCCCCTGTACCCTGAAGTTTGCCCAGCGCTGGTACGAATTATTCGCCAGATTGCTCGCACGTGCAAAAAGCGTTAAGCGCGTATTCAGATGATAGCCCAGGTGAAGATTGACATCAAAAAATCCATCCAGCTTTCGAATCTGAGCCGGGAAATCCTCCGGGGGAATACCCACTGCCGCCGCAGAAGCCAGATCTTCCCGTTCCCCCACATAAAACAGACTGGCTCCAAAATACCAGTTCGGATTGATCTGATAATCCATAAAAAGTGAACCTTCCAGATTCGGGAGGTTCCAGGCCGGATTTCCAGTCTCAGTGTTGTAGTCGTTTACCGTGGCATTAACGCCTAAGGTAAAATTCCGGTTTACTGAAAGTTCTAATTCGGCAAACAGACCAAGGGTTTTCACATCGTCGTAGAACACCCGAAAGGAATTGCCATAGTAATAGCCCTTCTCGTCTGTGCGGGAATCATTTTCAGGGTTGAGCAGAAAAAGGGGCAAAAAATTCTCGGCCCGATACGTGCCTTTCACGTTATAAGTGAGCTCCGGAAGCAACTGACCCCGAATCCCCAGATAGGCTTCGTACTGCCGGTCTGTGGGCATGACCATGAGCGTAGGGGAAACAAACGGATTCTGAACGCTGAAATCATAGTAGGAGTTCTGAACCAGTCCGCCTTCCACTCCCGCATAGGCAATAGCCATGTCCTCAGAGAGGGCGTAGGAGGCGTTGACCGCAGGATAGATATAGAAATCCGTTTCATTATTTTCAGTATCCAGACCCACGACAATTTTGGCGGCGAGTTCCAGTTTCAGGTCGTCGCGGAGCAGGACCACCCCGGGTTGGATTCCGGTCTGCAAAAAGCTGTAGGCAATTCCGGGTTCTGATTGCAATTGGGTCAGCGGTCCATTTTCAAACTTCCCGCCCACATAGTCTATATGGATGCCCAGGGTAAAGGTTTCCTGGGTTATGGGGAGCTCCAAATTGCCATTTAAAGCCATGCGCTGCTCTCCGCTACCCGCGGCGTCCCAAAAGCCTCGTACGAGGACGGCCCCCTCATTGAAAAAGCTATCGGAAAGATCAACGCCCCCTTTGAGCTCTGCCATAAAGTAATTCTGAGCTTCGTCTATCGATCCCGGGATATCCGTTTCATTTACATCTTCAGGCAGCCCGTACCAATTGTATTTTCTATGGGAGACCCCGGCTCCCAGATTCCAATCCCAATCCCGTTCGCGTCTGGCATAGGTGATGTCCAAGTTAGTATTGTAAAAATCCGTATTCAGAAAGGTTTCATCAATATCCCCCCGGGATGAAAAATGATTAAAGCCCAAATCGAGAAGCTGCTTTCCCCGATCGTAATCCAGGCTGGTGTAAAAATCAGCCAGGGCATTCGTGTAGTTTCCCAATCCAAAAGAAGCGTAAGTGTTGTAAAGCTGCTCCCGTTCCGTTTTGGCAACTGTCGCAGCCTGACCCTTTGCAGGCACAAAAGTAGACGCCACCGGAACTGAAAAAATACTGTACTGAATCGGGATTTTACGTGCTACAATACTATCGTTAAGGCTCGGTACAGGCCGGATCTTATAGGCCTCCGATACGGTAGGGCGATAGGATCGCACCACGGTGACCGTTTCCGTTCCAAGGTCTTTTTCCTGGGCGTTCAATAAACCCATGGGAATGAGCATCAGGCTTAAAAGTAAGATTCTCGTCATTTTCATATCCGGCGTGCTTCTTTAATTACCTTCGGGTTTCACAGATGCGTTTCGGGTGGCTTCCCGACTTTTAATTTTGGTGAGTTCCCGGCTCGCTTCGTCTGTAATTTCGGGATATTGCTCAAAATTGGTGACGACACTCTCAAGGATATAAGTAGCTTGAAATACATCGCCAAGATCATCAAAATTCAGGGCCATCAGTACAAGTCCCTTTCCACCCCATTCGCGGTAGGATGCATAATCCCGAACCAGTTGCTGCAGCGCGGTATTCGATCCTTCAGGGTCTCCATCCTCCCGGGCGAAAAGGGCTTTGTAATACAGGGCTTCGGCCCGCGCTTCCCGTCCCCCGGTTTCAAGGACCTCAGCAAACCCCGCCCGGGCTGCATTCGCGTCCCCGGTTTTAAGAGCCGCACGGGCCCTCATAAGACGGGCGTCAGAGCGAATTCGCTCATCAAGGGCCGGATTTTCCAGGACTCTCTGGGCATACTCCTGTACCTGGGTGTATTGCTCATTCTCGTAGTACGCTTTCATCAGATTCGATTGCGCATAGGTTCGGTTCTGTGGAATGTCGGCCACGCTTTCAAGACGTTGTAAATAAGGCAGGGCTTGTGAATATCCGTCCTCTGAAATCAAAATTTCACAGACCCGGGTCAGGGATTGCTCGGCCATTTCTCCACTTCCGGATTCAGCTACGGTTTTAAAGTAATCCAGGGCTTTCCCCGACTCCCCTTTGTCAAAATACAGGGAAGCCAAACGAAACCGCGCTTCTATATTCCGACCCCCATTGGGAAACTGCTGAAGGTAGGTCGCGAAGGCCTTTTCGGCCCGGGTTGTATTTCCTTCCAGATATTGTCTTTCCGCAGCTTCATAGGAAGCAGCCTCCAGTTCCTGATCGGTTACCTCCACATAGTCCAAACCACGTACCCACTGGGCATAGGCATCTACCTCACCCAAATCCACATAGATCAGTTTGGCCGTCTGTACGGCCTGAACGGCCTGATCACTTTCCGGATAGTCTTTAGCGACCTTTTTAAAGACTTCAAGCGCTTTTCGGTTATCCCCCCCATTGTAGTACACCAGACCTTTGCGCATCATGGCGGTGGGTACCAGAGAGCTCATCCTGTAAGCGCTGAGCAGGCGGTCATACGCCTCAATCGCCTGTGCATTCTCCCCTTCCTGTACATAAGAGTTCCCGAGTTCCAGCAGGGCATCGTCCTTTAACGTAGATTCAGGATAAGCCCCGATAAACGCATTAAGCGCGGACTGCTTTTCGCCTTCCCGCCCGAGGAATCCCAGAGAAAGCGCTTTCTGAAAATCGGCATAGTCGGCGTCAGGGCTCCCGGAACGCTGCGCCTGGTCGTAGGCGGCAATAGCCTGGCTGTACGAACTGTTTACAAAATAACTGTCCCCCAGTCGCAGTAAAGCATCTGTCTTTTGAGGACCTGCAGCACTGCCCTGGGTAAATTTCTCAAAGTGCTTGGCGGCATTTCCGTAATCCTTAAGCTGAAAGTAGGTGTAGCCCATTTGATACTCCAACCCTTTATAGACTTCAAGTTCCCGGGCTGCGGGCAACTGCTCAAACTGTGTGTAATCTGTCAGTGCCTGGTCAAAACGCTCCATCTCAAAGGCTGCTTCCGCCTTCCAGTAGCGCGCCCGGGCTGAGAATTCAGGATCCGCTCCCCGGTTTAGTGACTTTTCAAAAAGATTGTAAGCCTCGCTGTACTTTTCTTCCAGAAACAACTCCACCCCTCTGAAAAAGGCTACTTTTTGATACGTTTCCGGGCTGGCAAAGGACTCTTTCTCTTCCAAAAGCGCCAAGGCCCCTTCAAAGTCCTTATTCGTCAAATAGGAATCGATGAGTAATTCTTTCAGCTCTGCTTCATATTCGTCTCCCGGATAGCGCTTGAGATACCCCTGGAGCACCTCGGAAACAGATTCATAAGCATTGCCCTGTTCGTAGCTCAGACGGGCGTAATTCAGGTAGGCATCCTTTTGGATTTCCGGATCAAAATCCATTTGGGAAGCATTGCGAAACGCATTGAGGGCTTCCGGCTTCTTATCGAGTTTCAGATAGCATTCTGCCAAATGGTAATAGGCGTTCTGCGCCACATAATCTGCCCCATCGACAATTCGGTTAAACTGCCCGATGGCGTTGGCGTAATCCCCTTGTTTGTAATAGGCGTATCCCAGTTGATAGAAATCCGTATTACTCCATTTGCCTGCCTTCCCCTGATACTGTTCCAAATAAGGTACGGCGGCCTCGTATTGTTCCAGATTGAAGTAACTCTCCCCTATAATTTTATTAAGTTCGGAGACTTCCCGACGGTTTGCTTTTTCCAGTTGTTGCTCGGCCTGGGTGATCGCTTCTGTAAAATTGCCGAGTTTAAAATTCATATCGGCCTGGTAATAGGACAGTTTTTCCTGTAATACTTCCTGATCTGCGATCTGATCGAAGCGCTCGTTCGCCTCCTGGTAATCATCCTGCTGATAAGCGATATATCCGAGATAGTACTTCGCCTGAGACCCGTATTGGGGGGAAGTGCTCACGCGCTGAAAATAGGGTTCCGCGAGGTCGGGCTGGTTCGAATTAAAAAGGGCATACCCTTTTCGAAAATCAAATCGCTCCTTTTCGCTCCGGTTCAGGGATCCGGAATCGGCCTTTTCATACCACTTCAGGGCATACGGATACCGGCCATTTTCGAAATAATAATCCCCCACGTCCATAAAGGCCGAATTTCGCTTGGTAGACGTCGGGTATTTTTCCACAAAATCCTCCATGAGCCGATCCGCCCCAAGCTGATTCAGGCGGACGGCCGCATTGGCGATATAATAGGCACTATTGGCCCGGGTTTGCTCATCGGAGCTCGTGGCCATTACAGATTCAAAAAGGGTCTGAGCTGCCTGGTACTGTTTGTTTCGATATAAAGTGAAGGCCTGCTGGTAGGGCGATTCATCGTGGGTAAACACAGCGGTTTCCTGGGCAAAGCCAAAGGCAGTGGCCAGCAGCATAGCTGCCAGGGCGATATAAGGTTTTTCCATAGTGTTCTCTTGGGACAACCGAATTTCCATTAATAACGGTGATTCCCGAATACAAGTATGTGGGAAAAAATGAAATAAAGGAATTTTGCCCCGGATTGGTGTTCTATCCAATGGAACTTTTTACTTTTATATCAACAATCAAGACAATGACCGAACCCGTCCTCTCCCTAAAAGATGTTGCCGTTTTCCAACAGGATAATATGGTCCTGAACGATATTAGCCTGGAGGTGAAACCCGGGGAATTCGTCTACCTCATCGGGAAGACTGGGAGCGGAAAAAGTAGTTTTATGAAAACGCTTTACGCCGATTTACCCCTGAAGCAGGGCCACGGGCGTATTGTCGGATTCAACCTGAAAACCCTGCCGGAAAAGGACATCCCGCATTTAAGGCGCAAGCTCGGGATCGTCTTTCAGGATTTCAAACTATTGCCCGACCGGAACATACACAACAACCTGCAGTTTGTGCTTAAGGCCACAGGGTGGAAAGATTCCGGAAAAATGACCTCCCGTATTGAAGAGGTCCTGGATAAGGTAGGCATGAAAACCAAAGGATTTAAATTCCCCCATGAACTCTCAGGGGGTGAGCAACAGCGTATTGCCATAGCCCGGGCGCTGCTGAACGATCCTGAACTCATACTCGCCGATGAGCCCACCGGAAACCTCGATCCGCAAACCAGTGTGGAAGTGAT
>CAKZOC010000039.1 GCA_937136025.1 uncultured Bacteroidota bacterium
TATTGTTATAGGGGTTCTCCTGGTGGCCATCTTCGACAAGAAGAACGGCTTCGCCATGCCACTCCCTAAAGTAATCCGTCACGCCACGACCAATGGCAGTGTTTTACTTATCCTGGGAAGTCTGGTCATAGGTTTTCTGGCCAGCGACCATCAGGCTGAAGGCATTAAACCCTTTACTACAGATATCTTTAAAGGATTTCTGGCCGTATTTCTTCTGGATATGGGAATTACCAGCGGAGGTGAAATTTCGGCCCTGGTAAAAAAAGGGTGGTTCGCCCTGGTTTTTGCCATAGTGATACCTCTTATTAATGGATGTATTACAGCAGTGGTCACCGCCTCGTTTATCACCGAGCCCGGGAATCGTTTTCTATTCGCCATTCTGGCGGCCAGTGCCTCCTATATTGCCGTACCTGCGGCCATGCGTTTAGCAGTACCCAAAGCCAACCCCAGTTTATATCTCCCTATGGCGCTCGCCCTGACATTTCCCTTTAATATTACCCTGGGAATGCCCATTTACCTGTATTTGATTCAAACTTTCAGTTAAGGAATTCTTAAAAAAAGATAGCCTATATGATGGATATCATATTTTAAATGGTGGTATGGCTGTAAATTGTTAGTATAAATGAGTATTAACAGCCAAAATTTAACAGCCATGAGAGTTAAAAAGAATCCCAAAGCCGATCTAAATCGCAATAGCGGCCTCTACTTTGTAATGGGGCTGGCTATCGTGCTCTTTGTAACATGGAGAGCCCTCGAGTATCGAACCTATGACAGTGTTCAGGATGAGATTGTCATGTTGGTAGACGCTGAGTCTTTGGACGAAGATGTTCCTCTGACCGAAATGATCCGTACAACACCTCCCCCTCCGCCCCCGGCAGCCCCCGAAGTAATTGAAGTTATCGAAGATACGGATGATGTGGAGGAAACGGTTATTGAAAGTACCGAAATAACTCAGGACACAGAAATTGCAAGTGTAGACCTGGACGCCTCTGAAATCGACGTGGAGGAGGAAGAAGAGGACATTAGTGTTCCCTTCGCCGTAATTGAAGAAATTCCTGTATTTCCCGGTTGTGAAGGTTTGTCAGCCGCAGACCAGCGGGATTGTTTCAATCAGAAAATGATGGAACACGTACAGAAAAATTTCATGTATCCCAAAACAGCCGAGGAACTTGGAATTGAAGGCCGCGTATTTGTACAGTTTGTCATCGGACGTGATGGTAAAATTACGAAGATAAGAACCCGCGGCCCGGATCCCTCTCTGGAAAAAGAAGCTCAACGGATTATTGCTGCTTTGCCCCAGATGATACCCGGAAAACAACGAAACAGAAATGTAAGCGTTCCATACAGCATCCCGATTAACTTTAAATTGATGTAAATTGACGGCTAAAGCCCGATAATAAAGTGTGGTATGTCGTAATAGGAATCGCAGTTTACATACTAATCGCAATAGCGATTGTCATTAGCCTCCTACTGAATGGAATCCGACCCTCGAAGACATTGGCTTGGCTGTTAGCCATCTTCACCATCCCAGTAGGAGGCATTCTGTTGTATTTAATGCTGGGTCGCAACCGCCGAAAGCAACAACGGTATTCCCGAAAGCCCCGTGCGCCTGAGCATCAGGTTACCCCAAAATTGGGTTCAAAACCCCTGAGTAAAAGGGAGGGTCAGATCTCCAGGCTCATCGAAGGCAATACCGGTTTTCCACTAACCTCAGACAATGAGGTGGAACTCCTGCAGGACGGATCCCAAACGTTTAGTCGAATTTTTGAAGCCCTCAAAGAAGCCCGTGAGAGTATTCACGTGCAATACTACATCTTTGAAGAAGGCGAATTGGCCGATCGTTTACTGAAGCTTTTCAAGCAAAAAGAGGCCGATGGGGTTGAAGTCAGACTCATCTATGACAGTATTGGCAGTCTTTCCCTCAGCCGGGGCTATCTGAACCAACTCAAAGAAGCCGGAATCGAGGTCTATAATTTTTTGCCCTATCGTTTCGGACGCTTTCTAACCTCCCTGAATTATCGAAATCACAGAAAGATCATTGTGGTGGATGGAAAAATAGCTTTTACGGGAGGGATAAACATTTCAGACAAGTACCTCAAAGGAGATGATACCCTGGGTATGTGGCACGATATGCACCTGATGATCCGGGGAAGTGCCGCCCATCATCTCAACACGGTATTTATCAATGACTGGGAACTGGTCAGTGGACATCAACTTCAAATAGAACTCCCTTCAGTCCCGGAATTTACGGGAAAAACCCGAATGCAGATTCTGGCCAGCGGACCCAATGATGATTTTTCCCTGATGGAAAAATTATATTTCACCCTGATTAACAGTGCCCGAAAACACGTCTATATCACAAATCCATACATCATCCCCAATCACGCCCTGCTCACGGCCCTGCATACCGCTGCCCTGAGTGGCGTAGATGTGAGACTCCTGCTCTCCTCAAAATCGGACAGTGTTATCGTCAAACTATGCGTACAATCCTATTTCCAGCGATTCCTGCACTCGGGAGTCCGAATTTTTCTGTATCCCGAAGGTTTTCTTCACAGTAAAATTATTACCGTTGACGATCGGGTCTGCACCATAGGAACCGCCAATGTGGACGACCGTAGTTTTCAGCACAACTACGAAGTAAATGCCGTATTGTTTGATGAGGAAACCGCCTCCCGGCTCCGGGAATATTTCGAACGGGATTGCCATAAAAGTCTTGAACTGAACTACCGGGATTTTAGCCAGCGCCCCTGGACAAATCGATTGGCAGAAGGGGCAGCCCGATTGATAAGTCCCCTGCTGTAGGCCAGATTAAAAAGGCTTCTCCCCGATTATGAGTTGCTCGTCTTCCAGGTGGCGAACCAGCCAGTCCGCATAGGAATCAAAAACACGATCTAAATTCTTTTTTTTGGGCAGGCGAACGTCTGAGCGCCATATTAATTCCCGCTGTTTTCCGTCGCAAATGCAATAGAGCGACGTCTCCGCTGAATACCGTCCCTGACGGGCATTAATATCTTCATCGTAATAAATACCCTGATGAATCAGGTAGTCCTCCTGAAATCGCTCGTAGGACCTTCCCATTTCCGCCAACTGACCACTGAGTTGGGTCCGCGTCTCCAAAGGGATTCGCTTAGAAAATAGAATCGCATCGAAGTCCTTATCGAGTAATTGTTGTTCCACTTTATCCAATTCGGCTTCGTTGCGCTGGGAGGCTGTAAAGTCCACATCGAAAAGATCGACACTTCGCATGGCCTCAACCCCCCGCTCAGCAAAAGCCTCCTTCAATCGGGTTTCAAACCGAAGTCGGGTATTGTAATCCGAAACCATCCCGACGACCAGTACCTTATCGGCGTGAAACAGTACGGTTTCAGGGTTTTTATAACGGGATTCTTCCTTTAGAGATCCACAGGACGCCAGCAATACGGTGAATGCCACCATTAGTAGCCTGGAACCAAACGAAATTTGTGATCGGGTGAACATAACGTTGATTTTTCGCAGTGTAAGCCGCTGTTTATAACATGCTCTCCAGAAATTCATACAGGCCGGATTTCCAGGTATTCAGTTTCCTTTCATAATCCTCAAGGGGGACTCCCTTTTCCGGATCCAGATGGTGAAGTTCAGCCTCCAGCGCTCCTGCCTGAGTGCTGTATTCCCGGAGCCGTTCATACAAATTTGGTCTTTGTTTCTGATAAATGGGGGCATTGAGCAGGAAGAAAATAAACTGCAAATCCCTCGCTATAGCGCGTTTGCGACTTTCAAAATTTTCAGGAGCTGCAAAGGTTCCTTCTGAGGTCTTCATGATAAACGTACTTTTAAAAGTATAAGTTACGGCTTTTCAATTGCAATTCAGGCCGCCCATGGTCAAAGAAAGGATGTATTGATTTCAATGGTTTCCATAAGTCCGGGGATACGCGCCAACCACCCTTTTTCATTTTCCAGTTTTACGCGCAGGGCATCCTGGGCAGTCGGCTCTCCATGCACCAGAAAAATATACCCGGGAGGCGTGGAAATGTCAGAAACCCAATCCAATAATTCACCCTGATCCGCGTGGGCCGATAAACTATCCAATTGAATCACTTTTGCCGCCACAGGGATGTATTTCCCAAAAATTTTAAGTTCGTGTGCGCCCTCGAGTAAATTTCTGCCCCGAGTACCCTCCGCCTGATACCCTACCAGCAAAATCCGGGTCGTCGGCCGGTCGAGCAATTGGCTGAGGTAAGTCAACACCCTGCCTCCGGATAGCATACCACTACCGGCAACAACTACTTTGGGCCTCGGATCATCAATAGCCTTCCACGTATCCCGGTATTCAGAGATCACCTTAATCTGTCTGCGCATCTGCCGGTAGTCTTCCATCGGTAGTTTATGCCAGTGAGGGAAGCGCGCAAAAAGATCGAGGACATTCTCACCCATAGGACTGTCTGCGTAAATAGGGAGATTTGGTATCCTGTTGGCACGGACCAGTTTCCAGAGCAGGTACATCACGGTTTGCAGGCGCTCCACTGCAAAACTCGGAATAATGCATACCCCCGCTTCCCTGATCGTGGCATTGATATGTTCCTGCAGGATCGATTCTATATCGATGTCCGGATGGTTCTTGTTGCCATAAGTGCTTTCTAAAAAAAGTACGTCTGCCCGCCCGGGTCTTTCGGGTGGGGCGAGCAGGGGATCCCCGGGCCTGCCGACGTCTCCGGAAAATACGATATGCCTGTCGGCCATAACTAACTCTATAAAACAAGCTCCCAGAATATGTCCGTTAAAACGAAAACGAAATTTTAAATGGTCTCCGGCAGATTCCCAATGATCTTTGGGTATGGGTTCAAAAAGGGCCAATGTGGCCCGTACATCCTCAAGGGTGTACAACGGCAGGGGGACTTCATGACGGCTATAGCCTTCGGCCTTAGCGCGCCCGGCTTCCTCTTCATGAATTTTAGCGCTGTCCTCCAGTACGATCCGGGCTACTTCGAGACTTGGAGCCGTACCGCAAATGGGTCCTTTAAAACCATCGCGTACCAAACGCGGCAGCATCCCGACATGATCTAAATGTCCATGGGTTATCAGCACGCGTTGGATTTCCGAAGGCGGCACAGGCCAGGGTTCCCAGTTCCGCTGCCTTATATGTTTAACGCCCTGAAACATTCCACAGTCGACCAGTATACGATCCGAAGCGGTCTCGAGCAGGAACTTTGAGCCCGTAACGCATCCGGCGGCACCCCAGAAATGTATTTTAAGACTATTCATGGCTTGCATTTACCGTACACAATTGAGTAAACTCTTTGAGGATTCGTTTTTTACGAGATTTGGAGATCCCTATCTGATCCAGTAGATGTGGCTTTTTCAGGACTTCTCTGCAAAGCACGGGCCCCCGTTCCAGGAGTAATTGCTTTTCCCTTGCACTTAAAAGGGGGCTTACCGTAATCGGATACAGGCCTGAACGATCAATCCTTCTTTTCAGACTGTTTTTAGCCGGATAATTCCAACTCAGCAGATAGAGCCCAACACAGGTCCCGTATTTCTCCGCATCACGGGTAAATCGGGTATTGGTGACCACCCAACCCGGTTTGAAAACAGAAAGACTTCCCCCTGCATGCGCTCCATTTTGCAAAACATCCTCAAACCTCGAGTGGATATACAAAGGTACCTTGACGTCGCATTTCCGTCCCGGGTCTGAATGATATTTACACTCGATAAGCCTGGTCCCTTCCTCATTGGTAGCCACTACATCAATTTCATGGGAGACACATTTACCCTGATAGCTCCGGTTACTTTGTGTCGTAAAGCCCGAATGGCTGAGCACTGCACTGATGAATCTTTCAAAAGGAAAACCTGTCGGACCCAGTTCATAGATAGCCTGCTTTAATTTATATCGGGAAGCACATGACTCCCGATAGGCTCTGAGCAGGGCAAAAGCGCGATTGTATATTTTACTGGTGGGCATACCTTCATAGACCTCCTGGGTTACCTTCCGGACAATAGTATCGACCAACTCAGGGGGGGCTCCGCTGTGCGAGAGGGATTTCTTCAGTTTCACGGCTGAAAATGGCACCCTTTCCCCGGAGGCTTTGACGATTTTTGGATTACCGGCCATAATACGACACCCTTACAAAAGCTTATGGTTCAAAATACTCCCGGATCAGGGCTTGTACCTGATTGGAGGTCATACTGTCTGCCGTCAGGACGTCTCGTACCCGGGCTCCAATGGCCGGATACTCTGCATCCAGGCGTTTTTTAAACTCTGCATTAGTTCCTGCAGGCCCGAAAAGCACGATCGCATCTGCCTCCCGCAGTTCATCCGCAAGAAGGTCGTAATACGCCCGAAGCTGATGGGTTTCCCTTTCGGTGTACCGGCTGTCATGGACCACCTGCTGTGGGCCCCAACGGGTTTTCGAGCGGGAACCCCCTTTGGGATGAAAAAATTCCAGATCTGAAGGCACTGTGTGCATTGTGGTCTCTCCCTGGTTTACCGATACCACAAAGGCCTCTTTTTTGTCCATCCATATACCTATCTGTTTCATGGTACTATTTTTTTAAGGTTTATATGATTTAGCTATAATTCTGTGTTATTCAATCCCTGGCAGGGGGAATCACCAGAAACGGAATCCGCGCATGTAACCCAATTTGGTCGATGACCGGGGTTACCAGTAAATTCTCCAGAAACGTATGCGTATTGCGGACCAAAAGCAACAACTGTATCGGAGTCTCCCGGGCAAAGCGATTGATGGCCCCGACAATATCGCCTTCGGCCGTTTCGGTCAATTCCCAGGAATATCCCTCGAGTAATTCCTGAAGTTGCGCCCTTCCTTTCTCGCGTTCAGGTTCTGCATCGGCAGGGGTATAGGCGTGTAGCACGTGCAGTACTACCTCTGGTTTTTCGAGGAGGTATTTGAGGAACTTCAGCGATAGTTTTTCGTAATCCGGTTTAAAATCAGTTGGAAAAAGGAGATTTTCCAGGGCCCCTGCCTCGGCTCCTTCAGGGACGACCAGCACCGGGCAGCTCGCCTTGTGAAGGACCTGAACCGCATGCGTGCCAAATAATACTTCCCGAGCTCCTGTAGCGCCCTGTGTACCCATGATTATCAGATCCAGAGCCTCTTTTTTACCCATATCTTCAAGTTCTTCTGCCAGGGAATTAAATGCGGCATGGGGAATAATCTCATGCTGCTGATCTGCATGCTTGAGAAGGGTCATTTTGTGCTTCTTTAGTTTTTTCATGACCCGTTCCTGATACAAGTCCCCGAGACCGATCTGCCCGGGACTGTGCAGCAAATATTCAGCTCTGAAAAATGCAGGGGTATAGGTGTGCGTCAGGTAAAACCGGCAGGCTTGCCCGGAAAATAAGTCCAGGGCGAAACGTGCAGCTTTATCCGCATTTTTAGAAAAATCTGTTGGAATGGCGATTCGATACCCCATGGCAATGCATTTTAGGATTCTTTTAAAGATACGAAAAGCCGGGGGGCGCCCATATGATATACATCATTGTCATATCCCGGAGGGAATGTTTACTTTTAAGAATACATTTTTAAAACATGAAATAAGCCATAACACTTTTCAATACCCGCAGAAATCAACGATTTTCAAACGCGGAAACTCAAATTGCAGAACGCATAAAGAAAGGGTTATTAGCACATTCCATGAACTGTTAAAACTATAAATAGCAACGGATGAAAGGTTCTTTCAATACCCTTATTCAGTCTGAAACCCCTGTCCTTATCGATTTTTATGCAGACTGGTGCGGTCCCTGTAAAATGCTCTCCCCAATTCTGAAAGAGGTTAAGGCCGAGTTAGGGGATCGGATTAAAGTCCTGAAAATCGATGTGGACAGCAATGCAGCTATCGCGGGACGATACCAGATTCGTGGGGTACCGACTATGATTCTCTTTAAGGAAGGGGAAATTCGCTGGCGAAAATCAGGGGTATTGCCCAAGCACACCCTTCTGGAGGAACTCAAACCCTTGTTATAGAACCGGCTGGTACGTATGGCTCAGGCCTGCCCTTTAAAATAATAGTATGATCCCAATACGCGAGATGTACTTTCGGATGTACAGATCCTGCCGGCCCTGGGCATGTATCGCGCCCCGTATACCCGGTAAAAGGGCGTACTTGCAGGATTTAAATCACAGCGCTGCCGGACATTTTAAAATGCAATCCCCGGGTAATATCCGCCCCAACACACCTGCTCTGCGTTTTTTTTCCATAGGACTTCTGGTAATTTTACTCACCTCCTGTGGCCCGGGGCAGGAGCCCATACGACCCGAAAAAGGCAATATAACCGCCTCGGTGTATGCTTCGGTAACCGTTTGGCCGGATAGCATGTACCGGGTGTACGCGTCTGTCAGCGGGATTTTAGAGAAACACCTTGTACAGGAAGGGGATTCCGTTCTGCCCGGCGCTCCATTGATGCACCTGACGGATGCTACGCCCCGCCTCAGTGCTGAGAATGCCCGACTGCAAATGGAATTGGCCCGGCAAAATTATTCGGGAGCCGCCACCCCACTAAAAGACCTGGAGGTACAAATTCAAACCGCAGAACTTACATTTCGGGACGATTCCATTAATTTCAGACGGCAGGAAAAACTCTGGTCCCAGCAAATTGGTTCCCTTTCTGATTTTGAGAACCGAAAACTGGCCTTTGAGCGCTCCCGAAATCAATTGCAACGCTTGCGCAGCGAATACACCCGCCTTCAGAAAGATCTTAAATCTCTGATGATACAGGCGCAGAATACCTATCAGTCCAGTGTCGTGAAGACTTCTGACTATACTCTTCGCAGTACGATTAAGGGGGAGGTCTACGCCTTGTACAAAGAACCCGGGGAGGGAGTACTTCCCAATGAACCGCTCGCCCTTCTGGGCAGTCCCGACGTTTTCCTGGCGGAATTGCTCGTCGATGAAATCGATATTGTCCAGATACAGGAAGGGCAACTCGCCCTGGTCACACTCGACGCCTACCCGGAGATCGTTTTTGAAACCCAGGTCACAAAAATATACCCCCAAAAAGATGAGCGCTCCCAGACCTTTACGATTGAAGCCCGGTTTGAAAAGGCTCCGGATATCCTGTATCCGGGCCTTTCGGGAGAGGCGAATATCATCATTGCCCAACGGGAAGACGTGCTGACCATTCCCAAAGACTATCTGGTGGGGAGCGATAGCGTGCGAACCACCCAGGGAATGCGCAAAATAGTAAGCGGGATCGAAACCCTGGACCGGATTGAAATCCGGGAGGGGATTGATGCCACTACGGAACTCTTAAGGCCGGAACAATGAAACAATGGCCGCTTATTCTGAGTATTGCCCGAACCCATTTGCTAACCAAGATGAAATCTACAATCACGGCAGCTTTGGGAGTTACTTTCGGAATAGGGGCCTATATAACCCTGGTGAGTTTTATGACCGGGCTCAACGGCATGCTCGATGATCTGATCCTCAATCAAACCCCCCACATCCATTTGTACAACGAAGTACAGCCGAGCGAGGTACAGCCCATAAACCGATATGCGCTTTTCAATTCAGACCTGCTCCAAATCCGCTCGGTAAAACCCCGGAAAGGGCAACTGAAAATCCACAATGCCCCACCCATTTTAAAAAATTTAAAATCCCGTGAAGACGTCGTCGGGGTAACCCCCCAGGTCCGGGCTCAGATCTTCTACCTCTCCGGAGCCCTGAACCTGGGCGGAGTCCTTGTAGGTATGGATATTCTGGAAGAAGAACGAATTTCAAATCTGGGCGACTATATCGTACAAGGCAGTGCCCAGGCACTTGCAAATTCAGATAATGGGGTGATTCTGGGCATCGGTCTGGCGGAGAAAATGTCATTGGGCATGGGAGACCGGGTTCAGGTAAGTACTCCCGGGGGAGCTGTATTCCCCCTGCGTATCGTGGGCATATACCAGAGCGGATTGGCCGACATCGACAATACCCAAAGCCTCACCACCGTGCAAAATGCCCAACGGATTATGGGCGAAGCCTCCAACTATATCACCGATATCCACATTAAACTGGCCGACGTCCGGGAAGCCCCGGCGATGGCCCGGCAACTCCAGGCCCAGTATAAAGTTCAGGCGCGGGATATACAAGATGCCAATGCTCAGTTCGAAACTGGGACCACCATCCGCAACCTGATAACCTATGCCGTCTCCATCACTTTGTTGATTGTGGCCGGATTCGGGATTTACAACATTCTCAATATGCTGATCTACGAGAAGATGAATGATATTGCCATTCTCAAAGCCACGGGGTTCTCAGGCCTGGATGTGCAAAATATTTTTATGAGTCAGGCCCTTTTAATCGGTTTGATCGGTGGGCTTTCCGGACTGCTCCTCGGTTTTGGACTGAGCCACCTGATCGATTCCCTGCCATTTGAAACCGAAGCCTTACCCACCATCGACACTTTCCCGGTAAACCACAATCCCATGTACTACCTGATCGGTATTACATTTGCGCTCTTATCGACCTTTATCGCGGGCTACCTGCCCTCGGCTAAAGCCCGAAAAATCGACCCGGTACAAATCATCCGGGGCAACTAAACCTGAGTTATGAAGACGGTTCTTGAAGCTCGGAATATCGATAAATACTTTACAAAACCCGTAGAGTATCATGTGCTGAAAGACATCAGCTTTACACTTCCGGAAGGGCAGTTCACGAGTATTATCGGAAAATCGGGTTCCGGAAAATCCACCTTGCTCTATATCCTGTCGACTATGGACACGGCCTATGAAGGGTCTTTATACCTCAAAGACAAACTCATTACCGGAAGCTCGCATAAACATCTCGCGCGTCTTAGAAATGAGTATATCGGTTTCGTATTTCAATTTCACTACCTCTTACTGGAATTCAGTGTTCTGGACAATGTGATGCTTCCTGCGCTAAAACTCGGATTGAAATCAGATGAAGAGATTCGCCACGATGCCATGGAAAAACTTCGTATGCTTCATATTGATAAACTGGCCGATAAAAAAGCTTCCCGGATTTCCGGAGGTGAAAAACAACGTGTTGCCATCGCCCGGGCCCTGATTAACAACCCGGCCATTCTTATGGGGGATGAGCCCACCGGTAATCTGGACAGTTACAATTCGGAAAACGTCTTTCAGATTTTTAAACAGCTCCGGGAAGAAGAAGGGTTATCGCTTCTGGTAGTGACCCATGATGAAGACTTTGCAAGGCGTACAGACCGCATACTGGAGATGGAGGATGGCCGGATTATTCAAGGTACTTAAAGACGAGGCTACTCCCAACGGTTGAGCCTGCGTCGCAATGCCAGGACTTCCTCCTGCAGGCTTTCCACCTGATCTAAAAGGTGATCCACGGCCAGCAGGTTTTCAGGGCTGATTTCCAGATCCCGGTGCAGGCGAACGAGTCGTTCCAATCTCCGTAAGTCCCTCCTGGGAATCACAGGTTTTGCCTCTACCTGTCTGATTTCAATAAGTTCAATCTCGTGAAGGGAATAGATAAAAGACTCCTCAAGGGCATGGCCCCTGCAGAAATCTGTGATGGAAATATACTTTTTCACATTCATAGAACTAAAGTTTTGTGCCTTTTAAACTTTCAAAAAGGCTTTTTTGTTCCGGGGTAAGCTCCTTGGGTAAAGCGACCTGATAGGTGATAAACAAGTCCCCGAACTCCCCTTCTTTTTTGTATTTTGGAAAGCCCTTGCCTCCAAGTTTGACCCGGGTATTGTTCTGTGTCAATGGCTTTACCTTAAGTTTCGCCTTGCCATCAAAGGTGTCCACCATTAAATCCCCTCCGAGGACGGCCGTAGTCAAAGGCACCTCCTGGGTTTTAAAAAGATTGGCTCCCTCCCGGCGAAAGGGCGTGGAATTACGGACTTCAAATGTGATGTAGAGATCGCCTTTCGGACCTCCATGAATCCCCGGGCCGCCATATCCCTTGATCCGTATGGTCTGCCCGTCTTCTATGCCGGCCGGTATGGTGATTCGGATATTGCGATCCCCCAGGGTCAGTGTACGTTTGTGCGTTTGATAGACCTCCCTGAGATCCAGTTGGAGGTTGGCGTTGAAGTCCTGACCCTTATATCCCCGGCGCTGACTTTGACCTCCCTGCCTGAAACCCCCGAACATGGATTCAAAAAAATCGGAGAAGTCTCCTTCGTCTCCGGAGGAATAGGTATACTGCCCGGAGCCCCTGCCTGATTGACGGGATTCTTTGGCCTTTTCAAACTGTTCGGCATGCATCCAGTCCTTCCCATACTGATCGTATTTCTTTCGTTTTTCAGGATCAGACAACACTTCATGAGCTTCGTTAACCTGTTTAAACTTGAGTTCCGCGGCCGAATCGTTGGGGTTCAGATCCGGATGGTATTTTCGGGCCAGTTTCCTGTACGCCGTCTTAATCTCTTTGGCCGTAGCCGTTGAGGAAATTCCCAGGACTTTATAGTAATCGATGAAATTCATAGGATGTAAGCGAAATGAAATAGAAATTTAGGCAATTTATCGCATCCCTGCCAATTATTACGCCCCCTTCTCGATCCCTTGAACGCATTCCATAAAGGCCGTTTGGAGCCCTGAAGAATAGGGGTGGTGCAATGCTTTCAGGCAATCCGCCCTGCCACTCACTTTCAAAGGGAGTCCTAAGGGCACAAAGTTGTTTTCATTTTTATTCCCTGAGGTCTTTGTGTGTCCCAAAAAGGGGGTTATATTTGTCCCGCTAATTTCACGGCCACGTGGCGGAATTGGTAGACGCGCTACCTTGAGGGGGTAGTGTCCTACGGACGTGCTGGTTCGACTCCAGTCGTGGTCACTTAAAGCGCCAAAACCCACTCCGATCAGGAGTGGGTTTTTTGTTTCCAGAACGCGGCAAAAGCTCGCTTTTGTAAGCGGACGGGAAACAAAAAACACCGCCGCCTCCTGCGGCGGAGGGTTTTGGCATTTTCAGGCGGGAGCACCATGGAGCACCGAGCGCAGCGAAGGTACCCCAGTCGTGCGAAGGCACCTCAAAAGGAGGGTGAGGTTGGCTTAAGAATTCAAACTGAATCCGTACATTAGTTTTTATTATCTGGCTTAAAAATGGCAAAAAATGTCGTCGTTATCGGTGGAGGAATAATGGGCTTGAATTCCGCCTATTACCTTCAAAAAGCAGGACATCAGGTAGTTGTACTGGATAAATCTGAAATGACCGGGGGTGCGTCCTATGTCAATGCCGGCTATCTGACGCCCAGTCATATCGTTCCGCTGGCTGCCCCGGGAATGATGGCTAAGGGGCTGAAGTATATGTTTAACAGCAGCAGTCCCTTTTACCTTAAACCCCGCCTCGATCCCGATTTCCTGAAATGGGCCTGGTACTTCCACAGGTCTTCCACCCGTGAAAAAGTCGAGCGTGCCATTCCGATTATCGCCCGGATCAATGTGCTGAGCAAAGCGCTATACGAAGGGATTCATCAGAGTGGCGATCTCGGAAATTTCCAGCTGGAGAAAAAGGGACTCCTGATGCTCTTTAAAACGCAGGCATTAGGAGCAGAGGAAATGGAAGTGATGAAACGCGTCCAGGGTCTGGGTCTGGAGGCCCAAGCCCTCAATAAAGCTGAAATTCAAGAATTACAACCCGGTTTAAACAGTGATATTCAGGGGGGCATTCACTACCAATGCGATGCACATACCACCCCCACACAGCTCATGGAGCGCTTCAAATCCTTCCTGCCTCAGGTGGGGGTTGAAATTCATACCGGGACTGCAGTTACAGGTTTTGCATCCAGTGGCAATACATTGACGGGAGTACAGACATCTCAAGGATTTTTTGAAGCTGACGAAGTTGTTATGGCCTCCGGGGCCTGGAGTCCTCTTTTGAGTAAACAACTCGGGGTGAAGCTTGCACTTCAGGCGGGCAAAGGATACCGAATTGATGTGGCCAGACCTACACCGGTTCGAATTCCTGCCATTCTGATGGAGGCCAAAGTCGCCATTACACCCATGGACGGCTTTACGCGACTGGCAGGGACCATGGAGCTCTCGGGAATCAATCATCAAATTCGAAAAAACCGCGTGGAGGCCATAGCCCGACTCACCGAACAATACTACGACACCTTTAAAATTGAGTCCGCCGAACTTGAGGGTGCGGCCTGTGGCCTGAGACCCGTCACGCCGGACGGCTTGCCGTACATCGGCAGGGTGCGCTCCTGGAAGAATTTGTGTCTGGCCACCGGTCACGCCATGATGGGTTGGAGTCTCGGGCCCGTCACAGGAAAACTCATCACCGAAATAATATCGGGGGAAAAGCCCTCTATGAATTTGGAAGCCTTTGATCCGGAACGTCGTTTTTAGGCCAGACATAAAACTTCCGGCAGGACGCCCGAGTCTTTTAACAAGGAGGTTGACCAGATAAATCGGGGGGTAATCTGAATTTTAACGATTCGTAAAGGAGTGTTCCTTTTATTTTTAATTTCTTTTTCAATGGCATAAAGTTTTCTGATTTTAGCCAGTCCCATCTGCGCCATGCCGGGTTTTTGTTGGGCTTTAGCAGGCAGTGCTTTGAAGGCTTCATCAAACTTGCGTCGGGCATGAGCCCAACAGCCAATCAGGACAATATCGCCATTGTCTTTAATCAGCACATGGTAACCGGCAAAGCCATCCGACTGAACGACACCTTTAAAGCCGGATAGAAAGTTCCTGGCATGCTCACCTGCACGGGTAGGCTGATAATCATAGAGCACAATGGGATGTTCAGGCTCAAGACTACCGCTTTGATAGAGCCACATATAGGATTTAGTCTGACTATC
>CAKZOC010000040.1 GCA_937136025.1 uncultured Bacteroidota bacterium
TGTAGAATACGAAGCGCCATCAGGATCACGGAGTAAAGCGACGTAATCCTGTTTTGTTAGTTTGCAGGAGCAGCAGGCAGTGGCAGTAGGCAAGCCGAAGTGTGGAAAGAAAAAAGAGGCAACCGAATCCAAAACCCACCAAACCGCATTAAAACTGCCTAAATTCCATCAAAAGGTCACAAATCGGTAACACCTAATTTAAAAAAGGTCACAGTGTTACTTTTTTAGAATTTTCGATCAAGGACTAACTGAATAATGGATTTGGTTTTCTTACAACAACATTCCATTTCTAACTTTGACAGGAAAGCCGCCCTAAAAATGGCGTATCTACACTAAACAAATTCCCTAAAATTATTTCTGTGGATTACTTTAATTATCGCATTGTAAGATTCGATGAAAGATTTGGGAAGCTTTGCTTTGGCTTTTTCACTCCACTTAAACTCATAGCCGGTAATTCTTCCTGAGACTTCTTCAACGTAATCAATTTCCTGTTGTTGTTTTGTTCTCCAAAAATAAGACTTGGCCAAAGAACTATCGTAGGCTAGTTTCTTGATGCGCTCGGCTATCAAGAAGTTCTCCCAGAGTCCCCCCTTATCACTTCTGCTATCCAACAGGTTGAAATTCCCAAGGATGGCGTTTCTCACCCCTGTATCGTAGAAATAAATCTTTTGGTTGGTCTTTATTTCGTTCCGCAGATTCCTGCTGAAACTTGATAACCTGAAAATCACATACCCTTTTTCAAGAACTTCGATATAGTTAGCAACGGTGTTCTTATCAACGCCCACCAATTGGGCAAGTTCGTTGTAGCTTACCTCGCTGCCCAACTGCAATGCCAGGGCACGAAGTAACTTTTCCAACACCTGGGGCTTGCGTATTCCACTGAATGCTAAAATATCTTTGTACAGATAGCTGTTGGTCAATTGTTTAAGAACCTCAGTTTCTTCCCCGAGATTATTGATGACATCGGGGTACATGCCGTAAAGGATTCTCAATTCGAGCTGTTGCTCTGACTTTACATAACCAATACTATCCTCCAATTCCTGCCAGGAAATAGGATACAATTTGTACTCCCATTTTCTACCAGTCAATGGCTCACTGGTCTGATTGTTCAGTTCAAAGGCTGAAGAACCGCTTACTAATAGTTGTGTGTTTTTGAACTGGTCGGTAATGATTTTTAAGGTCAGTCCAATATTCTCAATACGTTGCGCCTCATCGATGAACAAAGTATTATGGTTGCCTATAATGCTCTTTAATTGCTCGGTGTTGGGATCGGTCAATAGATTTCTTACGGTGGAATCATCACCATCCAAAAACAGATGTGCCCTATTTTCCAAAATGGAATTGATTAATGTCGTTTTTCCAACTTGTCTGGGCCCAATAACCAGAATTGCCTTTCCTTTATCCAGTTTTTGGGCGATTTTCTCCTCCAGGATTCGTTTAATCATAACGTTTAGTGATGTTATTCACCAAATGTAATTCTTTTTAGTGAATATGTTCACCAAAAACATCTAGGCTCCCGTTGAGCATTGCAGCATTAGTATTGTGAGTAGTCTTCTGAAGTTTTTATCCCAATGTAGGTCTCCGTTAAAGACAAAATAATCATAAGGATTTTTATACGTGGCGTGTAATACTCCCCATTATTTAGACCAGAGGTTTAGTTAAAAATAACCGCTTAAATTTACTAAAGCTATGAGCAAACAATCACGACGCAAATTTTCTGCTGAATTCAAGGACCAGTCTGGCCCTGGAAGCCATTAAAGAACAACGGACCCTCTCGGAGTTAAGTCATTGATTGGAGGTACATCCGGTGACCATTTCAAAGTGGAAGCCGGATACGTCAAAATAAGCTTTATAGTGCGGTCCGGAGCGATAATAAAGACAGATCGCACCGTCAACTTATCGTTCGCCTTAGGGTAATATCACCTAGCAATTACGGTCATTTCAGCAGTATGGTTCTCTCAATTACTGTATCTCCTCGAATAAGCCGAAGTGTTACCTTACTTTTTTCAACCTCTCCAATGGTCTCTTCTGTGACATCTCCTATTAAATCCTCAAGACCTGTATAGAATGATTTGCGCTTAAGGGGCTTATTATCGATGGCTATTATCAAATCCCCAGATTTTAAATCCGCATTATATCCATGAGATTCTTTCACCACAGTTGAAATTTTAAATGCTACATCACCATTAAAGTTTTTAATCCTTTTTTCTTCTTCACTAGCCTGACCTCCTGTCACTCCCAACAGCCCATCTAAACTTCCGGCGAATTTGAAGTCGCTGTCAGCATTCACTAACCTCATTATATATGAAAGAATATATTGAGTCCGCTGATTTAGTAAATCATAGTTTAATCCGTCAGCATGGTCTAACGATGTATGTACATATTTTCTGCTGCCTGTACCCATTGTAATGGTTGGTATCCTTCTTTGTCCAAAGGCGTAGTGATCGGTATTTGCTATCATCCCTGGATAAAATGGTGTCATTTTTAGTCCTCTCAGACTATCCGTTTCTATTCTTATTTCTTCGAATACAGGATTTGTGCCGTATGAAACATAAAGAAACTCTGCATCAGGATCACCAATGATTTTTTCCAGATTAACCATTGCCTTAATGTTCTCAATCGGAACCGGAGGGTCATTCGCAAAAAAAGCAGAACCATTCAATCCATTTTCCTCAGCACTGAATGTTGTAAAGATTATTGATCGTTTTGTTTTTATATTGTTTTCTTTTAGAACTCTCGCCATTTCTATGATCGCCGAAATACTCACAGCATTGTCTACGGCACTATTCCAAATTTTATCATTTGAAGCCCGGATAGAATCCACTTCTAAATCTTCTGGACTACTGCGTCCATAATCAGCCTGACCAATCATCCCCTGACCATCATGATGCCCACCTATTACAATATATTCAATGGGTTTTTCGGTCCCCTTCAAGAAACCAACAACATTCTGTGATGATAAGATTTCCCATGGCTTAGTTGAATCTAAGACTTCAAAATCAAATTCCTGAAAATAGCCAGCAGGACTCTTTGAATCCTTATTCAGGGGCTCTAATCCGATATTTTCGAAATGCCTGGCTATATAAAGCGCAGCTTCTTTCTCACCTTTATATCCGGCGGCACGGCCCTGGTATTTATCATCTGCTAATTCAACGACATGCTTTTGTAATTCGTCCGTTGAGATTTTTTGAATAATCTCTTCATTTGTTAGTGTAGTTCTTGAAGAACACGCAGTAAATAAGGTGATTAATACAATTAGCCCTAGAAATTTTTTCATTTGATTTTATGTCGTATTTTAAAGGATTAAGTTTTTTTAAAGTTGTTACACTTCATATTGAAAGAGAGTCCATTAACCCGGTAATCCTTCAAAATGTGCTTTTCCTACTATATTCAAAAACCCATCAATGCTCGAAACAGATTATTTAATTATAGGTAGTGGTGCTGTCGGTATGGCCTTCGCAGACACCTTACTCAGTGAAACGGATGCCCAAATCACCATTGTTGACCGCTATGCCAAGCCCGGAGGGCATTGGAATGTAGCTTACCCTTTCGTAAGCCTGCATCAACCCAGTCAATTCTATGGGGTAAGCTCTAAAGAATTGAGTAATGGGAATAAAGATAAGACAGGTTTGAACAGAGGATTGCTCAGTTTGGCCACAGGCTCTGAAGTGAGTACCTATTTTCAAGAAGTGATGCGTGAAAGGTTCCTGCCATCAGGTCGTGTACAGTATTTTCCATCCTGTAACTATTTAGGAAACTGTGAATTTGAATCAGAAACCACGGGAGAAAAATATGAGATAAAAGTCCATAAAAAAATAGTAGACTGCACCTACTTGAAAACAAGTGTTCCTGCCACCCACACGCCTAACTTTGCGGTGGAAGATGGAGTCGTTTTTATACCTATAAACGAGTTGCCTGAAACAGAGACTGACTCCGCAAAGTATGTAATCATCGGTGGAGGTAAAACAGGTATTGATGCGTGCCTGTGGTTGCTGGAAAACAATGTAAGTCCCGATCATATTACCTGGATAGTTTCTCGCGATGCCTGGTTGATCAATCGACAAACTATTCAACCTTCAGAGGAGTTTTTCGACACCACCTTCGGTGCCATTGCCAATCAGTCCATCGCAATTACAGAAGCGAATTCAGTACAGGACATCTTCGATAAATTGGAAGAAGCCGGCGTACTTTTACGAATTGACAAAACGGTCAGACCTACTATGTTCCATGGGGCAACGGTCAGCCCTTTAGAACTGGACGCCTTACAGAGCGTTAAAAATAGTATTCGTCTTGGCCGTGTTAAGCGAATAGAAAAAAATCAAATTGTACTTGAAAAGGGTACAATTCCTACTACCACAAGGCATGTCCATGTAGATTGTTCGGCATCGGCCATATCGAATGCAGCTATTAAAACGGTATTCGAGGGAGATTTGATAACTCCGCAAACCGTGCGTTCGTACCAACCCGTTTTTAGCGCATCATTCATCGCGTATGTGGAAGCAAACTATGAAGATGAGGATACCAAAAACAAGTTGTGTCAGGTAGTACCCCTGCCCAATCACGATACAGATTGGATTTCAATGACAGAAGCTCAAATGGTCAATCAATTTATTTGGTCCCAGGATAAACCGTTGCGAGAGTGGGTGCGTAATAATCGATTGGACGGTTATAGCAAATTGCTCGTGAACGTCGATAAAAGCGATGCCAAAAAAATGGCCATTTTGAACAAGATGCGAAAGTACAGTGTACCCGCCATGCTAAAACTGCAGGAGTTACAAAGAGGGTTGGATACCGGTGGTCAGGCTTCGATGAAGAACCCACAGCTGGAGGTCAGCAAAGATGTATTTTTTAAGAATCGCATTGCAGAGATCCCCGACACCAATTTGGAGCTGAAAAAGGGAGACGTATTGTTGAAGGTAGAAAGCTTCGCCTATACGGCGAATAACATTACCTATGCCGTAGCTGCGGATATGGTCGGCTATTGGCAGTTCTTCCCACCTGTGGGAGAAAACACAGCACGATGGGGCGTGATCCCTGTTTGGGGCTTTGCAGAAGTCGTGAAGTCAAAGGCGGAGGGAATTCCCGTCGGGGACCGTTTATTTGGTTATTTTCCACCTGCCAGGCATGTAAAAATGACCCCCGCAGGCATTTCTGAAAGTCGTTTTACAGATGGCGCTGCACATCGCGCTAAACTCCCCAAGGGATATAATAGCTATCAAAGAGTACTTCAAGAAAAGAAGTACAACCCGGCATTTGATCGGGAGCGAATGCTATTATTTCCATTGCTGGTGACCTCTTTTTGCCTGTGGAATGCCTTAAAGGAGGTGAATTGGCACGGGGCAAAACAAATTATTATCCTCAGCGCTTCGAGCAAAACCAGTATTGGCTTAGGCTATGCCTTACAGGCAGATGCGGAGGCGCCAACCTGTATCGGTATTACCTCCGGTCGCAACCTGGACAAGATGAACAGTTTAGGGATTTATGACCTCTGTCTGAGTTATGATGCGATTACAGGTATCGACATGGATATACCGACAGTAATTGTTGATATGTCGGGCAATACGAGAGTGCTGGCGGCCCTGCATACCCGTTTGGGCGATAATATGAAATTCACGCACAATGTCGGACTCACGCATTGGACCCAGGCGAAACCTCAAGGAGGAATAATAAAGGAAAGGAGTGCTTTTTTCTTTGCTCCCGGTCATATTCAGAAACTATTAAAAGAATGGGGACCGGATCGTTTTGAACAAGAGACTTCCGCTTTCTTGATGACCACTGCGAAGAAGACCAGAGCATGGCTCAAATTCAGACAGGTCAATGGTTTAGGGGAATTGGCGGCTATTCATCCTGCAGTTTGCCAGGGAACCCTACCCTCCGATGAAGGATTAATCGTTGTTTTGTAGGAAGTTGAATTTAAGGTAATTGGGGTAAGCGAGGAGGTTAAGTTCGCGCTCAAAGCAGGGAAAGCCTGAATACACGAATGCGTAAATAGGC
>CAKZOC010000041.1 GCA_937136025.1 uncultured Bacteroidota bacterium
TGAAACCGTGCCACTCTCTGCGGGAGTAATAGTGGCTCTGAGGTTATACCGCTTTGGATCATCATCTTTTGAACAACTACTGAAAATAAAGACTAACAATAAAAAATAGGGAACTAAAGGTCTCATACGCTGTTGAATTTTTTATAAATCAACAAAGAGACCTTTGAAATAAAAATAAATTGTTGTGAAATCTGGAAATCCGTATGTAAATACATTCATATGAAGTGTATCATCTCCCCCGACCATTGTGCCAACTGCCCATAAGATCTGAGCTAGTCATACTTTCATATTTTTCCGTGTTGATTACCCCCATTACTCCACCACCAGCGCATCCAACTGCAACTCTCGTAACTGTTCCTGCAATTCCCCCAGAACCTCCGCATAGGCCGGGTCCTGAACCAAGTTTTGCAGCTCATAAGGATCTTTCTTTAAATCGTACAATTCAGCGCTGTCAAACCTCAGCCATTTGATGTATTTGAACTGATCCGTAACCACAATTCTGTAATCCAGCTGGGCCGTCCATGGAAAGGGATTCTCATTGCTGTAATACTCTATAAGGCCTGAGGATCGGATTTCATCTTTTTCGCCACTCAGTAAAGGCATCAGTGATTTCCCCTGAACCGTGCCGGGATGCTTCACCCCCGCAATATCCAGGGCCGTGGCCGCCAGGTCCACAGACAATGCCAGGCCGTCAACTGTTTTCACCGGCTTGGGTATTCCCGGATGCCGAATAATGAGCGGGGTCCTTACGGATTCTTCATAGGGCATTCGGCGTTCCAGGGAAAACCCATGTTCTCCATAGAAGTATCCATTGTCACTGGTAAAAATAACCACCGTATTCTCGCGAATGCCGAGCTTTTGGAGCTCCGCCATAATCCGCCCGAGGCTTTCGTCTACAGCCAGCATCATCTCCGCCCGGGTTTGAATGGTTTTTTCTGCGATGCCGAGGTCCATACTGCCGGCCCATCTCGGGTCTTTTTTCAGGGCTTCAGAGCGCAGTCTAAAGGCATTTTGAATGACGGGCTTTCCTTCCTCAACACTGGAAGTGGGCGAATAGGAGGGGCTTCTTTTGTAGGTTTTCCCCTTGTATAATCCCTCATGCCTTTGGGCAGGAATAAACTCCTTGGGGACATCCAGGTCCGTGCTGCCGTCATCCCGCTGTACCGCCTCCGGATGTATGGCCTTGTGTCCGATATACAGGAAGAAAGGACCCTCCGCATTTTCCTGAATAAAATAGATGGCCTTATCGGTGAAAATGTCTGTGATATACCCTTCAGCCACATAAGAGGCATTGTCTTCAAAAAGCACCGGGTTGTAGGTCCTTCCCTGTCCCTCCATACACACCCAGTAATCATAACCCGGGCGGGGCGCAGGACTGTTTCCCATATGCCACTTCCCCACATGGGCCGTTTTGTACCCGGCCTGCTGCAGGTATTTCGGGAAGAGGTCGAGCATAAAACTCGCCTGGTTCCGGGCGGTGTTGTCTATAATCCCATGCCGGGAAGGGTATTGCCCTGTGAGGATACTCGCCCGGTTGGGGGAGCACAAGGGCACCGCGTGATAGGCCCTGTTGAATTGGGTACCCTCTTTCGCCAGCAGATCGATCTGCGGGGTCTGCAGGTACGGGTGCCCGCCACCGCCCCATTCGTCGTAGCGCATGTCGTCCACCACGATCATCACAATATTCGGCGGGGTAGATTGGGCCCATACAGGAACTGAAATCAGGAGCAAAAACAAAAAAGGGATGGAGAGGCGCATAGTTCAGGAAATTTTTAGTGCGACGGTTTCCAACCGGGTCCATGGACCACACGCCCCGGAAGCGCTCCCGTGTGTTCCCCCTCACGGAGGACCTGAGTGCCGTTTACGAACACATGAACCATGCCCGTGGCATACTGGTGGGGGTTCTCAAAGGTGGCATGGTCCTGGATGTCGTCCGGGTTGAAAATGGCC
>CAKZOC010000042.1 GCA_937136025.1 uncultured Bacteroidota bacterium
TTTGAAATTATCCGTAAGATGAGGGGTTATTCCTTTACCGCGCGAAACCCGGTATGTCCGGGAGTGCCGATCACTTCCTCGGTTGCAGGGTCCACAAAATCATAAGCGCTATAGTCATAAGTTTTCAAACCGGAAGCGGCTTGATAGTACTCCGCTGCATTCCCTCCAAGATCGTATACCATGACCTCTTTTTTTAGTTTTACCATGGGATGGAGCCCGGAATTTCGGATCAGGGGCGTGCGGATTTCCTGCAATTTTTCCTTTAGATCCGATACGTCCAGGGCGGTAAGGTCGTACCCGGCCCAGTGGTTGAGGTTGTTCTGTTCTTTGTATGCCTCCCGGGCTTTTTTATGCAGGGCCTCTGCCTCTTTGGCATTAGGCAGCCGATATGTTGCCCCGGTTTTTACTTTCAGCCAGTTGAGATAGGCCGTGATTTCAGATGCGCCCAACCCGGTTATGGGAGCATTGGCATAGAGGCGGTCATAGGAGTTCCCGGTGAATGCGTGATACTGCGCCTGGGTGACTTCGTGGGTGCCTATAGCGATGGTATCTTTTCCCATGGCTACCGTGGGCGGGATCAGAACTCCATTTTGCAAGGTCCCGATCAACCCGTCTTCCGAGAGGTTTTTTTGCATGGTCAGCAAACCAGCCAGGGGACTGTCCTTTTTAAAAGCTTCGTTCTCCGGTTTTTGGTCCTTAAAGAGGTAGGTGTTAAACCAGTCGAGCTCTTCTTTCATTTTCCGGAGCTGATGGGTGATTTTTTGCAACCCGTGGGGCTGTCCGGGGAACCAGAGGAATTTAACGGGCGCCTGCCCAACCTGTTGCAACCCCCTGTAGTACTCCCATCCCTGATCGCGTGGCACGGATCGGTCCTCACTGCCGTGAAAGATAATGGTCGGGGTTTTGATTTTCTCGATCTCAAAAATAGGGGAGTAGTTGATGTACCATTCGTTGTAGTGTTTTCCGTTGGTGTCGTCCCAGGGTGCCCCCCCGAAATAGCTCTGGTCGAAAGTGACCCCAAACCGACACGTCCCGTAATCCGAAGTCCAGTTAATATCGCCGGCTCCCGCAGCGGCCACTTTAAACATATCGGGGTATTTCAGGGTCATCCAGGTGGTGAGAATCGCTCCATTGGACCATCCCATAATCCCCAGTTTTTCCATGTCGATCAATCCCTGACTTTTCAGGTGCTGAATCGCGTTATAGAGGTCCACCTCTTCCAAAGAGTAGTACTTCCCGTTTTTAATGGATTCAATAAAGGCGAGGCTGTGATTCCCGGATCCGTGGTAGTTGGGCTTGAGCACAAAGGCGCCCTTATCTGTAAAGATTTGCGGATAGGTAGACCAGCGCTCCGACCACTCGTCCTGATCTACCCCTGTGGGCCCGCCGTGAATACTCAGAACCAGCGGATAGGCCTTGCCTGCCACATAATTCTTGGGATAGTACAGAATGCCATTGACTTCTTCGGCATTCGCCCCTTTCCAGTAGATGATTTCGGATTTTGCAACCGGTTTCTTTTTGAGCTTGTTATTGAGAGCTGTGAGGGTTACCGAATTTTCCAGAGCCATATTTTTTCGATTGACCTTCAGAGTGGCCAATGTGTACTCGGGAAGTTTCGCGGCTGTAGAGTACCGATAAATGACTTGATCCGTCCTGTGGTTAAAGGCCAAAATCGTTACGTGCCCTTCCTGCTCGCCCAGTTCAAAATCTTTCCAGTTCCACCCCTTTCCCTCTTTTTGATAATAACGTAATTTCTGAAGCGGCCCATTTGCCAGTTGGGCCAGGACATCCGATCCGTTCAGGTAATAGCTTCCGGACAGGCCATTTTCCCA
>CAKZOC010000043.1 GCA_937136025.1 uncultured Bacteroidota bacterium
ATCGAGCAAGGCGCGCTTTCCTGAAAATACTCTCAGATTGCATTGCAGTGTTTCCGACTTGTTGGCCACATTGAATTGGAGGTCGAATGATTTACCTTGTTCATTCCGACTGATGCTTATCTCTGTAGCCGTACCCACTACCTTTTAAACTTTGAACTTTGAACTTTGAACCTTTTTTCACTGCCAACTGCCAACTTATTCAAAGACTTCGTCCTCCACATTTACTGTCAGGGCCAGCGTATTGAGCAAGACCTGCGCCTGGGATTCGGTTTTCGGAAGTTCATAGGTGTAATAAAACTGCATCGCGTGAATCTTCCCTTTGTAAAAACCTTCGGTCTGGCGGGATCTGCCTTCCGAAAGGGCCTTGTGCGCCTCCAGGGCCATATCCAGCCACAGCCACCCGATGAGGATGTTTCCGAAGAAGTCCATAAAAACAGTAGCATCAGCCAGAAAGCGTTCGAAATTCCCTTTCCCCGCATATCCCATCAGGTACCCCAATACTTTTTTCATCAGGGCCGTTTTCCCCGAGAGGGCTTCGGCATAGGATTTCAAATCTCCGATCGCCAGGGCCGCCTGAATGGTTTTACCCATTTCCCCGGCCAGGTGGGTGAGGGCGATCCCATTGTCCATGGTGACTTTCCGACCCAAAAGGTCCATGGACTGTATGCCTGTGGTGCCTTCATAAATGGAGAATATGCGGATGTCCCTGTAATACTGCTGCAGGATAAAATCCGAGCAAAACCCATAGCCGCCCAATACCTGGAGTCCATTACTGACGGCTTCCAGGCCTTTTTCGGCCGGGTAGGTCTTGGCTACAGGAGTCATTAACTCCAGCAGATAGTGGTATTTTTTACGTTCCGATTCCTCCGGGTGCGTTTGGGAGAGGTCCTGATATTTGGCCGAAAGCAGGATAAGGCTTAAGGATCCCTCCACAATGACTTTCTGGGTGAGGAGCATTCTCCGCACGTCCGGGTGGTTGATGATGAGCGTCTGATCTTCCGAGGCGTCCTTTTTCCCGGTACGGGTCAGCGGCCGGCCCTGGGGCCGTTCTTTGGCATAGGCCAGGGAAGCCCGATAGGCCGCCATGGCTATGGCTGCGGCCCCCCGCCCGACGGCGATGCGCGCCCCGTTCATCATCAGGAACATATACTTCAGGCCCTGGTGGGGTTCGCCCACCAGCCAGCCCCGGCAGTCTTTCTGATCCCCGAAGGACAGGTGGGTGGTACAATACCCCCGTTGCCCCATTTTCTGAAAATCACCCACCGTGTTGACGTCGTTAAAAACAAGGTTTCCTTCCGCATCCGGCCGGTGTTTCGGGACTACAAAAAGGGAAATGCCTTTGGTGCCGGCAGGGGCACCTTCTATGCGGGCCAGGAGCAGGTGCACGACATTATCGACGCCTTTGTAGTCGCCCCCGGAGATAAATATTTTTTGCCCTTTAATGGCGTAGTGATCTCCTTCGGGAACCGCTGAGGTCACAATATCCGAAAGCGAACTGCCCGCCTGGGGTTCGGTCAGGCACATGGTCCCGTTCCAGGCGCCGGAAAGCATATGGGGCACATAGGTTTCTTTCAGGTGGTCGTTTCCGAAATGCAGGATAAGCTCTGCCGCCCCGAAGGTCAACCCGATGTATCCGGGGAGGTGGTTGTTGGCCGTCTCCTGTATATAGGCGGCAGCCGTCACGACACTGTTGGGCATTTGCAGGCCGCCGACTTCATGATCGAAAAGGGCCGCAGCCAGGCCCATTTCCCCGGCCTTTTTCATATACTCCGAAACCTGAGGATGTACATGTACCTCCCCGTCCTCAAAGTGGGCCGGACGGGCATCCATTTCCTGGAAAAAGGGGTAGAGTTCCTTCTCCGAGAAGTCGGAAACCGCATTCAAAAAGAGATCGACGGATTCTCTATCGTAGTCGGCAAAGCGCTCCTGACCCAGGACCTCCTCCAGTTTGTGAACGTCGTACAGTAAAAATTTAAGGGTATCTAAATCGAGATATCGGGAAGCCATGGGCGCGTGTTTTGGTGATGGCCTACTAAGATACTAGATAAATGGGAGGGATTAAACCTTTCCCCATTTTTTACCGGGAGGTATATCTACCCTCTGCCGGCCCTTAATACCGGTACCTCGGAACATCCGGTACAGCAGAGCAATCTTTTGGCTTCAGGGATGTCAGGGAGCCGTCTTGTGTACTCCGGGCGCTAGGGAAAAGTCTTGTTCCCTCAGAAGTGCCGGGGTACAGCTTTGGAACCTCCGGGATACGACAGAACGACCTTTGGGGTTCTTGTCCGGCGGGTAAACACAGAACAGGCGTGTGACCTCGGGGATGTATTGGAACACTTATCTCCTGCAGAACACCCTTATCTCCGGGAGAACAGCCCAAAAGCAGCCTAATGAAGGCAGGAGCCACAGGATTATTTCATATCTTCTCAAACACTAAAAAACACGTCTCCATGATTCCAGGAAAATCCCTTACTACTTACCTTTTGCTTCTTTTACTGCTGGATTTTGTGTCCGCCCAGCAAAAGAATCCCTCTTTTGAGGAGGTTATCTCGCTGCAGTCGGTCTCCAACCCGGTCATCTCTCCGGATGGCCGGCATGTCGTTTTTGAAATGTCGGCTACGGACTGGTCTGAAAACCGTTTTGACCGGGAACTGTGGCTCTCCAAAGATGGAGCCACGCCTGTCCCGCTTACCTATAACCCCGAGGCGGATAGCCGTAACCCGAAATGGTCTCCGGACGGAGAGTGGATTGCCTTTATTTCCAAAAGGGGGGACAAGAATCAGATCCATGTGATGCGACCCGGAGGGGGAGAAGCCTTTCCGCTAACCGATACTTCAGAAGGGGTTTCGAACTTTGAGTGGTCGCCCGACGGGAGGCAGCTGGCTTTCCTCCAGGGAGAGGACAAAGAGAAAGCGACGGAGGCCCGGGAGAAGAAATACGGGGCTTTTGCCGAGGACGACGGGGAGTACGCCCTGGATTGGCTTTGGGTCGTGGACTTTAACCCTGAGTGGCTCACACAAATGCCTTTGCCCGAGCAGATGGAGGATTCCCTTTTTACTTCCCGTCGGGAGCCCAGGGTATTGCTGGACAGTGTCCCCTTCACGATCAACGATTTTATATGGTCTCCGGATGGCTCTAAAATAGCTTTTGAGCATCAGCCGGACCCGCTAAGAAATTCCTTTTTTAAAGCTGACATCTCCATTTTTGACGTGGCTGCAGGTACCCACAAACCGCTGGTAGCCAACCCGAGTTATGACGGCCTGGTGGACTGGTCTCCTGATGGGGAATCGATTCTGTATCAGTCCAACCTGAACGACAGCACGTCGAATTACTATAAGAATGACAAGCTGTTCCGGATAAACATCGACGGTTCGGGAAATCAGCAGCTGGCCGCGGATTTCGACGAAAACATCAATAACCTGAGCTGGACGCCCAATGGGATCTACGGGACGGCCTGGCAAAAAACGGTCCGGCCCATCGTCAGGATCGACCCGAAATCGGGCAAAGCCCGGATCCTCGAAGCCGGACCCCAGCAAGTCTGGAGCCTGAATTTTGATAAGACCGGAAATCGTATGGCCTTTGGCGGCCGCAACTTTGACGGCCTCTCGGAGGCGTGGATGGCCGATATCAAGTTCAAAGAGCTGAATAGGATTACTGCAAGTTCCAATCAGATTTCGGATTGGGCGGTTTCCCAAAGTGAAGTGATCCGCTGGAAAAGTGAGGATGGGGCAGAGATTGAAGGGGTCTTGCATAAACCCGCCGATTACGATCCGGCAAAGAAGTATCCCCTGCTCGTGGTGATCCATGGGGGGCCGACGGGGATTTCCACGCCCCAGCCCGTGCCTTCTTATGTGTATCCCATCGTGCAGTGGCTCAACAAGGGCGCCCTGGTTTTAATGCCCAATTACAGGGGTTCCGCCGGGTATGGGGAAGAATTCCGATCCCTGAATGTGAAGAACCTGGGGGTGGGAGATGCCTGGGATGTGCTTTCCGGAGTGGCGTATCTGGAGGAAAAAGGAATGATCGACCCGTCGCGGATCGGGTCTATGGGATGGAGCCAGGGCGGATATATTTCGGCCTTTCTGACCACCAACTCGGACCGGTTTCAGGCCATTTCCGTGGGAGCAGGAATCTCGAACTGGGTGACTTATTACGTCAACACAGATATCCACCCCTTTACCCGCCAGTACCTGCAGGCCACGCCCTGGGAAGACATGGAAGTCTATGAGCGTACCTCACCCATGACCAATATTTCAAAGGCCTCTACCCCAACCCTTATCCAGCACGGGGAAAACGATCGCCGCGTACCCATAGCCAACGCCTATGAACTCGTGCAGGGCCTGCGCGACCAGGGAGTGGAATCCAGACTTATCGTCTACAAGGGTTTTGGCCACGGCATCACCAAACCCAAAGAACGCCTGGCGGCCACCTGGCACAACTGGCAGTGGTTTGGAAAATATATCTGGGGGGAGGAGATTGAGGTGCCGGAGTAAACCCTTAAAATCGTAAAACGTACTTGAAAAGGGTGTAACTTAGAGTACTAAATAGCCCGTTTATGAAAAAATATGTAATAGGTATGGCGTTCCTCTTTGGCGTCAATTTAGCTTTTGGACAGGAGATGACCGATCGCCCGCCATCTGACTGGGAATTTACCGTGGCCCCCTATATGTTCTTTGGGAGTGTGAGCGGAGATTCACGCCTGGGCACCCTGGAGTCTCAGGAAGTAGATCTCAAATTCAAGGATGTTCTTAAAAACCTGCAATTTGCTTTTATGCTCCATGGGGAGGTACATAAAGGGAATTGGGGGCTGATGGCGGATTACTTCTACCTGAAGCTCGGAAGTGACATCGACACCCCTGAGAGCGGGGTTTTGGACATCGAATTTAAACAATCCATCTTCGAATTGTTTGGGAGCTATCGGATTCAAAAAGAATGGGGATGGTACGATGTCTATGCGGGTATTCGTTCCTGGAACCTCAAACTGGACCTGCAGCTTCGCGACGATGCCAGCGTGGGGGCCAACGGGGACCAGAATTGGGTTGACCCGGTAATCGGCGGCCGCATTTACTACAAATCGCCCGGCGACTTCATCCTGGGGATGCGCGCGGACCTTGGTGGATTTGGCCTCGGATCTGATTTTACCTATAACCTGCAACCGGGGGTCGGGTATCAGTTTTCAGATGTGTTTACCCTGATGCTGCAATACAAATACCTGTATTCCGATTACAGCAGTGGCACCGAAGGGACGCCAAACTTTTTCGCCCTGGATGCCGCTACCAACGGACCACTGCTGGGGCTGGTTTTTCGGTTTTAGGAAGGATTAGTACATCCTGTAGGATTCACTGAGGACATAGCGCAAGGACAGGCCGGCCCCTAAGTTTTCTCCGTTCACATCGGAAAGGTCGGCACCTAGCTGGAGGCCTATTTGAATTTTCTCCCACAGGGTGTACTCCATTTGGAGTTGGGTGTAGAAGACGTTTTCCACAGGGTCATAGGGTTCCACACGCAGGCCCTGGTTTTGGGTGTAGCTGCCCAGGAATTTGATGTCCACATTTGAGATGTTGGCCCGAACCCCCAAGTGGTGAGAGGTAATCCTGTTGTTGATCATCCCGGGAAATTCAGTGGCGGGGAGAATAAAGGGCACTCCGACGACCCGGTTAAAATAGGTCCAACCCGACCGGTAGATGGAATTGTTGAAGTAATTATCTCCGGGGCCGTTGCCATTGTCCCTGAGCCAGGTGGTTTGGACATATTCATAGAGGACACCTTTTATGATGCTGTTTTCAGGGAGTTCCCCGACGGCTCCCCATACCCCATCAGGAAAATTGTTGAATTCCAGGCCGGAGGTATTGTCAAACATGTTCTGGAAATATACAGAAACCGCCCCCTCATCCATTTGATATTGATACTTAATACGCCATGATCCCAATTGGTTCCCGAGCACATTGAGCTGTTCGTTGATGTCGGAATTCTGATCTCCGGAAGCGGAAAAGAAAACCTTCAGAAAGTCACTGAAGCTATCGGGCAACTGCCCTAAAGTAGGACTTACGCCTCCCCATTGGGCATAGTGGTGTAAGCCGAATTTGAGCAGCGAGCGTTCGGAGAGTTGAAAGTTGAGTGTCCCGTATTTGTAGTGCAAATACGGGTCTTGCACAAAGCGATCGTCGT
>CAKZOC010000044.1 GCA_937136025.1 uncultured Bacteroidota bacterium
GATGCAGTATAGATGCTTCCGTACACTTTCTGCAGAACCTGGAAGCTAAATATGGGGTAACACTTCTGGACCGGATGAATGTTACTTACAAACAGGGAGAATATCTGGCATATAAACCGCTGGAGGAATTCAGGAAAATGGCTAAAGCGCGTTCGGTTTCCGGGCAGACTATTGTTTTCAACAACCTGGTGGCCAATAAACAAGACTATACTGAGAATTGGGAAGTTCCCGCTGCCGAGAGCTGGCACAGCCGTTTTTTTTAGGCAACTATCCGGAATTTTTTGTACACTTTCGAGGGGTATATCGCGAGTGAATTATTTCATGAATAATGGGAGGATTTAAAAGATTTGCCGTTATCGCTTTTTCGCTCTTTGGTTTAGGGTGGGGGACGGCTCAATCCGGCCCTTTGATTACTTCAGATACCACAGCACAGGAGCAATGGGTGGATGCTGTGTATTCCCAGATGAGCCCGGAAGCCAAAGTGGGGCAACTTTTTATGGTCATGATTTCGTCTGATCCGGCCCTGGAGACCTCCGAGCTTGAAAAGGCCCAAAAATGGATTTCCCAATATGGGATTGGGGGTCTTATTTTTTCCAAGGGAACACCTCACGTACAGGCCAGGCTTACAAATTCCCTTCAGGAGCGCTCGAAGATCCCCCTACTTATTGGGATGGATGCCGAATGGGGACTGGCCATGCGTCTGGACTCTACCTATGCCTTTCCCTGGAACATGACGCTGGGCGCTATACAGGACAGTGTACTGCTCGGGGATATTGGTCGACAGATGGGCATGCAATTGCGCCGTATGGGGGTACACCTGAATTTTGCTCCTGTGGTGGACATCAATACCAACCCGGAAAATCCAATTATCGGGAATCGATCCTTCGGGGAAACCCCGGCTTTGGTTGGGGGGCATGCCCTGGCCGTCATGAAGGGGATGCAGAGCGCTGGAATCCTGACAACGGCCAAACACTTTCCGGGGCATGGAGATACAGCAGTAGATTCTCATAAAGCGCTCCCCCAGGTTTTATTCGATCGGCAGCGTCTGGACACCGTGGAGCTCGAGCCTTTTCGGGCCCTTATTTCTCAGGGATTGGATGGGGTTATGATTGCCCATTTGGATGTTCCTGCCCTGACAGGGGTCCCCGGGGAACCGACTTCCCTCTCTCCGATGCTCTTGAGAAATGTACTCCGCAATGAAATGGGATTTCAGGGGTTGATTTGTACCGATGCCCTGAATATGAAAGGCGTGACAGGTTACGATGGAGTCAGCAACGCCTCCCTCAGTGCTTTTTTGGCCGGGAATGATTTACTCCTGATGCCGGAAGATCTGGAATCGGACTATACGGCTGTTCTGGAGGCGTATCGCAGCGGGAAGATATCCGAAACCCGGATAGCCAGTTCTGTGAAGAGAATCCTGAATGCCAAGTACAAAGCGGGGTTACATCAATATGCGCCTGTGGAAACCGAGAAGCTCACGGAAACCCTGAACTCCGGACAAACGGCGCTTCTCGGGGAGCGGGCCATGGAACAGGCGATTACCGTGCTTAAGAACCAGGCAGACCTTATAGGGATCAAGAACCTCGACAACAAAAAAATCGCTTACGTTAAGTTTGGAACGGAAGACCACCGTCCGTTTTTGGATCACCTGAGGAAGTATGCTGAAATAGATCAGGTAACGGCCAACGATATCGGGACGCTGAACCGAAAACTTAAAGATTACAACCTGGTGATTATAGGGATGCATCAGTCCAATGACTCTCCCTACAAAAAACATAGTTTCACGGAGAAGGAGTTGTTTTGGCTGGAAGAAATCGCCCGTCAGCCTACCTCCAATACCATCCTGACGGTGTTTGCAAAACCCTATATCCTATCGGAGGTCCTGTCCTTTGACAGCCTGGATGCCGTGGTTATGGCCTATCAGAATAGTACCGTCGGCCAGCAAGTGGCTGCAGAGCTCCTGTTTGGTGTTTTTGAAGCCCGGGGCAAGCTCCCGGTTACGGCACATCCCTCGTTTCCGGTGGGCAGTGGACAGACCACCCAATTGTTGAATCGTCTGGGCTATAGCGTCCCTGAACGTGTGGGTATTGATGCCCAGCGCCTTGCCATGGTAGATAGCCTCATGCAGATTGGTTTGGATTCTCTTATGTTTCCAGGGGCACAGGTGCTTATTGCGCGTCATGGGCAGGTGGTATTTCAAAAGTCTTATGGGAAGCCGACCTACGACTCGGAGCGGGATGTAACCAATACTGATTTGTACGATTTGGCCTCACTGACTAAGATCCTGGCTACCCTTCCGATGCTCATGCAAATGGAGGAGACCGGGCGTATCGGTTTTGATACCACCTTTGGAGAACTCAATCCGGACTATGCGGAAACGGAACTGAGGGACGTAACCGTGCTTAAGGCCCTGAGCCATTATGGCCGCCTGCCGGCCTGGATTGCTTTTTATATCGATACCCTTAATAAGGAACGCAAGCCTTCCCCGGATTTTTACCGCCCGAATCCTGCAGACGGTTTTTCTGTAAAAGTGGCGGACCGGATGTATCTATCCGATGCCTATAATGATTCTATCTATAATCGCATCGGGCGCCAAAGCCTCAAATCTAATCGGTACCGCTATAGCGATGTACCCTATTACGTATTTAAAAAGTTTATCGAAGACTCCTACAACAGTTCCCTGGATGAACTGACCTATACTTATTTTTATCATTCCCTGGGAGCCAACAGTACTACGTACAGACCGCTGGAGCGTTTCCCAAAATCCCGGATAATGCCCACAGAAGTGGATAATTATTTCCGGTATCAAATTGTACAGGGCTATGTTCACGATATGGGCGCGGCCATGCAGGGCGGGGTAGGAGGGCATGCAGGTTTATTCAGCAATGCCAACGACGTAGCCAAAATCATGCAGATGTATCTCCAGGGAGGCTATTATGGCGGGAAGCGCTATTTGAATTCCCGGACGGTTGAAAAATTCAACAAGTGTTATTTCTGCAATCAGAATGTACGCCGGGGTGTGGGCTTTGACAAGCCCCAACTCGAGGAACCCGGTCCCACCTGTGGCTGCGTATCCCACAGGAGTTTCGGACATAGCGGATTTACCGGTACTTTTACCTGGGCAGACCCGGAAACGGGACTGGTCTATGTCTTTCTCTCGAACCGCACCTATCCCTCTTCCTCCAATACTATGTTGATTCAGAGCGGGCTGCGCTCCCGTATTCAACAGGCTATTTATGATTCCCTTATCAACTAAGACGTATTTATAGTGTAAATTAGGCCATATGAAACTTGCTATCGTTTGTTATCCGACCTTTGGGGGAAGTGGTGTTGTGGCCACCGAGCTGGGGATCGCATTGGCCCAGAGGGGCCATGAAATTCATTTTGTCACCTATAAGCAACCCGTGCGACTGGAATTGTTGAGCAACAATATTCATTTCCACGAGGTCTTTGTCCCCGAATATCCGTTATTTCACTATCAGCCCTATGAGTTGGCATTGTCCAGTAAATTGGTCGATACGATTAAAATGTACGACATTGAGGTACTCCATGTCCATTACGCCATTCCCCACGCCTATGCGGGTTACATGACCAAGAAAATGCTCAAGGAAGAGGGCATTTACATCCCGATGATTACGACCCTCCACGGTACGGATATCACCCTGGTGGGCAACCATCCCTTTTACCGTACCGCGGTGAATTTCAGTATTAACAAATCGGATATGGTTACGGCAGTTTCAGAGAGTCTGAAAAAAGATACCCTGGAATTGTTTGACATTACCAAGGAAGTCCATGTGATCCCGAACTTTGTCGACAAGCGAAAATACGGTCAGAGTTATACAGACTGCCAACGTTCCCTTCTGGCATCGGACGATGAAAAAATCCTCACTCACGTGAGTAATTTCAGAAAAGTAAAACGGATTCCGGATGTCATTGAGACGTTTTACCGCGTTCAGAAGGAAGTCCCGGCCAAACTCATCATGATCGGCGAAGGGCCTGAAAAAGAGCATGCGGAGCTTACTGTTGAAAAACTCGGGATTGCAAATCGGGTGATGTTCCTGGGGAACAGCAATGAAATTGATCGGATTCTCTGTTTTTCAGATATTTTTCTCTTACCCTCAGAAAAGGAGAGTTTTGGTCTATCCGCCCTGGAAGCCATGATTAACAAGGTGGCCGTAATTTCAAGCAATACCGGGGGTATTCCCGAAGTCAACCGGCATGGAGTTACCGGATTCCTGAGTGAAGTGGGCGATATAGACGATATGGTCAAAAATGCCCTCACCCTGCTTCAGGATGAGAAACTCCTGGAAACCTTCAAGGAACAGGCCTACGAAGTAGCCTGTGAATTCGACATCCACAATATTCTCCCCATGTACGAGGAGATCTATCGCCTGGCCTACAAATGGCGGTATAAGAATGCGTTTGACTAAATCGAACCGTTAGGGTAACCGGAATACTGCCTTACCATTTCCACCCCTATATTTGAAGATAGCCTTATATTCGTGGCTCCTACTTTGAATTCAGCAGGAGCTGGATGAAAAGATTACTTTTGTATCCTTATGACTCAAAAATTCATCCTTCAATACCCTATTAGGGCTGCCCTGGAAGCGGGGAAGGCCATATTGGAAATCTATGAGGCCTCCTCGGAGATTGAGGTGCTTCAGAAAGAAGACAATTCGCCCCTGACAAAAGCCGATCAGGCCTCCAATGATGTGATCAATTCGTATTTGAGCAGGACAGAATTTCCTGTGATCAGCGAAGAGAACAAACAAACAGAGTTTAGCACCCGTAAACAATGGGACACGTGCTGGATTGTAGATCCGCTGGACGGCACCAAGGAGTTTATTAAGAAAAATGGGGAGTTCACCGTAAATATTGCCCTTTGCAAGAATGGGAAGCCTACTTTTGGAGTGATTTATGTTCCGGTGACCCGGGAATTGTATTACGGAGATGTAGAGAGCGGCCAGGCCTATAAAACCCTGGCAAATGACCAGCACGAACTCTCTGGCGCTTTGTTTCAGGAATCAGATAGGCTCATTCCTGCCGCAGCTGCCACGGATACTCTCAAGGTCGTGGGGAGTCGCTCCCATATGAATGCCGAAACCGAAGCCTTTATTAAAGCCATGCAGGAGCGCTATGAGAATATTGAAATCGTCTCCAAGGGAAGTTCGCTTAAATTCTGTATGGTCGCTGAAGGAAGGGCTCATGTCTATCCCAGATTTGCCCCGACTATGGAATGGGATACGGCAGCCGGAAGTGCCATTGTGGAGGCGGCCGGGCTGAAAGTTGTGGTTCGGGGCACCGACGAGCCCCTGCGATATAACAAGGAAAATCTATTAAACCCGTATTTCCTGGTAGGTAGATAATTATGGGTGATGTCAGTCGGAAGAGACATATAGCCAAGACCTTTACCTGGCGTGCCGTAGGCACTTTGGATACAGTGCTGATTTCCTGGATCATCACAGGAAATCCCCTGACGGGTATGAAAATAGGACTTTCCGAAGTCGTTACAAAAATGGTCCTGTATTACCTGCACGAGCGCCTTTGGTTTCGCATCCGATTGGTTGAAAGCCAGAAACGACATATATTGAAGACCCTTTCATGGCGGGTTATTGGAACACTCGACACCATCGTCCTATCGTGGATTATTACCGGGAATCCGTTGACAGGCCTTAAAATTGGCGCTGTGGAAGTTATTACGAAAATGGTATTGTATTATCTGCACGAACGCACGTGGTACAATATCAATTATGGTTTAGGCAGCAGAAAGAGTAAGGAAGAAAGGATATGAACAAGCACTTAACAGCGCATAGCTACAAAATCAGCCGGGAAGACAGAAGGCGAATCAACGAACATAATTCGTTTCTCGTTTTTTTTACCGGACTCTCCGGGTCCGGCAAGTCCACCCTCTGCAATGCCCTGGAACAATTACTTCACCAAAAAGGAATTAAAACCTATGTGTTAGATGGCGATAATATCCGGCTCGGTATCAATAAGAATCTCGGGTTCAGCCCTGAAGACAGAACTGAAAATATTCGAAGGATTGGAGAAATTTCGAATCTCTTTGTGGATGCAGGAGTCGTGGTTTTGGCCGCCTTCGTAGCCCCGTATAAAGAGGACCGGGAGAATATCCGTTCGCTTGTTGGGGCAGACCACTTTGTGGAAGTCTTCGTCAATACCCCTCTGGAGATCTGTGAAGCCCGGGATGTCAAAGGGTTATACGCTAAAGCGCGAAAAGGTGAAATTGCCAATATGACCGGGATTTCCGCTCCCTATGAAGCTCCTGATTCCCCGGACATCGAAATAGGGGAGGGAACCTCTGTGGAAGACGGGGTACAAGAAATTTATAAGTCTATTCAACATAAATTAGAATTAAAGGCATGAGCAAGTATTATCTGAACTATTTAGATGAACTCGAGTCGGAAGCCATATATGTGCTGAGAGAAGTATGGGCGCAGTTTCAAAATCCGGTCATCCTCTTTTCGGGAGGAAAAGATTCCATTGTGGTGACCCACCTGGCCAAAAAGGCATTTCACCCGTGTAAAATTCCCTTCGCCCTGATGCACGTGGATACGGGGCATAATTTTCCGGAAACCATCGCCTTTCGGGATGCACTGATCGAATCCCTGGGTGCCCGTCTGATCGTTGGTTCTGTTCAGGAATCGATAAATAAAGGTCGGGTGGCCGAAGAGCGCGGTAAGAATGCCACACGAAACGCATTGCAGATTACTACCTTACTCGATGCCATTGAAGAACATAAAGTAGATTGTGCTATAGGGGGAGGGCGACGGGATGAAGAAAAGGCGAGAGCCAAGGAGCGATTTTTTTCGCACCGGGATGATTTCGGGCAATGGGACCCTAAAAATCAGCGTCCGGAGCTTTGGAATTTATTTAACGGTAAGCATTTTGAAGGAGAACATTTCAGGGTGTTTCCCATCAGCAACTGGACCGAAATGGATGTTTGGAATTATATCCTCAGGGAGCAAATCGATATTCCCAGTCTGTATTTTGCCCATGAGCGGGAAGTCCTCTGGAGGAATAATTCCTGGATTCCGAACTCAGAACATCTCATCATTGAGGCACATGAAGAAGTCGTTACCCGAAAAATACGATTCCGGACTTTGGGGGACATTACTATTACGGGCGGTATTGAATCCGAAGCAGATACACTCTCAAAAATTGTGGATGAAGTCTCTGCGATGCGGCAGACGGAAAGGGGAAATCGCACAGACGATAAACGGTCGGAAACCGCTATGGAAGATCGGAAGAAACAAGGATATTTTTAAAGGAGACTATCAGACATGGAATTAAACAACAGTCAGTTATTGCGTTTTACAACCGCAGGGAGTGTGGATGACGGCAAGAGTACCCTTATCGGGAGATTGCTTTACGACTCAAAATCCATTTTTGAAGATCAGCTGGAGGCCATTCAGGAAACTAGTGCTCAAAAGGGCCATGACGGTGTAGATTTGGCCCTGTTTACAGATGGGCTTCGGGACGAACGTGAACAGGGAATTACCATCGACGTTGCCTACCGCTACTTCACCACACCTAAGCGCAAGTTTATTATTGCCGATACCCCCGGACATATTCAGTATACCCGGAATATGGTCACCGGAGCTTCGACCGCCAACGCTGCTATTATCCTTATCGATGCCCGTCATGGGGTCATAGAACAGACCAAACGCCATGCTTTTATAGCATCCTTGCTGAACATTCCCCACGTGATCGTTTGTATCAATAAAATGGACCTGGTGGATTTTCAAGAGAATACTTATCAGAAAATCGTAGGTCAATTCGAAGATTTTGCCTCCAAAATGCTTATCCCGGATATCCGGTTCATACCCACAAGTGCCCTGTTGGGTGATAATGTGGTGAACCGGTCCGAAAATATGGACTGGTATATGGGGGCGCCCCTGTTACATACGCTGGAAACGCTGCACATCAGCAGTGATATCAATAAAGTAGATGCCCGTTTTCCCGTACAAACCGTGCTCAGACCTCAGAGTGAGGAATATCTCGATTATCGGGCCTACGCCGGGCGTATGGCCGGAGGAATCTTTAGGACAGGGGATGAGATTACTGTACTCCCCTCGGGCTTCACTTCGCGTATCGCCGGAATCGACGGACCGGACGGGCCGATAGAAGAGGCTTTTGCCCCAATGTCCATCTCCATTCGCCTTGAGGATGATATCGATATCAGCCGTGGGGATATGATTGTGCGATCAAACAACCAGCCTGTGGCCACGCAGGACCTCGAAGTGATGTTGTGCTGGTTGAACAATAGCCCGGCTAAGCCCCGTGCCAAGTATACCATTCTCCATACGTCAAATCAGCAAAAGGCCATCATCAAGGAGGTCATCCACAAAATTGACATTCAGTCTTTGAATCGCAATCCTGATGATAAAGAATTGAATATGAATGAGATATGTAAGGTGAAAATCAGAACGACCAAACCCCTGATGATCGACCCCTATCGTGAAAACCGGTCTACCGGAAGCGTGATTCTGGTAGATGATATGACCAATGAAACCGTCGCTGCCGGGATGGTCCTTTGACGTTCCTCGTTAATCCCTTAAAAGCGCCACTCCGCTCCGAGCACCACCTTATTCCTGGGGTGTTGAACCCGGAAATAAACCCTTTTATCGGCATATCTGAAATCGTCTTTCCACAGCGTCTGTTCGGACTCTAAAATACTGCCTCTTAACCGGGTAGATTAACATTTTGTAGAAAACCGGTCGATGTAGGGAGATTCTGTCATATCTTTATCTTCCCTAATTCTTATATCATGATGTATCGCTATTTCATTGCCCTTGTGGTTGTGCTATTGATATCATTGCCCGGCAATGCTCAGGAAATTCCTGAGTCGCTGCAGGATTCTGTGCTAGCGACAGAAATTCCGGAACTCACCAAAAGGATAGTACCGTAACCAGTTATTGGCTTGCAGGCCTGGGGATCAACATTGTCGATGATTCCTGGAGGGCCCGTCAGGGCTTTGCCCTGGCCGACATGTGGAATATTGTACCTTATCCTTCGCGCGTTAGTTTTGGTCGGTATTTCAGAAGTGGTATTGGGGTTGAGCTCATAGGGACCTACAATAAATTTAAAGAGGGTAAAATTATCGATGGAGCCGTTAACACCGAGGAATCGGAGTATTGGGCGGTTGATACGCGCGTTAGTTATGACCTCAACAGGCTGGTCGGAGAAACCGGGATTTTTGATCCGTACCTCGGGGGGGGACTGGGATATACGCAAACCGACGTCAGAAGAAGAACAGCTAATGCGGTTGTAGGATTTCGCTTGTGGTTTTCGGACAGATGGGGAGCAGATTTAAATACCTCCGGGAAATGGGGGCTTGACAGTGAGAGCACCAATCACATCCAACATGCCGCAGGAGTGGTGTACCGCTTTGGTATGGAGAAGGAGCTCAATGAAAAAGGAAAAGAAAAAGCCGCGCTTATTGCAGCTATGTTAGCTGAAGAGCAGCGGGTTGCGGATTCTATACAAGCAGCCGAAGAATTAGCCCGGCAACGGGCCATAGAAGAACAACTCCAAAAAGAAGCAGCACTCGCCGCTGCTGAAAAAGAGCGGCAGGAAGCAGAAAAAAGGGAAAGGCAAGCTCTGATTGATGAACTTTCTGGTTTTGGTAAGGTCAATTTCGATTTTAATTCCTCTTATCTCAATACGTCTTCAAAAGAATCACTCACCCGGATTGCGGCATTTATGACACGCAATCCCAATCTGCAGTTTTCCATGTCGGGTTACGCAGATTCGAGGGGGACATCTGATTACAATGTCTGGCTTACAGAAAGAAGGGCGCAGAGTACGTTAAAGTTTCTAGAGACTCAGGGAATA
>CAKZOC010000045.1 GCA_937136025.1 uncultured Bacteroidota bacterium
CTTCCCGGGAGATGAAAATTTCCCCGAAGATTTTGTGCATCAGAACCTCTATGGGTTCTCAAAACCGAATAAAGAAGGGTGATCTAGCTCCCTTTTGGGGCATCGAGAATAAAATCAATGGCCATTTGGGCATGCAGGTCCGTCGTGGGCAGGGTGGGAATGTCCGCATCTCCGGCCTCCAGAAGCAAGGGCAATTCGGTACATCCGAGAATCACGCCATCAGCACCACGGGCCTTCAGCAGTTCGATCTGAGTTTTAAAAAACTGACGGGCCTGATCTGTAAACTTGCCCCGGGTAAGCTCTTTGGATACATAGTCGTGAGCCTGGGAGAGGCAATGCGATTCGGGTATCAGGGTTTCTATTCCGTATTTCTCCTTTAAAACCTGGGGTATAAAGGAACCCGTCATGGTGGGTCGGTTGCCGAGAAGGGCGAGCTTTTTCAATCCCAGTCTTTGAGCTTCCAACCCCGTGGCATCGGCAATATGCAGGATGGGGACCTGGATTTTGGGTTGTACAAAATCATAAGCCATATGCGGGGTGTTGGCACAAATCACAATAGCTTCAGCTCCGGCCGAAATCAATTTCTGAGAAACTTCCAGATATTTGGCGTTGATTTTATCGCGGTTCTGCTCCCGCATGATTTCAATGTTGATACTGTATATTATGAGTTCAGGATTTCCCTGTGTGCCGATGATCGCCCCAACCCCCTCGTTGATCATTTTGTAATAGGCCATGGTCGAATGCCAGGAGGTGCCGCCAATTAATCCGAGTGTTTTCATTTGTCTGGTCTGTTTAGATTCAGTACTTACTCCCCTTTAAAGGAGACTTTCCAAAGCCCCCGGAACTGGTTGTTGCCATAGCCTGTAGCCTGATCCTCCGGGTAGAGTTCGGCAATCACCCCCAGCACCTGCGGTCTAATATCCTCTTCCGGAGTCCCATGGCATTTCAGGCACATAGTATTGGTGAGAATAGGGTAATAAAAATTCGTGTCATCTCCCTGTCTCACGACCAGAGGCTCCGGGGGTTGGCCCGTTCCCAATTCAGATTTAAAATTGGAAATGAACTTCATTTCTTCAGCGCTGGCTGTATTGATCAAATTTCTGGGCTTATCTGTGATCCTGCTGATGGTTACCCCGAATTTCTCAGACAGGCTATCCGTGATGGGAAGCGCCTCTACCTTGCAGAAAACAATAGCTTCCTGTATGCCCGCTTCCTGGATTTTACTTTGAAGGGCTTTCCCCAGCGCCGCCTGGGTGGCCATGGCGTATTCCATTCCTTTTTCCTGATAGGATACCTCTGACTTTCCAACCTCAGCATCTGCAGCCGGAACCTCTGTCTCAGTGCCTTCAGCAGGCTTGTGGTTCGGGGAATCTTTACAGCCTGTCAGGGCCATAAGCAGGAATACAAAAATAAAGGAATACTTCATCGGAATCGGATTTATGCCGGATAGCGTCAATCTGGTTAAAAAAGAAAGCGGCCCGCTACAAGAAGGGGCCGCTTTCTACACTAAAAACAATCAACTCAACCATCTAAATTTTTGGGCTTTCTCAACCACAAAACTAAAGTAGGACTTTACCCGGGGCCACACAGTAACTTAAGTTACATAACCCAAAAAAATAGGATTTAATAGGTAAAAAAATCAGAGGGTGCTCGGGCATACATATTCTGACACCGGCAGACCTGCTTCCTTAATGGCCTTAAACCCTCCCGAAATATCGACCAGGTTGTGAATGCCCCGGCTTTTTAAAATAGACGCCGCAATCATACTGCGGTATCCCCCTGCGCAATGCAGGTAAAAAACCGCTCCTTTCGGAAAGGTGGCCAAATAGTCGTTCAGGTAATCCAGGGGGGTGTTCTCCGCCTCCAGCAGATGTTCAGAGAGGTATTCACTTTCCTTTCGCACATCAAAAACCTTCATCTCCTTATCTGAGGCCATGAGTTCTTCGAGTTTCTCCGGAGTTACAGGACTTACCGTATCGTACTCCTTTGATGCATTCCGCCAGGCTTCAAACCCGCCTTTGAGGTATCCCAGGGTATTGTCGAATCCTACGCGGGAGAGTCGGGTCACGGCCTCTTCTTCCCGGCCTTCAGGTACGACGAGCAGGATTGGTTGAGCGGTATCCCCTACCAGGGCGCCCACCCAGGGGGCAAAACTTCCGTCCAGGCCAATAAATATGGAACGTGGAATATGTCCTTTGGCAAAGTCGTCTTCGTTTCGCACATCCAGGATAAGGGCTCCGGTCTCATTGGCTGCTACTTCAAAAGCATCCGGAGAAAGGGCTTGTGTGCCTCGTTTCAGGACCAGATCTATGTCTTCATATCCCTCCTTATTCATTTTCACATTCAACGGGAAATAAGTTGGAGGGGGCAGCAGACCTTCGGTTACCTCAGCCACAAACTCCTCACGGGTCATGTCCGGGCGAAGGGCATAATTTGTTCTTTTCTGATTTCCCAGGGTATCTACGGTTTCCTTAGACATGTTCTTGCCACAGGCAGAACCTGCTCCGTGAGCCGGATACACAATGATTTCATCGTCAAGGGGCATAATCTTTTCCCTCAGGCTGTCGAATAAGGTGGAAGCGAGTTGTTCCTGTGTCATATCCGCGGCTTTCTGGGCCAGATCAGGACGGCCGACATCCCCCAGGAATAAGGTATCTCCACTAAAAATAGCGTGGTCTTTGCCTTCTTCGTCCCGCAGGAGATACGTTGTGCTCTCCATCGTATGGCCCGGCGTGTGCAGGGTTACGATGGTGACATCACCCACTTTGAATTCCTGCCCGTCTTTTGCGATAATGGCGTCAAAATCCGGGTTGGCCAATGGGCCAAATACAATAGGGGCTCCGGTTTTCCGGGCCAGGGTAAGGTGACCGCTGACAAAATCGGCGTGAAAATGCGTTTCAAAAATATATTTAATTTCTGCCCGGTCCTGCCGCGCCCTTTTAATGTATGGGCCTACTTCCCGCAACGGGTCAATAATAGCGGCTTCGCCTTTACTCTCTATGTAATATGCGCCTTGTGCCAGGCATCCTGTATAAATCTGTTCTATAGTCATGATGGTAAATTACGAATCAATTACAGTGCAAATTTAAGAAAATCACGCGGGGGTTACAGTAACCGGAGTTACACAACAAAAAAGCCCGCCTGATCTCAGGCGGGCCTTAAAATCAAAATCTTTCTTGTCTACAGGAGTGTCGTAGGGCAAACGTATTCCGATTTGGGCAATACGGTCTCCTTGAGCTCGTCAAAGCCCCCGATAATATCTGCGAAATTATCCCAGCCGCGTTGCTTCAGGATGGAAGCCGCGATCATGCTGCGATACCCTCCGCCACAGTGCAGCAGAAAGGGTTTGTCCTTTGGAATCTGCGCCAGATGCTGGTTGATTTCATTGAGCGGAATATTAAGGGCATCTATGAGGTGTTCTGAATCGAATTCGCTTTTCTTCCGCACGTCGATCACCAGGGGCAGGGTGCCGCTTTCGTATTGTGCAACAACGTCTTCAACGGTAACGCGAGCTGTGGTTTCGTAATCCTTGCCGGCTTTCTTCCAGGTTTCAAACCCGCCAGAGAGAAAGCCGATGGTATTGTCGTACCCCACGCGTGAAAGCCGTGTAACCGCTTCCTCCTCTTTATCCGCATCGGTAACCAGAAGGATGGCCTGTTTCACATCCGGGATCATCTCCCCCACCCATTGGGCGAAACTACCGTCCAGACCAATGTTGATGCTATTGGGAATAAATCCATGCATAAATTCTCCGGCTTCCCGGGTGTCCAGGACCAAAGCTCCTGTTTCATTGGCTGCAGCCTCAAAAGCGTCCGGACTCAGGGGTTGCGTTCCCCGCTCCATAATGTCGTCCAGAGATTCGTATCCCTGAATATTCATCAGGACATTCTGTGGGAAGTATCCGGGAGGGGCTGTTAAACCTGTCAGGAGTTCCTTCATAAATTCTTCACGGGTCATGTCTGCCCGCAGGGCGTAGTTGACCTTTTTCTGATTTCCAAGGGTGTCCGTGGTTTCTTTACTCATCATCTTGCCACAGGCCGATCCCGCACCGTGGTTCGGGTAGACGATCAGGTGGTCGGGCAGGGGCATGATCTTATTGCGTAGGGAATCGAACAAATGGCTTGCCAGTTTTTCTTCCGTCAGGTCAGAAACCACGTGCTGCGCCAGATCCGGCCGTCCTACATCTCCTATAAATAATGTATCGCCAGTGATTATCCCGTGCATTTCATCATTTTCATCCAGAAGTAAATAGGTAGTACTCTCCATGGTATGACCGGGCGTATGGATCACTTTAACCTTGTAATCCCCAACCGTGAATACCTGATTGTCTTCAGCGATGATGGCGTCGTAGCCGGGTTTTGCCATGGGGCCAAAAACGATGGCCGCCCCTGTTTTCTTCTGAAGATCCAGGTGACCGCTGACAAAATCGGCGTGAAAATGCGTCTCAAAAACATATTTAATCTCTGCATTGTCTATCTGAGCCCTGTCAATATAAGGCTGAACTTCCCTTAAGGGGTCGAATACCGCTGCTTCGCCTTTACTTTCAATATAGTAGGCCGCATGGGCCAGACATCCTGTATAGATTTGTTCAACTTTCATTTTTGATTTCTTTTTTAGTTTTACTTACTGCTAAAATTACAATTCTCCTCCCGGCCCTTCAGTGACCTGGGTTACACAAGATCGCTGGCGGTTTGGGTCGCGATCCGGGTTTCAATCTCAGAGCGTTCTCCCAGCATTCTGAGGTGGCTGAACGCTTCATTCGTATTGGCAAACAGGTTTTCCTTACCGATATCCTCAATGAGCCCGCTGGTATATAAAATGTCGCGGGTGGGCCCTATGGCTCCGGCAATGGCAAAACGGATGTTTTCCTTTTTTAAATCGGCCACCAGGGAACGAAGCATAAAAACCGCGGTGCTGTCGATATAACTTATCGCTTCGGCGTTGAGGATGACGTAGTGTAGCCCTTCCCCTTTCTTCTTCATTTGTTTTTGCAATTGCTCCCGGAAGTAATCCTTGTTCCCGAAAAAGAGTTGTCCGTCAAAACGAAGGATCAGAAAATCCTCCGGGTTCTCGGTGTCTGTCGTAAACCGATCCAGGTTCCGGAAATGCGGGGTGTCCCTGATCCGGCCCAAAATAGCGATATGCGGTTTGGAAATCCGATAGACCAATAGCAGAAGCGAAGCGAGTACCCCCAGGAGAATACCCTCCTTAATCCCCAACCCGAGGGTCAGCAAAAAAGTAATGACCAGCAAGACGAATTCATCTTTGCGATTTTTCCAGAGCCTGGCGGGATATTTCAGGTCGATGAGCCCAAAAACCGCGACCATAATGATGGCGGCCAGTACCGCATTGGGCAAATAATAAAAGGCCGGAGTTAAAAACAGCAGGGTAAGACCCACCACGGCACTGCTGATAAGGGAGGCCAGGCCTGTATGGGCCCCGGCCTGATCGTTGACAGCGGTGCGGGAAAACCCCCCGGTAGTTGGATAGGATTGAAAAAGCGATCCGATAATATTAGAGGCGCCCAGGGCCACGAGTTCCTGATTGGCTTTTACATGGTTTTCGCCCCTTTTCTCTTCAACAGCCTTGGCGACAGAAATAGCTTCCATAAAGGCAATCAGTGCCAGGGTAAGGGCTATGGGAAACAGTTCGGAAATACGTGCGGTATCCACGGTGGGCAGGGTTAAGGCGGGCAGGCCATCGGGAACTTCTCCCACAATCCGGACGCCTGAGGACGACAGTCCTAAAAAATAGACCGCCATTACCCCGAGGACCACGGCCACGAGAGCACCCGGAATCTTTCGATTGATTCCCTTGAGCGTTCGGATCACAACAATAGCAGCTATTCCCAATCCCAGGGTAAAGAGATTCGTGTCCCCCAGTGTCTTAAAGGCGTTGGAGAGCAAAATATGGATCTGGCTGCTTCCCTCAATATCCGTCCCTAAAAGGTGCTTGAGCTGACTCAGGCCAATAATGATGGCCGCGGCAGAAGTGAAACCACTGATGACGGGTTTTGAAAGAAAATTGACCAGGAACCCCATTTTCAGGAGGCCAAACAGCAATTGAATTCCCCCCATGAACAGGGCGAGAAACAAAGCCATGGCGATGTACTCCTCCAGTCCGGAGAGCGCCAGGGCCCCCAGGCCAGAGGCGACCAGGAGCGAATCCATAGCTACCGGACCCACGGCCAATTGGCGCGAAGTCCCCATCAGGGCGTACACGATCTGAGGCACAAGGGCGGCATACAAACCAAAAACCGGGGGAAGACCGGCAATCATGGCATAGGCCATTCCCTGAGGGATCAGCATAATCCCCACCGTAATCCCGGCAGAAAGGTCGCCGGAAAGCCATTGCTTCTGATAGCCCGGCAACCAGTCGAAAATTGGAAAATATCGCTTGAGCATGTGAACTATTCTTTAAAAGACCCGGGGTTCAGCACCCCGGAACCTTGTTTTTACAGATCGAGGATTTTAAGATAATTCCGGTGGATCTCCAGTTTTCCCATGTTCTCCAGTTTCTTGAGCAAGCGGGAAATAACCACACGGGAACTGTGCAGATCGTAGGCAATTTCCTGATGTGTATTCCGGATAATAGAATCCTGATTTACGCGTGCCTTTTCCTGCAAATAACTGACAAGGCGCTGATCCATATTCAGAAAAGCGATCGTATCAATGGTCTGTAGCATTTCATTGAGGCGGTTGTTATAACTCTCAAAAACGAAATTCCGCCACGACCGGTATTTGGCCGTCCACTCCTCCATTTTGCGCACCGGAACCATAATGAGTTTGGCGTCGGTCTCGGCAATGGCGCGTATTTCGCTTTTCGTCTGCCCGATACAACAACTCATGGTCATCGAACACGTATCGCCCTGTTCCAGATAGTAGAGCAGGAGTTCATCCCCGTCCGGGTCTTCCCTCAACACTTTAATCACCCCTGAGATAAGCAGGGGCATCCCTTTTATATATTCCCCAATCTCCATGAGTTTATGGCCGGCCGGAACTTCCTTAAAAGTGCCCACCTGTGCGATCTCGTCTATCAGGGCTTCCTCGAAGAGGTTACCGTAACTTTCCTTTAATTCCTGTATCATGCGTTTTGTTTCGCTTTTTGAGCAATTTCCCCATCGTATTTAAAGAAGAAATTCGCCCAGATGGATTTGGAAATGGCTCCTATATAAGGCATCAGGAGTATTAAAGTTGCGATAATAACCCCGAAAATTCCGGCAATACCGAGATCGAGCCCCAAAAGGAGTGTCAGCACATAGACGGCAATCGCCAGGGCGACCCCCACGCCATAGGAAACATACATGGACCCGAAATAAAAACTCGGTTCCATTTTATACTTCAGCCCACACTTCGGACAGGTGTCCCTGACGCTGTTCATGCTGCTGAGGTTATAGGGATGATTCTCCAGAAACGCCCCCTCGTGGCATCTGGGGCATTTCAAAAAAAGTATGCTGTAAATCTTTGAACCTTTTCCAAACATATCTATAGCTTCAAAATACAAAATTAACACATGCTGCCACAGTATTTTGTGACTTTTGTTACATTGGAAAACCTCCGGAAGACTGGCTCCTGAGACAGAAATCGCTTTCATTTCTCTCCGAAAAAAATTCCGGACATTCAATCCACACCCGAAGTCTTTGAAAATTGATGATTTTAACATATCTTTTGCAGCTATTTAACAAAAAACTAAAGGATGAAAAAAGCACTAGCATTTTTACTTTTTCTTCTCTTCTTACTACTGGCGTGGCTGGCCTGGGGCTGGTACAAGGATACCGTAGTATGTTGCGAGGAAGAAACGGAACCACCTGTTGCCGTGCAGTACGGCCCGCTGATCTTCGATTGCGGCACAGACGGTGTGATTACCAATGATCTTTGGCCCGATAAGAAACAGGAAATCCTGGCGGCCCGGATCGAAGGGAAAAAACTCCTCCTTGTCGCTCCCTATTTTGAAGGGGAAGCAGCAAGTCAGGGTATTGCCCGGGCTCAGAAAGTTAGAACCCTGTTTACAGAGCTCACCCCGGAAGATATGGTTGTAGAGGCCCGGCCTGCAGGGGACTGTGAAGCGACCAAGGTCAATATGCTTCACGAACTGCGCTATAAATGGGTGACGCGAAACGATGACGTAATCGAGCTTTACGACAGAACGGCCATTCTATACAGGTATGATTCGGACCAGGAAATCATAACCCCTGCCGTGGATGCCTTCTCCAAAGAGATTGCCGAATTCCTTCAGGAAACCGGCGATAAAATTCAGCTGACGGGTCATACCGATTCAGACGGGGAAGACGACTACAATATGGAGCTGGGTCTGAAACGCGCCAATGAATACAAAGACCACCTGATGAGTCTTGGCGTTCCGGAGGCGCAGATTGAGGTGAGTTCTAAAGGCGAATCCGAACCCACTGTCCCTAACGATACGCCCGAAAACAAACAGCGAAATCGCCGGGTAACGGTACAAATCATAGAATAACTAATTGACTTTAACTGAAACACTATCATCATGACATTACTTCAAATAAATACGATTGCATGTGACGGGTCCGACGTTTTCTGGCCCTGGTTCCTGTGGCTTCTCGGAGCCTTTATTCTCGGATTGCTCCTTGGGTGGCTGCTTAAGTCACTCTTTGGCGGCGGGGCTGCTGCAGCTGTAGCGGGTCCTCCCCCGGTAAAGCAAGACCTTACCAAAGTAGAGGGCATTGGCCCCAAAATCGAAGGCCTGCTGAACAATAAAGGAATCATTAGTTACGCACAATTATCCGACACCCGGAAAAGCTTCCTGGAGCAAATGATCACCGATGCGGGGCCAAATTTTGCCACCCACAGGGGAATGACAGGTACCTGGCCGGCCCAGGCCAAGCTGGCGGATCTCGGAGAATGGGATGAGCTTGCCAAGTGGCAGGAAACGCTTAAAGGCGGGGTATAACACCTTGTCGTATTTCATTGAAACAGCCCCGAAAACGGGGCTGTTTTTTTATGATCTCAGGTCAAGTGCTATTCAAATCGGCGGCCCGACCCGCCGGGATTGAAATAAATTTTAGTACTTTTTCAAGCCTTATTTAATCCTCATAAGAAAAACTCTCAAAAGACTAAGCCCAACCTATGATCACAATCTCAAAAAACCTCAGCCTCCATTTACTGCTTCTATTTTTCGCAGCCACGACTTTCCATGCATTGCACGCCCAGGGATTCGAAGGCTATTACCGCTATCCGGACATTCACCGGGACCGGATTGTTTTCACCGCTGAAGGAGACCTTTGGACCGTTCCAGTCTCAGGAGGTGTCGCCCAGCGACTCACGAGTCATCCCGAAGAAGAAACCCACCCGGCTTTTTCCCCCGATGGCACGACCATAGCATTTTCTGCCAGTTATGAAGGCCCTACAGAAGTCTATACGATGCCCGCCGGAGGAGGGCTGCCTACCCGTTGGACTTATGAGAGTGATCCCTCTGTGGTGAATTCCTGGACAGCCGGGGGCAAGGTCATGTATCAGACCCGGGCCTATTCCGGGGTCCCTGATTTTCAGGTGGTCGCCATCGATCCACAAAGCAAATCAAAGGATATCGTCCCCTTATATCAGGCCAGTGAGGCCATGTACGATGCCCCGGAGGAAACGCTCTATTTTGTAAGGCCTGCCTTTCATCGAAATGTGACTAAGCGCTATAAAGGCGGAACGGCCCGACAGATCTGGAAGTTCGCCCATGGAGCTTCTGAGGCCGTGCAGCTGACCCGGGGATATGCCGGGGAAAGCCATCATCCGATGTGGTATCAGGAGCGCATCTATTTTATCACGGACCGGGATGGCACCATGAACCTGTGGTCGATGGATGAAGCAGGAAATGACCTGAAGCAGCATACGGAACACCAGGATTTTGATGTGCGATACGCCCGGATTTCAGAGGGTAAAATTGTCTATCAGAGGGGTGCCGATCTTTGGATATATGACATTGCTTCGGATGTCTATTCTAAAATTGACATTCGCCTGACCTCAGATTTGGATCAATTGCGCGAAAAATGGGAAGAAGACCCCGCTCAATACATTACGAATGCCAAACCCGACCCAAAAGGGGACAAAGTGG
>CAKZOC010000046.1 GCA_937136025.1 uncultured Bacteroidota bacterium
GGTTGAGGTTACCGGCTAAAGTTATTATATTTTAAAATACCTTTAGGCCTGAATGCCCTTCCCTATGTTTCACTCCCTTTTTCAGCCGGAACAGGCTTTGGCCCCCTACGCGATCGCCTTAGCCGGCGCCTTTGTGCTGGGACTGGCCAAGTCGGGATTGAAGGGGAGCGGGATTTTTGCAGTGACGCTGATGGCCCTGGCTTTTGGCGCCCGTCAGTCGACGGGACAAATCCTTCCACTGCTCATGTTCGGGGATCTCTTCGCAGTCGTGTACTACAACAGACATGCGCGATGGGATCTGTTAAAACGATTTTTGCCCTGGATGATTCTGGGGATTCTGGCGGGCACATGGGTGGGTCAGGATATGCCGGATCTCGTTTTCAAATGGGCCATGGCGGGTATTATCCTGGGCAGTGTACTCTTGATGGTCTGGTGGGATTTGCGCCAATCCAAACGGGTCCCCGAACACCCCGCTTTTGCCGGATTTATGGGGTTATCCGCCGGGGTTACCACGATGATCGGTAACCTGGCAGGTCCTTTTTCCAACCTCTATTTTCTGGCCATGCGCCTCCCGAAGAACGAATTCATAGGAACCGCTGCCTGGTTGTTTCTGTTGACGAATTGGCTAAAACTCCCCCTGCACATTTTTGTCTGGGAGACCATAGACCTCCAGGTGCTTTGGACAGACCTGTGGTTGCTCCCCGGGGTTATACTCGGCCTTTTCGCCGGGGTTCGCATCGTACGGATAATACGCGAGAGCTTCTACCGAAAGCTAATCCTGTTTGTGACTGCCCTGGGTGCTATCCTACTGCTGTTGCGATAAAGATCAGTGCGGGAGTTTATCCCGAACAATCCCATACATCCAGGTTCCGGCAATCGCGCCTGCAATGACGATAAGAATCGGAAGGTATCCGGCGCCGACCAGGGTAAACATAGGCCCCGGGCAGGCTCCTGCCAGGGCCCATCCCAATCCAAAAATAAAACCTCCGATGAGATAGCGCGGCACGCTCTTTTCTTTAGGTTGAAATTCGATGGGCTCCCCGTAAAAGGATTTTATCTTAAAACGCTTGATCACCTGTACGATGATCACCCCGAGGACTACTGCCGTCCCAATAATGCCGTACATATGGAAGGCGTCGAACTTAAACATTTCGTAAATGCGAAACCAGCTGGCGGCTTCGGATTTAAACATGGTAATACCGAAAAATATTCCAATAAGAAGGTAAATCAGACTTCGCATCATCCAAAAATTATAGGGTATAAGAAATAAATCATCACCATGCCTCCGGCGAAAAATCCGATAACGGCCAATAATGAAGGCCATTGCAGATTACTCAAACCGGAAATGGCGTGTCCTGAGGTACATCCGCCTGCATACCGGGCGCCGAATCCAACCATAAAGCCTCCAAGGGCCAGCAACAAAATCACTTTTGGATTGGTCCAGATTCCGGCATCGAAAAGTTCATCGGGCAGGTACTCCGCCCCGGCACTTTCAAACCCGAGGCCCTGTAATTCCGTCACGGTTTTCGGATTGATGTCAACAGCGACATCATTACTCAAATGGTGGGAGCCAATATAGCCACCTATTATGGCGCCCAGCACCACAATCAGGTTCCATTTCTGGTCCTTCCAGTCAAACTGAAAGAAATCCGAGCTTTTTCCGGCTCCGCATATCGTACAAAATGTACGCAGGTTCGAAGACATTCCGAAATTCTTCCCGACGAGCAAAAGCAGCAGCATAACCCCTGCAATCGCTGCCCCGGATACATACCAGGGCCAGGGTTCCATAATCCAATTCATAATGTATATTTTAAAAAGTGTCCAGTGCGGCGCAAAAAAAAGGTTTTCATTCTTAACTAAAGGTAACCAGAGTTACACATCTTTGCCTTTGAGCATTTTATTCCAATACAGATAGGGCAGACCGTATTTCTTCAACATCCACAATCTCCAGTGTTCCCGGTACGAATCCGTTATCCCCATAAGTTTGAGTTTCGGATCCGGGGTAAAATTGTTGTCGTAATCAAATTCCGCCAGGACCATTTTTCCGTAATCCGTAACGATAGGACAGGAAGAATAGCCATCATAAGATTTAGTCCCCAGGATGTTTCGGGATTTCAAAAGCCGGATATTATCCACGATCACCGGCACTTGTTTGCGGATGGCAGCTCCGGTTTTTGCGGCCGGGATCCCCCCGACATCCCCAAGTCCAAAAACATTGGGGTATTTGGGATTTTGAAGGGTGTGTTTATCGATATCCAGCCATTTTCCTTCATTGGCCAAAGGAGAATCCTGTATAAACTTCGGGGCCGTGGAGGGCGGGGCCGTGTGCATCATATTGAAGTGGATACCCGTCAGGGCTCCGTCCTTTTCTGTGCGTACCTCCTTGTGATTGTACTCCCGCTCATGGTCCATAAACGAGTACCAGGCAATCCGGTTCGGACCGTCCACCTTTTCAAGTTTATATCCAAATCGCAGGTTGATGTCTTTGCGATCTACAATCTCCAGCAGTGTTTTTTTAACCTCAGGAACCCCAAAAATGGTCGTCCCCGGGGTGGCAAAGACCACATCCGTAGTGTCCCGAATCCCCGATTTCCGGAAATAGCTTTCCGACAGATACATGATTTTCTGAGGGGCGCCTCCACATTTTATAGGGGTAGCGGGCTGGGTGAACAGGGCGGTTCCTCCTTTAAAATTTTTAAGGACCTCCCAGGTATGTTTGGGGTCCGTATAGTTACTGCAAACCACATCCTTATCCATAGCCTCCCCCAGGCCGGGTACCAGACTCCAGTCGTAAACCAGACCCGGGGCCACGACCAGGTAATCATAGGTCAGGTCTCCGCTGGATTGGGTCATTACCGTATTGGCTTCAGGGTTAAACCCCGTTGCACGGTCCTGAATCCAGGTCGCTCGTTTCGGGATTACCGATTTCATCGGGCGGGCCGTCTTTTCGTAATCAAAAGTGCCGGCACCTACAAGGGTCCAGGCGGGCTGATAATAATGGGTGTCTGCCGGTTCAACGATTCCCACTTTCAATGATTTATCTAACTGAAGGAGTTTTGCAGCTGTCATAATGCCGCCGGTTCCTCCACCTATGACCAGGATTTCGAAATGTGATTCCATAACGCTTTGGGTTATTTATACAAAAAATAAAGGTATAGAATTCCTGCTCAATTCATTGTAACATAGGTTACACTACCCCATATTTAGCTGACCTCTGCCGGATTGTCCCCGGGTGTTGGTAAAAGGGTGTCTCGGTAAAGGAAGGTCAAAAAAAGGATCAGATCGTTCATATTGTAACCCAGGTTACAGAAGTTTCTTTTAAAATCCCTTAAGTTTATCCACTATACCAAAAATCTGCTTCCGAATGAACCGACGAAAATTTGTTCAGAATTCAGGCCTGGGTGCCATGGCTGCCTTGCTCGGTACCGAAATCGTTTTTGGCCATACCCTTCCTAAAGGATATCTGCCTCTTGGATTGCAGGATCCGGATCCCTTTAAAATGTTCGATAAGAATCCGGAAATGCTGGTCCTGAACGACAAACCCTGGAATATTGAGTCCCTGGCTCATTTGCTGGACGACCGGATTACTCCAAATCGGTCTATGTTTATCCGAAATAATGGGATCATCCCCCAGGAAATAGACCTGGCCACCTGGACCCTTACCTTTGACGGAGAATCCGTGGAGCGTAAAAAGAGTTACAGTCTGGCCGAACTGAAATCGAGATTCTCACAACATACCTATCAATTGACCATTGAATGCGGAGGAAACGGTCGAAGTGAATTCAACCCCCCGGCTAAAGGAAATCAATGGAGCGTTGGGGCGGTTCACAGCGCGGAATGGACCGGCGTTCGCCTGCGGGATGTGCTGGAAGACGTCGGCATTACCTCAGATGCAGTATATATCGGATTTCACGCGGCAGACACGCACCTGAGCGGGGATCCCAAAAAGGAACCTATTTCCAGAGGGTTCCCCATAGCCAAGGCCATGCAGGATGAGACCCTGCTCGCCTTTCAAATGAACGGAAAAGACATTCCCCTGGCCCATGGATATCCCCTTCGCCTGGTCGCCGGTGGGTGGCCGGCCTCAACTTCCGGAAAATGGCTCACAGGCATAAGCGTGCGCGACCGGGTCCACGACGGGCCTAAGATGACCGGGGATTCGTATCGGGTTCCATGCCTTCCGGTGGCCCCTGGAACGGAGGTCGCCGAGGAAGATATGTGCATCATTGAATCCATGCCGGTCAAATCCCTGATCACGTACCCAAAAACGGGAGCGACAATCGCTCAGGGAAAATCACTTTCGTTTCGCGGACACGCCTGGGCCGGAGAGCTCGAAGTGACCCGGATGGAGTACTCTATCGATTTTGGCAGCACCTGGAAAGAATGTACTCTGGAAGCTCCGGCCAATCGCCTGGCATGGCAACATTTTTCCGGGGAAACCCGGTTTCCTCAGAAAGGATATTACGAAGTCTGGGTACGGGCTACAGATAGTCGTGGAAATGCGCAGCCCATGGTGCTGCCGGGTTGGAATCCCAAGGGATACCTCAACAACGCCTGTCATCGAATCGCCGTAAAAGTCAGCTGATGGAGACTCCTGGAAATTCCTTTGAGCAAAGTGCTCGTGCCATCTCCCGGATGATGGGGCTCATTTTTGTGATGTTCCTCCTCGTCGGAGGGTTTCTGGTATATCTGATGATCGACCCCACCCTGTCTGCCTTTCAATCTGAACCCGAGCCGACGCTTATTGCTGTGGCACCCCCGGAAGAAGATGACTTTGATAAAATAGAAAATGGAATACACCTGCGCACCGGATTTGTGGAAGGAGAGGGCCTGATGACCGTTGTCAACAATTGCACGAATTGCCATTCGGCGAAACTGGTGACCCAAAACCGCATGGATGCCGATGGGTGGCGCAAGACCATAAAATGGATGCAGGAAACCCAGAATCTCTGGGATTTGGGGAAAAATGAGGATATCATCGTAGACTATCTGGCGATGTATTACGCCCCTGGCAAAAAAGGGCGACGCCTGAACCTTACAAATATTCAGTGGTATGTTCTGGAGGAGTAGTTTGTGGGTCGTATTGATCCTGGTCAGTGCCTGTCGCGGTCGGGAAGAAGTGGCTGCGCCTGCTCCTGCTCCATTGCAGGTTACAGAAACCACTGAATATGCACATCCCGAGTCTTTAATCGAAGCGGGAGAACTGCTGGCCATACAAGATCATGAACATGTCCGGATTATCGATTTTCGGGAGCGCGCAGCCTTTGAACAGGAACATATTCCAAATGCCCTGCCCATGTGGCGCAGCGATATTGAGGATGGAGCGCAACATGTACCCGGAATGATGGCCTCAAAACCCGAAATGGAAAAAAAGCTCTCTGATCTCGGTCTTTCTGCTTCAGACACCCTCATCCTTTATGACGATCAGTCCGGTGTGAATGCCGCCCGGCTCTGGTGGGTACTCCGAACCTATGGTTTTAACAAGGTCCGATTGCTCAATGGTGGTTTACAAAGCTGGAAGAATGCGCAGGGGGCCCTGAGTACAGCTACGGAAACCCGGCCCGTCAACCGCTTTGAATTCCCCCCGGAAGAGGCCCTGCATTTTAGAATTGACAAAGACGATCTTGTCTCCCTTATGAAAGCCGAACATTGGACGCTCATCGATGCCCGAACGGCCGAGGAGCACTCCGGGAAACGAATGAAGAAAGGAGCCAAAAATGCCGGTCACATCCCGGGCAGTGTGAATATTGACTGGGCTGAGGCTGTGGACTACCATGGAACCAAAAAATTCCTTCCGCCTGAGGAATTAAAACTGGCGTATAAGGAGCTCCCCGAAGATAAGGACGCCCCCGTGGTGGTGTATTGCCATTCGGGAGTGCGCTCTGCGCATACAAGTTTTGTTTTAACGCAACTATTAGGATATAACCGGGTCTATAATTACGACGGATCCTGGATGGAATGGAGTGCCTCAGAAGGGGCTCCCATTAAGAAAGACAGTACCACTTTAATTTTACAGTAGCTATGGAAAAATATTTTGACGCTTTTAGCAACGCCTTCATGGGCACCGTGCAATGGACCTGGAAGTCTATATTATTTGAGGTGCCCTGGTATACGAATTATTTCTGGGGACTCATTGCGATCTCCCTGATAGTCTGGATGCTGGAAATCGCCTTTCCGTGGCGAAAGGACCAGTCTATATTCAGAAAGGATTTTTGGCTGGATGCCTTTTACATGTTTTTCAACTTCTTCATTTTCGCCATCGTAATCAGCGGGGTGTACAAAATGCTGGCGGTCCTTTTTTCCGACCTGGGAATTACCGCAAAAAGCCTCGCCCTTGTGGATATAAGTGCCTGGCCTATGGGGCTGCAGCTCCTCGCCTTTTTTATCGTCCTTGATTTTGTGCAGTGGATTACACACATCCTGCTTCATAAATACCCCGTGCTCTGGAACTTTCACAAAGTGCATCACAGTGTTAAGGAAATGGGGTTTGCCGCACATTTGCGATACCATTGGATGGAAAATGTCCTCTACAAACCGCTGAAGGTTTTTGGGGTGATGATTCTCGGGGGCTTCGAACCCGAACAGGCCTATATCGTGCACTTTATAGCGATTGCGATCGGACACCTGAATCACTCGAATATCAAGCTGACCTGGGGACCCCTGAAGTACGTCTTCAACAATCCGGTCATGCACCTCTACCATCATGCATATACACTGCCTGAGGGCTCCTATGGTGTCAATTTCGGGATCAGCCTGAGTCTCTGGGATTATATTTTCAAAACGAATTATGTGCCTGAGGACAGCGGCACCATAAGACTCGGCTTCCCGGGAGAT
>CAKZOC010000047.1 GCA_937136025.1 uncultured Bacteroidota bacterium
ATTTCATTATATAGAGACGGTTCCTATTTCATTTTATAGAGACGGCGTTTCAATATTTAGATAATGAAGACGAGTTTTCAAATTTCCATTTATTATTCCTTTTAAAATTAAGTCGATATTTAGGATTTCAACCAGGTGAACCAAGAGAGAATACATCGTTCTTTAATTTAAGAACGGGGTATTTTGAAACACAGGCTGAGGGGCATTATTCAGTTTCTGGAAAGAATTTAACATTGTTAAAACAACTACTAGGCACAAATTTTGATGCTCTTTCAACTATAAAAATTAATGCACTTGAAAGGCATAGCTTTTTAGATATGCTATTGTTATATTTTGAGTTACATTTGTATGGTTCATCTCTTAATGTTATAGGCTCTAAACTGTCAATCAATTTTGATATGTTGTAGTCAAGCACACAATTTTTTTGTAGAACTTGAAAACAGCTATATAAACAATCAACAATACGATTGCTCTGCCAAAAATCCCGACCGCAAATAGCCCCAGTAAGCGACCTGCTCCAAAAAAAGCAAGAATCACCACCATATAAAAAAGTGACTTTGACACAACCCTGTCCGCTTTTTTTGCCTTGAGAAAAACCACTCCTATGAGGATAAAGAACAGTCCGCCAAAAAGGGCAGATACAATCAATTCACCTATATCCTGAGATGCCAGGCCAAAGGCTGTTTTTGATTCCAAAAACCGGGTTAATTCCATTCCAAGATTCTCATGAATCTGCAGGGAATCGTCGAGGAGAAGGTATGTAAACAAGAATGCCCACGCGACATAAATCAATGCGCTCCTTCGATACCCCAAAACAATCAGAATGCAGACGATCCAATACTCTTTAAGGTACTGAAAAATTTCAGCCAATCCTAAATCTGTCTGTATTGAAAACAGAGCACTTGTAATAAACCCTGCCTTCAATAAAATATTCAGAAAGAAGAAGGAGAGGTCCGTTATGACTAACAGGAATAAGAGGTTGTTATTTCGACATGGAGAAAGAACACGCATTTACTTTTGGAAGATACTCATAAAAAATGAGCGTTAGCGTCGGGATTCTCAATTCGAAAATACCCGTTTACCTATTAATTTTTTGGCCTCCCAACAGATCTTAAACAACATTTCACCCGAATAATAACTTCTTCAACGACTCTATTTGCCGGTCACTATAACGTTTTCGTAGAATTGGGAAAAAAATCCGATGCCTCATTCAAACGACCTTACCAACAACTACATTGTATTCCTGGACAAAATTGGGATTAAAGATTTGCCCCAGGTTGGCGGTAAAAATGCGTCCCTTGGGGAAATGATTAGAAATCTCCATGAGAGAAACATTAAAATACCCAATGGATTTGCTGTAACCGTAGATGCTTTTGATGCTTTTATCAAAGAAAACGAGTTACAGAAAAAAATAGAAAATGCCCTTGCAAAAGTTGATGTGTCCAACATTGTAAGCCTTAGGCAAACCGGCTCCGAAATAAGAAAACAGATTTCGAATGGCAGGTTTCCCGTTTCCGTTGAAAAGGCCATTTTGAACTCTTATTATGAGCTCTCCGATCTCTACGACCAGGAAGCTACAGATGTTGCTGTACGTTCTTCTGCCACCGCCGAGGACCTGCCGGAAGCTTCTTTTGCCGGACAGCAATCTACCTATCTCAACATAAGGGGTGGGGAAATGTTGCTTACAGCCATCCGAAGTTGCTTTGCTTCCCTTTTTACAGACAGGGCCATTTCATATCGCGCATCCCGGGGGTTTGATCACTTTTCAGTGAAGCTATCAGTTTGCGTTCAAAAAATGGTGAGGTCTGATTTGGGGGTTTCCGGTGTGGCATTTTCCCTCGATACAGAAAGCGGTTTTAAAGATCTCGTTCTCATTAATGGCTCATATGGGCTTGGTGAGTTAGTCGTGGGGGGTGAAATATTACCCGATGAATTCCTTGTATTTAAACCGTGCATGAATAATGGGTTTAGTCCCATCATCGAGAAAAAGATGGGCAAAAAGTGCCATAAAATGGTTTATGGCAATAAGCCTTTCGAAACGGTGCGGAAAGTTCGGGTGGACAAAGCGCAACAGCGCAAATTTTGTCTGGATGACCCACAAATACTGAAGTTGGCGAAATGGGTTCAGGAGATAGAGAACCATTATTCTGAAATTCACGGCAAATGGTGTCCTATGGATATTGAATGGGCAATCGACGGTCTTTCCAACGAACTTTATATAGTACAGGCCAGACCTGAAACCATCCATTCCCAAAAACAAGGGGAGCTCATTAAAGAGTATGAAATTCTCGATAAAATCTCAGAGACAGATCTCATTCTGGAGGGGATAGCTGTGGGTGACAAAGTAGGCGCTGGCCCCGTACGCCGTATTTTCACTCTGGATGGAAGGGATGGAAGCTCTGACGAAACCGAATTCAAAGAAGGGGAAGTTCTGGTCACCGAAATGACAGATCCCGATTGGGAACCTCTCATGAAAAAAGCCTCCGCCATTATTACAGAAAAGGGAGGGAGAACATGTCATGCGGCAATAGTAGCCAGAGAGATGGGGGTTCCCGCCGTTGTGGGAGCCGCTGGTGCAGGCAACTTACTGGAAAACGGTCAGCAAATAACAGTTTCGTGTGCTGAAGGGAGTATTGGAAAAGTGTATAAGGGCCAAATCAAATTCAGGATGATTGAAACCCCCTACTCTGATTTTCCCACTATCGAAACGCCGGTTATGATGAACATCGGATCCCCCGATCTTGCCTTTCAATATTGCAAAATCCCAAATAAAGGTGTGGGTCTCGCCAGGCAGGAGTTCATTATCAATAACCACATAAAAGTGCATCCCCTGGCCTTGCTACGGCATAAAGAATTAAACGATAAAATATTATCCGACACCATTTCAGATCTGATCATCGGATACCGGTCTGAAAAAGACTTTTACGTGAACAAGCTGGCCCAGGGCGTGGCAAAAATTGCAGCGGCATTCTATCCCAAGAAGGTCATCACAAGGCTCTCCGATTTTAAGTCCAATGAATATTACAACCTTTTGGGCGGTAAGTATTTCGAACCCAATGAAGAAAATCCAATGATTGGCTGGCGGGGAGCCTCCAGATACTACTCGGAAGAATTTCGGGAGGCGTTTATCTGGGAGTGTGAAGCCCTGAAAAAGGCCCGGGAAGCGTTTGGTTTGGAAAACATCACCATTATGGTTCCGTTTTGCAGAACCCCTCAGGAGTTGGAAAGAGTTTTGAGCATCATGAAGGAGGTGGGTCTCGAACGGGGAAAGAAAGGACTGGAAATTTACCTCATGGCCGAATTGCCCTCGAACATCATCCTGGCCGACCAATTCGCTCCTATGATAGACGGCTTTTCCATTGGCTCCAATGATTTGACACAGCTCACTTTAGGTTTGGACAGGGATTCCAGTTTGGTAGCCCATTTGTATGATGAACGCAATGAAGCGGTAAAGACCCTTATCACAACGCTTTTATCCACGGCCAGGAAATATGGAAAAAAAGTGGGTATTTGCGGGCAGGGACCTTCAGATTTTCCGGATTTTTCCGAGTTCCTGGTAAATGCGGGCATTGACTCGGTTTCCGTTACCCCTGATTCCGTATTAAAGACGCTGAAAGTCATTCAAAAGGTTGAAAATGTCCAAGAGCTTGTTACCGTGGGGTAATCCAGACGATGGGTATCATATTTCGGGGCTCTATTATCGATCGACATAATGGTTCCCATTTAAAGGATGCCGATCCGGAAAGAATTGTTGGAATTATAAAAAACCTTTATATTGAAGTAAAAATACCTGACCCATATGGCAACACAGTTTAGGCGCAAATGGCTCGTTTTGGGAATCGATCTGTTCACGATTGCGGTTTCTTTCTTTCTGGCCTACCTTATCCGGTTTAACCTGAGCCTGAATTTTGATATGTCTAAGGTGGTGCTGAAGTTACCAGTGGTCTTGCTGATATCTTTGATTGTTTTCCTGATTACGGGCTCTTACAAAGAAGTGTTTTCCCAAACCGGTGGCCTGGACTTGAGCAATATTTTCAAAGCCATTGGCCTATCGAATATGCTGTTCATTCTGTTGGTCGTGATCAATCAGAAATGGGAGATTTTTCCCGAGTTCACAATACCGCTGTCTATTATAATTATCAATAGTCTGCTTTCCTTCGTAGGACTGTCAGCTTCGCGTTTTATTTTTAAGGTATTGTATCAGGCTCCTGGCACTAATGGCCTCAAATAATTCGCTTCTTTCGACCAATTCATCAATAACTCCTGACTGGTTTGAGCCTTTATTCCGAAGTGTTCTCAGTAAAGGCTAATGTGGTTACTTCATATTGACTGCCAAATTCATAGCGGCGAAGACTGATTAAGAAATATGGCTTTATGTAATATTTGGTTTCAGGCATTAGTCCACTAATATTCAGATCGTAGGTAAGGGACGAACTTCCATAATCCATTCCATTCTCGAGGTTTGGGTCCGGATCTGTGGAGATTACTATCCCCGTGCCAAACCCCACATTCAACCTCTCACAGGGTGGCGGTGTTACCACTCCATATACTTTGAATGAAGTAGAAGTCACTTCGGATATTTCCAAGGTAGAAAATTTTGAAGCCTCATCGCCGCAATCATCCGCATTCGTGCATGAAATGCCTGAGCACAAAATAAAAATAAGGTGTACCGACACCTGAAGGGTTCTGAAGGTTTTCATCGATCAACATAAATCGTTAGGTTCGCGTACGTTTTACCCGGATTCAGCCGATTGCATTCAGGAGTACAGTCCTTCATAATGCCCGCCCTTCCTTCACCCCATACTTCAATACTGTAATACCTATCTTCAGAGGAGGTGTCCTGAATGGAAAAAGTGCCTTGTGAACCAATTATGGAAGTCCTCTTAACGATGAGTTCGCATCCCAATATTTCACAATTCCTATGGCCATATAGAACAACCCTTAGGTCATCGAAGGTTTGATCGTCTCCTGTTAAAAGAACCGCACCTTCAAAAATGGTGGTCTGCGCTTCGTCTTCTTTGGAACATCCCGAAAATAGAATGGGCAGCAGTGCTATAAATACTATTGATACTTGTTTCATGGCTGAAGTGATTAGTTACCAAAAATAGAGCTTCCAATACCATAGGCTGTCCGGAATTATATTCTGAGCAAGATACAGGACAAATGTTTAAACAAGGAGCCTCTATAAGCAGGGTCGGCCCTGCATCTCAAAAGTTATGATTTGGATTAAAAACTTCAGGCTTTCGAGGATGAGGACAGCGCTGAGAAGGTCGGTCATTGGCAGGATAAGAATCCTATATCACCATGGGAGTGGAGAAGAGTCATAGGGAATTATTACGTTTTACACATGAATAGAGCATTGCGTTACCGGGGTTCCTTTTTTACTGATTAGAGATTTGTCCGATTTTTTGATTGTAGCAAGAATTTGGACGACCCAATGATATCGCTTGTGTAATTTGTATCTGACAATAATTCACAAGGTCATGGCAGTCATCAAAAAAAAGTTAAACATTATTGCATTGCTCCTTACAACTCTAACCCTGTTTCAAAGTTGTGTAGTCTATCACAAAACACCAACCACTTTAGAGCAAGCATCCAGGGAACGAATTAAGACCAAAATCATAAATGCAAATGGTGCAACACTGAAGTATCAGTTCATTGAGTATGAGGACGGGATCTATTATGGAGTGAATATGAAATCTGGTACCGAGGTTAGAATTCCTTTGAAACAAGATGAGGTGACTGTATTGCTCAAGAATCAAACCGCAACCACGTTGACGACTTTAGGCGTTATTGGAGGATCTCTCTTGCTTTTCGGTTTAGGCGGCAGAGCATATATCGATAACAATGGGCTGTATTGATCCCTGCATTATGTCGCAAAGGATCATAAGAGAAATAATACCGGGATAAATCTGTGCCCCATTTGTGCAGGAATAATGATAAAAACCCTTACCTATCAGTTGCTTGTAGAATTTAAATTATACCTCGGGTGGGACTGCTTTCCTGCGGAAAGCTTCCCTTCGAGCTCGTTTTGAAAACCACAAAAGGAAAGGCCTAACAGAATTGCCTTATTGGAGTGTGAGGTGTCAAATCCTCGCGGTGGGATTGCTTGCCTCACGGCAAGCTTCCCTTCGCGCTCGTTTTGAAAACCACAAAAAGAAACGCATCGTTCACTTCTCAAAAGAAAGCGAGCTTCCTTTTGAGAAGCTCGCTCGCATTTCACCTTTTTTGTGGTTTATCCGTACCTCGGGTGGGAATCGAACCCACACGATATTGCTATCACTGGATTTTGAATCCAGCGCGTCTACCAATTCCGCCACCGAGGCTTAATGGGTTTGCAAAACTAAAAAATAATTTCATTTACAGACCCAAAATCCCGCCGAATATGCTTTAGCAACTCAAATAATTGATTAAATTTGCACCTCCTTTGAAATGAGGGAGTTCGCGAACGTTTAACACCATCAGAAAGGCAATGTCCTACACGGTACCGGAACCAAAAATATTCGCCTGCACTCAGAGCAGAGCCCTGGGAGAAGCCATCGCTAAATCCTATGGGGCGGATCTGGGCAAAGTAATTATCTCCCGCTACAGCGATGGAGAGTTTCAGCCGTCCTATGAAGAATCCATCCGTGGGGCAAGGATTTTTGTCATTGGCTCCACACATCCCGGACCGGAAAACCTCATGGAAATGCTGTTGATGCTGGACGCTGCCAAGCGCGCTTCCGCCCGGCACATCACCGCAGTGATGCCTTATTTCGGATGGGCGCGGCAGGACCGCAAAGACAAACCCAGGGTGCCGATCGCCAGTAAACTGGTTGCCAAAATGCTGGAAGCCGCCGGTGCCACACGTATTATCACCATGGACCTGCACGCAGATCAGATCCAGGGATTTTTTGAAAAGCCAGTGGACCACCTCTACGGCTCCACGCTCTTTTTACCCTATGTAAAGAGCCTGAATTTAGAAAACCTGACCATCGCCTCCCCGGATATGGGAGGTTCCAAGCGGGCCTACGCCTATTCCAAGGGGCTCGGCAGCGATGTGGTCATCTGTTACAAGCAGCGCTCCCAAGCCAACCAAATCTCCCATATGGAACTCATTGGGGAAGTAGAGAACAAGAACGTGGTACTTGTGGATGATATGGTCGATACCGCCGGGACCTTAACCCGGGCTGCCGACCTGATGATCGAGCGGGGCGCCCTGAGTGTTCGTGCCATTACCACCCACGGCCTGCTCTCCGGAAATGCGATCGAAAAAATTGAAAATTCAAAGCTGGAACAGCTTATTATCACAGATTCCATACCTGTTGAAACGACCAGCGAGAAAATTAAAATCCTGAGTTGTGCGGATTTGTTTGCCGATGTCATGCATCGGGTACATCACAACACCTCAATATCTTCAAAATTTATACTCTAGAATATTAATTAAACATCATAATGAAATCAATTACAATCAAAGGATCAGAAAGAGAAAGCGTGGGCAAGAAATCGACCAAAGCCTTACGTAATGCTGGAAAGGTTCCTTGCGTGATCTACGGAGGGGAAACACCTATGCACTTTTCAGCAGATGAATTGTCGTTCAAGGATTTGGTGTACACTCCAAACGCCCACACGGTGGTTGTTAAGATGGAAGATGGCAGCAAAGTCCGGGCGGTCATGCAGGACATTCAGTTTCATCCGGTTACAGATCGGATCCTGCACGTAGACTTTTATCAACTATTTGATGATAAAGCAGTTACTTTGGAAATTCCCGTTCGTTTGGAAGGAAATTCTCCCGGGGTTCGCAACGGGGGACGGCTGCTTTTCAGAAAGCGCAAGCTGGTTATCCGGGCCCTTCCCGATAACCTGCCCGACGTTTTCAAGGTGGATATTTCAAAACTGAAAATCGGCGATAATATCTCGGTAGAAACCCTTAAGAATGATGATTTTGCCATTCTTCACCCGGACAGCACCGTGGTTGTTCAGGTTAAAACTGCTCGTACGGCCGTAGTGGTTGAGGACGACGAGGAAGAAGGCGAAGGAGAAGAAGGTGCTACTGCAGAAGCTGAAGGTGCAGAAGCTCCGGCAGAGGAATCTAACCAATAGCGCTTACGCATACATTTTCAAAAGCACCTTGCCCCATAGGGTCAGGGTGCTTTTTGTATTTTAGGAAAACCCGCACGTTTTGAAAACCTGGATAAAAAAATGGTTCTCGCCCAAAAGGCGTAAAACCGAAGCGACCGATCCTATGAAATGAGCCATAACACTTCTCAATACCAGCCGAGATGGTTATTGGCGAATTACATCTGCCCTATTAAAAACAATAAAAATAAACAGATGAAAAAATTTCTTATCGCTGGCCTTGGAAATATCGGTGCGGATTACGCCGGCACGCGGCATAATATCGGGTTCCAGATCCTGGACCAACTCGTAGCGGAAGGTACAGTCGCTTTTGAAGCCAACCGGCTGGGAGACGTGGCTCAATTCCGGCTTAAAGGACGTACCCTGATTTGCCTTAAACCCTCGACTTTTATGAACCGAAGCGGTAAAGCGGTGCGCTACTGGCTGGATAAGGAAAAAATCCCTCTGGAAAACCTCCTGGTGGTGACTGACGATCTGAATCTGCCTTTCGGAAGCCTTCGTCTTAAAACCAAAGGCAGTGACGGGGGTCATAATGGCCTGAAGGACATACAGGAAGTTCTCGGAACTACAACATATTCCCGCTTCAGATTTGGCATTGGATCAGATTATCCAAAAGGCGGGCAAGTGGACTACGTGCTGGGCAGGTGGAACGAGGCCGAACGCAAGGCTATGCCCGAGCGACTAAAACGCAGTACGGAAGCCATCCGATCCTTTGTGCTGGCGGGGACTTCCATTACCATGAATACCTTTAACGGAACCTGATTATAACACCCTGAAGGAGTCAATACTGGACAGGGAAGTATTGCCCTGGTTATCGCGGGTACGGACCTGCCAGAAATAGACCTGCCCGCTGCTGACAGCAACGCTCAGGGTGTCTTCCTCGGGCCCGAAGGTCCCAAGGGACACCAAGGCGTCTGAAGCTATACCCAGGAACACTTCGGCAGACTCCTGGTCGTTCTCCGGATCTGCCAGTTCCCATTTCAACAACACTTCTCCGCCACTATCCGGAAAAAGAGAACTTCCGGCCTCCGGCTGAATCAGTCGGGCTGGGAAGGGTGGATAGGAAACAGAGGATCCGGCATTGTAAAATTGCCAGAGCGGACTCGCAGTTTTCTCTCCACTGGATTGATTGATGGCCGTGACCTTCCAGGAATAGGGAGCGCCCTGTTCCAGGACGATATCCGTACTCAGGGCCGCGGTAATGCGCCGCTCACTGGTGGCTGACCCCAATAACGTGACCTGTATCTCGTACTGATCTGCATTGCTGGAAGCCTGCCAGGTAAAGGTCACTTCGCTCCGGTCCGAGGGTTGGGGGATTCCCGTCACGCAGAGTGAATTATTTTCCGGGAAAACAAGATTCACCGCCCCTGGCGTGGTCTCTTTGGGATTATCCTTGCTGCAGGCCGCGGCCAGTACGAGGACACATAGGATTAAGACGGTCTTTTTCATTCCCTGAATACTTTACGTGAAAAACTCAAAGTCCCCTGCTCGATTTCAAAGAGATACATCCCCGTGGGCAATCCGGCGAGATCTAGAACCACCTTACCGGACTCCGGTTGAACCCTTCGGCTTCGCACCAATAGCCCGGAGACATTAAACACCTGTACCCGGACAGGAGTCTGTGCTTCAGGCACCCTTATTTCTATCCGATCCCGGAATGGATTCGGAGCGATGAGCGGACCCTGTGTCCGAAAAAAGGTCTCCTCAAAAACGCCCTTACAGGCCGGCACACCTTCTACTTTTAATCGGTTCAAACCGGTTTTCAGATCGAGGGTAAGCAACGGGCCCTTGACCTGTTGCCGTATGCCATTCAGGGTGATCACAAAAAATTCAGATCCTTCCAGAGTTAAAGCAACGGATGACAAATCCGGAGCGGGATTTGAGAATACGCTAATCGGATCCGGGCTCCCGATGCGGACCTCAAAACACTGGGATTCGTACGTATTGGCACCCTCTGTTCCACTGAGGCATACGGTGTAAGATCCCGGCCCCAGATTCCCGAGCTCATAGCTTCTTACAAAAGTATCCGTGACCGTCGTACTGCCACCCTGCACAGATACCGAATAGTTGAAATCTTCTATCGCCTCTACCGCAATCCTGCCATCGGCGGCCCCGATACATGTTTCGCTAAAGAGGGTAATGTCAAACTGGGTATCCGGAAATCGGAAGACCTGGCACCCATTGGCATCCACAGTAGCGCCAGGGGGTGTCCCCAGGCAAAGATCATCCCCATCGTCCAGGACCCCATCCCCATCGGCATCGGGTCGTAAAGCACCTTCCACGCAGAAATCGAGGGAAAACCCTTCCAACGAACCCCCATCGGCAGGAGCCGTATCTTCAATGGTGAGCACCCACTCCCCAAAGCTGGATTCCCCGGAAAAAGCGCTTAAAGATCCCAAAGGACGCACAACCCCTGATATGGCCGGGTTATCCGAACAAATAAACGGGGGCGCTTCGGCATCGAAAATGGCGTTGATATCATTGGCCTCTCCACAGGAGTTCGACAGCAGGTTTACGGTAGTGCCGGAAGGGGAGGTGAGGCTGATAACCAGATCAGACACAAAAGAATGACTGAGCTCCAGAGCTACGCGTACCCCCAGGATCGGGCGGTCATCTGCCACCGCAATCACAGAAGTAATCGTGGGAGTGCCAACCGCACTGATGGTTTTTGGAAGGTTCGGGGCATCAGCGATGCGACACTCCGAACTGATAGTCGTAAAGCTGAACGGGGTGGAAAAGGGCCCCTCCCCACAGGCCGTAACCGACCTGACGCGCCAATAATACGTTGTATTTTCGGCGAGCCTGCCCGGGCTATAGCTGTTGCGAAAAACACGGATAGCTGCCACAGGCGCACTGAACGACGGATCGGTGGCCAATTCGAAATCGTAGGCAGTAACTAAGTCCTGTTCTTCCCATTGCAGCTCGGGCTGCAAACTGATGTCGATACCGCCATTCTCAGGGAAGCTCAGATTGGGAATTCCAATCTGTGTATTTGTGATACTCAGGGTCAGCGGGACACTTATGCTGGTTTCCCCGTCCGTACCCCGTACTTCAAAAGGGTACATGCCCGGGAGGGCGAGGGCAGTGTTCCCTATCTCCAGTTGAATTGGGGTCTCGTCTGACAGGGCAGAATCTGCCGAGAAAGTAGCCGAAACGCCCGCAGGAAGGCCATCCACTTCGAAAGTAACCAAATTACTAAACCCGCCGAAAGTCTGATAGGTAAATTCAAAAGTAGCGTCCGCTCCCAGGCAGACTTCTTCCTCAATGGCATCAAAATAAAGCAGGAAAGGCTCCTGGGTGAGTTCAAAATCCGCACTGTTGATCGCAAAGAAAATATTATCTGAAGCCCGCACCATAAATCGGGCAAAGGGTGTAAAAACCCTGGGGATCTGAACGTTTGCAGAGCCGATATTCGGAAGTCCCTGAGCTATGCGAAAGGGGAAACTCAGTCCGCCGTCAGCCGAAAGGTAGATGTCTACAAGCTGTGCATTAATCGGGGCACCGTCCGTTCGGGCAACATCCCAATTCACGGTCTGTACACTACCCATAGCATAAGTTTGCGGGCTCCCCTGGGTGATCAGGCGAAACGGGCCCGCCTCTTCTTCCACCCGGATCTTTACCAGATCTGAATTCAGTTGTCCACCCCCAGGCGCATTGTCCCGTACAGTAAGCGCAAAGTTTAATTCCCGATCTACCGTGGCTACTGTCTCCCAGGCGGACCCGCTAACCGGATCGGTCTGGGTCAGGTCGCCTGTGATTACCCTGTCGAGCCTCGGAAAATACCGCACCGAATCCACCCGGGGCCTGAGCGATCGGAAGTTGGCTCCCGCTGCGTTTTCAGGTCCGAAATTTGCGCTGTTCACAACGCCATCGTCTATTTGCTCCCAGGCGTAGGTCAGCACATCCCCTGCATCCGGATCGGAGGCCGAACCCTCGAGCACAAAGGCAGTCCCCACCGGAATCCTGAAGTCCGGAAGCGCACTGATTTCAGGAGGCGTATTGGTCAGTGGCATCGTCTGGGCACAAGAGGTAGTGGTTGCGTACTGACTGATCTGCAAGACACTGAAATAGTGGAAATAATCATCTCCTGTGGGCTGCACATCATCCTCCTGGGTAATCCCGGCGTATCCCATGATGGTTGAACCGCTTCCCGGTTCCGCCTGGACCCCGGTGCCTTCACTCTGAAAAGACCAGGTGTGGTTCGCCCCGAATTGATGTCCCATTTCGTGGGCCACAAAATCCAGGTCAAACCGATCCCCTTCCGGGTTAGGCGTTGCGGCAAAGGCGCCGCCCTTCCGGGAATCGACACATACGGATCCGATAGTGCCCGCATTCCCATTCTCGGGTCCCTGGTGAAAAAGATGTCCGATATCATATGCTCCGGGTCCGATTTGATCCGTAAGCACGGTTTGAACCTCGGAGCTGAAATTTCCCCCGTACGGATCGGTATTGGGATCCGTGTAAATGACCTGATCCGTTTCGGGAATCAATTCCAATGCAATGGCGAGATCGCGTTCAAAAACCTCGTTTACCCGGGTTACCGTTGCATTGATTGCGGCAAGAGCTTCTGCCACAGACCCCCCGTGGTATTCGGCATATTCGCCTGTCGTGGACACCGCCAGGCGATATGTTCTTAAAAGCTGGTCATCGATAAGTCTGGCAGCACGTCCTTCGGGCAGGTCCTTGGACGTCTCAGACGCTGTTTTGCATTTCCATCCCGCCAGGGTGGGTTCCAGCATATCGCGGGAAAACAAATGATACGTATCGTCCTGGTCGGGGTCGGGTTCCAGATAATAGGTCTGAGATGTTTCTGTATCGACAACCATACCCTGCAGGCCTTTGGGGGAATAGCTGAATCGAATATGGGTACTCTTGGTATGGACGGCATAACCGATATAAGACCGAATGTTCGGATAGCGTTCTTGCAGCTCCGGGGCCATAACAGACCGCTCCTCCACCCGAAACATGAGAGGCCGGCCGGAGGCATCCGGAAAGGAGATGAGTACGGAAGCCGTACGCCCATCCTGCAGTTTTTGCAACTCCTGGCGAAAAACGGACTCCCGAAGCGCGAAAGCGCGACCTCCTTCATTTTTTATACTTTGCCCGGACAACGTTTCGCGACCCTGAGGCATTTGACGTTGCTCCCAATACAAACCGACATCCTGTGCCATGGAAGTAATGCCGAAAAAAAATAAGGGAATTGAAAGAACAAGACGTAACTTTGTCTTCATTAACGGGCATTTGACGACAAAAATACCCTTTTTTATCATTCTGTATTTGTGTTAACCGTTCAAGGTCTTTCCCATTACGACAATCCGAGCCCGAGCGTTGTTACGATCGGGACATTCGATGGGGTACATATTGGTCACCGGAAAATCCTCGAAAAGGTCATTTCGGAGGGCCGCACGATGGGCCTGCAGTCTACGCTCCTTACTTTTTTCCCCCATCCCCGGATGGTACTTCAAAAAGACAACAGCATTAAGTTGCTCAACACTATTGAGGAAAAATCGGAAATTTTAAGGGCTATGGGTCTCGATATGCTGGTCGTGCATCCTTTTACAAAAGATTTCTCCAGAATGTCCGCCACAGAATTTGTCCGGGATATCCTCGTCGAAAAACTCAGGGTAAAAAAAGTCATTATCGGGTACGATCATCGCTTTGGCCGCAATCGCAATGCCAACATTAATGATCTGAGGAGTTTTGGAAACCTCTTCGATTTTGAAGTGGCTGAAATTCCAGCTCAGGAAATCGATGCGGTATCTGTGAGTTCGACCAAAATTCGCAAAGCCCTGGAAGTTGGGGACCTGGAAACCGCTACGGCCTATCTGGGGTATGCCTATATGCTTTCAGGCACCGTGCAAAAAGGGAAGGGTCTTGGCCGGCAGCTCGGATTTCCAACAGCCAATCTGAATATTACAGCCCATTACAAACTCATCCCCGCCGGGGGGGTGTATGTCATACAGGCCCGGATCGGGGGTCAGCTGTGTTTTGGCATGATGAACATCGGCACGAACCCCACGGTAGATGGGAGCAAACAGCATATCGAAGTGCATTTATTCGACTTCGAAAAAGACCTTTACGGGCAGACCCTGCAGGTAGAACTGCTCTACCGGATCCGGGATGAGCGCAAGTTTGACTCGGTAGAAGCCCTGAAAATCCAATTGGGGCAGGACCAACAGCGCGCCCGATCCCTAATTCAGCGGTCATGATTTCCAGATTGCTCTTCTCGCGCATGGACAACAGTCCCCTGATTATTTTCAGAATACTCTTCGGAATCCTGATCAGCCTGGAGAGTTTTGGAGCCATCCTGACCGGATGGGTGAGGCGAACCCTTGTTGAACCCGAGTTCACCTTTACCTTTATCGGTTTCGAGTGGCTCCAGCCCCTTCCCGGAAACGGCATGTATTTCTACTACCTCCTGATGGGTCTGACGGGGGTTCTGGTAACCGTTGGTTATCGGTACCGCCTGAGCATGATTGCCTTTACGCTCCTGTGGATGGGGACCTATCTGATGCAAAAGACGTCCTACAACAACCACTATTACCTCCTGGTCTTACTCTGTGTGCTGATGTGCTTTTTACCGGCCCATCGGGCGTATAGTATGGATTGTAAAAGGAATCCCCAACTGCGTTCAGACCAGATGTACACAGGAGTTAAATGGATTATAGTCTTTCAGCTCTTTATTGTCTACACCTACGCTTCAATCGCAAAACTCTACGCAGACTGGTTCGATTTCACCATTATCGCGCAGCTCATGGAAGCCCGAAAAGACTTTTTTCTCATCGGGCCTCCGCTCCAACTCCCGCTTGTTCATAAAATTATCGGGGTTTTTGGAATCCTCTTTGATTTGCTTGTGGTTCCCCTCCTCCTCTTTAAACCTACCCGGAAATGGGCGTTTATCGCCTCCATATTTTTTCACCTTTTTAATTCTATCGTTTTTCATATCGGAATCTTTCCATACCTCTCCCTGGCTTTCTGTGTTTTCTTCTTTGAACCTGAAACCATCCGCCGCATCTTTTTTAAAAAGAAGCCCATCCCGACACTTTCTCCCGGGGTTCCTCCAGCCGGGGCACCGTGGATTACAGGTATCCTGGGGGTCTATTTTCTGGTGCAGCTGGTTTTACCCATACGCCATCACTTTATTGCCGATGATGTGCTCTGGACGGAAGAAGGGCACCGGATGAGCTGGAGGATGATGCTGAGAACCCGAAGGGGCAATCTGCAGTTCCGCGTAGTGGATAAGGTAACAGGGGCAGGAGAGCTGGTCTCCCTTCAGAAATGGCTGACTCCGAAGCAGAGGCGAAAAGTACAGGCCTATCCGGACTTTGCCTGGCAATTCGCCCAACGCCTGAAAAGCCATTATTCCGAAAAGGGGCAGGATGTAGCCGTTTATGTTCTGGGCAATGTAGGGGTCAACCGCAGGGATTTTCATCCTTTTATCGACCCAAATACAGACCTTGCGGCCGAACCCTGGGACCCCTTCCGGCACCATTCCTGGATATTACCCTCCCCATATAAAAAATAAGGTGGGAGATCCTCCACTACCGCCCTTTTCTCCTTTACGATTTGTTAGATAGTTCCTACCTTTACCCCTCTGAATATACGCCTATGCTGCCGTTACAAACCCTGAGAGAAAATGCCGATGCTATAGCCTTAGCGATGGACAAACGCGGATTGGATGCCCGTCCGATCGTTTCAAAGATTCTCAACCTGGATCAGGAACGTCGCAACCTTCAGGCCCGTCTGGATCAGACCCTGGCCGAGGCCAATACGGCGTCCCGGGAAATCGGCCAACTCTTTAAGGCGGGAAAACCCGCCGAGGCCAATGCGCTGAAAGAAACCTCATCCCATCTGAAAGCCCAATCCAAAGAACTTCAGGAACAACTCGGTATTGCCGCCGAGGCCCTGCAGGAGGCGCTCTACCTCTTACCCAACACCCCAAACGATCTCGTACCTGCGGGGCAGGATGAAGCGGATAATGAAATCGTCTATCAATGGGGGGAGATTCCCACCCTGGAAGCCGATGCACTTCCGCATTGGGAATTGGCGGGAAAATACGATCTGATCGACTTTGAACTCGGGGTCAAAATAACCGGGGCCGGCTTTCCCGTCTACAAAGGCAAAGGCGCCCGCCTGCAACGCGCTCTGATCTCTTATTTTCTGGATCGCAATACAGAAGCGGGGTATCAGGAAATTCAGGTGCCCCATCTGGTCAATGAAGCCTCTGGTTATGGAACCGGCCAACTCCCGGATAAAGAAGGGCAGATGTATCATGTACAGGAGGACAACCTCTACCTGATTCCCACGGCAGAAGTCCCGGTGACGAATCTTTTCCGGGACGTCATTCTGGAAAAAGCAGAACTCCCGGTCCGATATACCGCTTACACCCCGTGTTTCCGCAGGGAGGCCGGAAGCTATGGCGCCCATGTACGCGGACTCAACCGTCTGCATCAGTTCGATAAGGTGGAAATAGTACGGGTGGAGACCCCGGAGCATTCCTATGAGGCCCTGGAGGAGATGGTCAGCCACGTCAAGGGACTTTTGGAATCCCTGAACCTTCCGTACCGCATCCTTCGCCTGTGTGGTGGAGATTTAGGCTTCACCTCGGCCCTGACCTATGACTTTGAGGTATATTCCACTGCCCAGCAACGCTGGCTGGAGGTCAGCTCCGTTTCTAACTTTGAAGCTTTTCAGGCGAATCGCCTGAAATTGAGATTTCGGGAGGGAGGCGAAAAACCCCAACTCGCACACACCCTGAATGGCAGTGCGCTGGCATTACCCCGTATTTTGGCAGGACTCCTGGAAAACTGCCAGGAAGCCGGAGGGATCCGTATCCCCGAAGTTCTGGTTCCGTACACGGGTTTTGATCGTATTTCCTGAGCTGCGTATAACCACTGACCCGCTGCAGATTGTCTTTGAAGGGGATTCCTGTGGCAAAGGAAGACAAGTTCGTATCTTTGTGGAAATACCCCGCTGTGAGAACCTGTTTTCCCATATTGCTCTTCCTGCTGTTTGGCATGCCCCTTCTGGGACAACAGGACTTTCTGGCCCAGCAGTATTTCAACGACGGGGATTTTGATAAAGCCGTAGTCTTTTATGAGAAACTGGTAAGCAGCAATCCCCGGCGGCTCGATTATGCAGATCAGCTGGTGAAATGCTATCAGCAATTGGAAGCCTACGACAAAGCCGTTGCTTTCTTGCAGGATCAAATCGATTCGGGTAAGGCCCACCCCACCTTGTTTATCGATTTGGGCTATACGTACGACCTTATGGAGGACCCTCAAAAAAGGGATGCCGAGTACCAAAAAGCGATGGACCTTATCGAATCCAATCCGGACTTCGGATATGTACTGGGTTTTAAATTTCAGCAGTATGCTCTGCTGGACCTTGCCCTTAAGGCCTACAGGCGTTCCATGGAATTGAATCCCGAACTCGATTACAACACGCAGATTGCACGGATTTACGGTGAACAGGGCGAAGTGGCTCTGATGTATGAAGCCTACATGGATCTCATTTCTCAGAGGGAAGCGATCAAACCCAATGTGCTGAGAGTGCTCCAGGGATTTGTCACCTCTGATCCCGAAAATGAAAATAATGTACTGCTGCGAAAAACCCTGCTGACCCGGGCCCAAAGTGATCCCAACCCCTTGTGGAATGAGATGCTCAGTTGGCTTTTTATCGAGCAACAACAATACAGCAGTGCCCTGAGCCAGGAGAAGGCCATTTACAGAAGGAGGGAAAGCGGAAATCTGGATCGCATTAGCAGTCTGGGCAGGATTGCCGAGGAAGCCGCCGATTTGGAGGCGGCCCGGGATGCTTTTGAGTTTATTGAAAACCAAAGCGGGGACCCCGTCGACCAGCTCAATGCACGACTTCACCTCATAGACATCGGGCTTCTCGAAGATGCTTCTCCCAATCTGGGAAAAACTCAGAAGACCTATGAATCCCTGATGGAGCAATACGGGTATAACGTGGCATCCATTCAGTTACAGATTAGTTATGCCAATTTCCTGACCTTTCGCATGGAGCAGCCTGAAGCGGCTATTGAGATCCTCAAAAAGAGCCTGGAACAACCTCTGCCCGAGTACACAGAGGGGTATGTAAAACTAAACCTCGGGGATATCCTGGTTTACGATCAACGCTTTAACGAAGCGCTGATCCTGTTCACACAAGTCCAGAAAGAACTGAAGAATGATGTCATGGGGCAGGAGGCGCGTTTTAAAGTCGCACAAACGAGTTTTTATAAAGGTGATTTTGACTGGGCGCTCACCCAGCTCAAAGTGCTCCGCAATTCAACGTCTCAGCTAATCGCCAACGATGCGATGCAGCTGAGCCTGATCATTTCGGACAACTCCTTAGCCGATTCCACACAAACTGCCCTTCGGAAATACGCTCAGGCAGACCTTTTGTCCTATCGCAAAAAACAGTCAGAGGCGCTGAGCGTCCTCGAAGAGCTGCTCCTTACGCATAAAGGGGAAAGTATCGAGGATGAAGCCCTGCTGATGCAGGGCGAGCTCCTTGAGGAAATGGAGGATTATTCAGGAGCGCGAATGAGTTACCTGAAAATCACAGAGTTTTATGACACGGATATCCTCGCCGATGATGCGCACTTTGCACTGGCTGAACTCTATCGCACAAAACTGAATGCGCCTGAAAAAGCCATGGATCACTACAGAGAAATCATCTTCCGCTTTCAGGACAGTTATTATTTTCCACAAGCGCGGAAACAATTCCGAATCCTCAGAGGAGATCCGGTGAATTAAGATTTTAAGGACAACACCCATGTATATTTATAATGTAACGATCAATGTAGACCCTTCCATTCACGATGCGTGGCTGGAGTGGATGAATCAAATCCATATCCCGCAAATGCTGGGTACCGGGAAATTCAGTTCCGCGCGGATGTGTCGGGTGCTCGTCGAAGAGGAGATGGGTGGATTCACCTATGCGGTACAATATCAAACACAAAGCAGGAAGCAGCTCGAAGCGTATTACAGCGAAAATGCGGCCGCCATGCGGCAGGATGGATTCAACCGGTTTGGGGAGGCCTTTGTCGCTTTCCGCACGGAACTTGAAATTATAAGCGATCACCGATGAAACACAGGCCGCACGCTCAAAGGCAGGGCAAAAAGCAAAAAAACCGCCACGAGCGCTCTGAGGTCCGACCCAAAAAACACCTGGGCCAGCATTTCCTGAAAGACGTCACCATTGCCGCCCGGATTGCCGAAACCCTTACGCTTTCTAAAACCTCTAATGTCCTGGAAATTGGTCCGGGAACAGGCGTATTAACTGAATTTCTCCTGCAACGCCCCATAGCGCTGATCGCCGTGGAGCTCGACAGGGAGTCTGTGGAGTACCTGCACACCCGCTACATGCCACAGCTTTCCGAAGCTGAAAGAGAACGGTTTATAGAAGTGGTGGAAAAAGATTTTCTTAAAATGTCTCTGGAACCCCTCTTTTCCGGACAACCCTTTGCGATTACCGGGAATTTTCCCTACAATATTTCCACACAGATCGTCTTCCGCCTCCTGGAGCATCGGGACCGTATCCCGGAATTCAGTGGAATGTTCCAAAAAGAAGTGGCAGAACGCATCTGCTCGGCGCCCGGAAGCAAAGTCTATGGTATTCTCTCTGTTTTGGTACAGGCATTCTACAAAGCTGAATATTGCTTTACCGTTCCCCCGGAAGTCTTTGATCCGCCTCCTGCAGTATCCTCAGGGGTATTGCATTTGGCACGACGGGAGTCCTGGCAGCTTCCCTTTGATGAAAAAGTGTTCTTCCATGTCGTCAAATCCGCCTTCAACCAGAGACGCAAAACACTGCGCAATAGTCTGAAAAGCCTGAATCTCTCAGAGAATCTAAAAGAAGATACTATATTTGGCAGACGCCCGGAACAACTGAGTGTTCTGGAATTCATCACCCTGTCACAGCGAATCTCGGATGACGCCTTTTAAGCTTACGGAAGAACTGCTCACCTCCATTGAGGGCTATATTGACCAGCAGGACAATATGGCGCTCCGTACGATGATGGAGGAATACCACTATGCGGATATTGCCGAAGTCATCAACGAACTCAAGGAGGATCAGGCCACATACCTCATCAAGCTTCTCAATAGCGAACAAACCTCAGATGTACTTACCGAGCTCGATGAAGATTTACGGGAGGCCATCCTGGGAAACCTCTCTTCTGAAGAAATTGCCGGGGAATTAGAAGAACTCGATACGGATGATGCCGCAGATATTGTCGGAGAACTTCCAAAAGAAATCGTGCAGGAAGTCATTTCGGCCATCTCGGACCGAAAGCACGCCAGGGATATCGTCGATCTGCTTCGCTACGATGAGAATTCAGCCGGGGGACTTATGGCTAAGGAACTGGTCAAGGTCAACGAAAACTGGACCATCCTGAATTGTGTTAAAGAAATGCGGCATCAGGCCGAAAATGTGACCCGGGTACATTCTATCTATGTCGTGGACGATGGCGGGCTGCTCAAAGGACGCCTTTCGCTGAAAGACCTGTTGACGGCATCCATGACCGCCCATATCCGGGATGTCTATATTCCAAAAGTAGACTCCGTAAACGTGAATGAAAAACCGGAAGAGGTGGCGAAAATAATGTCCAAATACGATCTGGAGGCCATCCCTGTGGTGGATGAGATCGGCCGCCTGGTCGGGCGGATTACTATTGATGATATCGTGGACGTGATCCGGGAAGAGGCCGAAAAGGACTACCAGCTTGCGGCGGGTATCTCCCAGGATGTGGAGGCGGATGACAGCATCTGGGAACTTACCCGTGCCCGGTTACCCTGGTTATTTTTAGGACTGATCGGTGGCGTGGGTGCTGCGGGAATTATGGGAGGTTTTGAATCCATGATCAGCAACCATGCTATATTGTTTTTCTTCACCCCCCTGATCGCTGCCATGGCGGGAAATGTAGGCGTCCAGTCCAGTGCCATTATCGTACAGGGTATTGCCAACGACGACCTCAAAGGCAGCATCTCCGACCGCCTGATTAAAGAACTGCTCCTGGCGACGCTCAATGGGCTGATCCTGTCGGCAGCACTGCTGCTTTTTACCTGGGCCTGGAAAGGCGATTTTCCAACGGCCCTGGCGATTTCGATCTCCCTGATCGCAGTGATCATTGTCGCCGGAATTATCGGGACTTTTATCCCGCTTTTCCTGCATAAAAGAGGTATTGACCCCGCCATCGCCACGGGGCCTTTTATCACAACAAGTAATGATATCTTCGGGATCCTGATTTATTTCTGGATAGCAAAGACCGTACTCGGGATTTGATCCCATACATGTTCAACCTTATTTTTCCTAACCCCTATGATTAAGGTACTTCACCTGGATGAAAATCACCCGCTCCTCCTGGAGGAATTTGAAAAACTCGGTTTTGAAAACCATCTGGATTACACCAGTCCACGAGAGGTCATTCTCGATAAAATCGGGGCGTATCAGGGCCTGATCCTTCGCAGTCGTCTCCCTGTAGACCGGACCTTCCTGGACCGGGCAGATAATCTCCAGTTTATAGGCCGCGTGGGCGCCGGACTCGAGAATATCGATGTCACCTGCGCTAAAGAAAAAGGGATTTTCCTGGCCGCGGCGCCCGAAGGAAACCGGGATGCGGTGGGCGAACATACCCTTGGCATGCTGCTGGCTCTTTTTAATAAACTCTGTACCGCGGATGCCGAAGTGCGACAGGGCCTATGGAGAAGAGAAGCAAACCGGGGCCTGGAAATTGGAGGAAAAACCGTGGGCATCATCGGGTATGGGAATATGGGAAAAGCTTTCGCCAAAAGATTGAGAGGTTTCGGAGCGGAAGTGATCTGTTACGACATCTTGGGAGGCGTGGGCAACGAAGATGCCCGGCAAGTAGGCATTATGGAATTTCGAAAAAAAGCCGATATCGTCAGCCTGCATCTGCCCGAAACGCCTGAAACTACACACATGGTAGATTCAGCCTTTATTGACACTTTCCATAAACCTTTTTGGTTGCTCAATACCGCAAGGGGGAAATGCGTGGTAACGGATGCTTTGGTCGATGCCCTGCAAAAGGGTAAAATACTCGGAGCGGGCCTGGACGTACTGGAATTTGAAAAAGCTTCTTTTGAATCCTTATTCCGCTCCGAGGAGATGCCGCCTTCCTTTAAATATCTCATCGAAGCGCCGAATGTACTTCTCAGTCCGCACGTGGCTGGATGGACCTTGGAAAGCAAAGAAAAACTGGCCCGGACCATTGTTGCGAAAATTCAATCTCATTTTTCGTAACTTACAACAAATCAGGGCGTTCTATGGCGCTCAAAAGTCCGTCGCGTGAAATCTGAAGCCCGCAGTCCGCAAATGTACTTAGACCAGTTGCCGGAGGCCCGAAAAGAGCCGATGCGGCTTCTGCGCAATTGTATATTAGAAAATCTTCCTTCGGGTTTTGAAGAAACGATGAGTTATGGGATGATCGGATATGTCGTGCCTCACTCTCGATACCCCCCGGGGTACCATTGCGATCCGAAACTTCCCCTACCCTTTCTCAACATTGCTTCGCAGAAAAACTACATTGCCTTTTACCACAGCGGCCTGTATGCCAATCCCGAAATCAAAAACTGGTTTGTACAAGCCTACAATTCTCAGGTGTCCATCAAATTGGACATGGGTAAAAGCTGTGTCCGTTTTAAAAAACCCGAACACATCCCCTATAAACTCCTGGGAGAACTCTGCAGAAAAATAAGTGTATCCGACTGGATCCTCCTTTATGAAAAACAAATTCGGAGATAGGCTGTCGTCCTTTCATCATAGTACTATGGCTAAACAAAGATTGCGATGCCCCCTGCTCCCGTTTTTCGCAGGTTTCACCCTGGTATTTTTGGTGCTCTCAGGGGTTTATGCTCAAGGGAAGAAACACCCGATGTTTGACCGGGATACCTTGTTTGAAACCCTTTCTCAGCGATGGGAGCTCGATTCGGAGAACTACAGAGGAAACTTCAGAATCACCTCCTATAAACCTACGTATATCCTGCTGAGCCGCTGGACCTCAGATACTAATAAACAACCTGCAAGTCTGAATCCGGACTACGTCGCGGACGCCCCAATTGCACTAAACACCACAGAGCTTAAATTTCAAATCAGCTTTAAAACCAAAATTGTCAGAGGGCTTTTCTTTAATAACCTGGATATATGGGCCGCCTACACTCAGAAATCGCACTGGCAGGTCTACAATGCAGAACTCTCCCGCCCCTTTCGGGAGACGAATTATGAACCCGAGCTCATTTTTAACTACGGAATGAATATCCCTTTTTTGGGATTTGACATCCGTATGGCAGGCCTCGCGCTGACCCATCAGTCCAACGGGCGTTCCCTTCCTCTTTCCAGGAGCTGGAACCGCGTCATTTTCCACCTGGGGATGGAGCGGGAAAACTGGCAGATCTATCTCAAACCCTGGATTCGACTGAATGACACCGAAGATGAAAACCCAAAAATCACAGATTATTACGGCCGGATGGAGGCCATTGTATCCCACCAGTTCGGAAGAAATCTGATCACTCTGGAAGCTACGCATTCCCTGAGGTTTGGGTCGGACAACCGGGGAAGTTTAAGGCTGGGTTGGTCCTTCCCCATCGATGGATACCTCCGTGGGCATCTCGAAGTATTTGAGGGCTATGGGGAAACACTTATCGATTACAACCACCGGCAATTCACCATCGGATTCGGGGTTTCTATACTGGAGTGGCAATAGTACTTCTGAGTGGCAATGGGGTCAAGTCAAGGACAGCCCCCACATTTTAAGAGCAATCCGGAAAACATATTAAGTTCCCTGAGGAAATAAAACCCCATTCGAACGATAAATTCAGAGCTGTCATGGAAATCGGAAGGGAGCAAAAAAAGCGTTTTCTGTAGCGCCTGAAGCAGGCTTTTAAATACAGCTTTATTTTTCTAAATTGTATCGAATAATCAACTAAGGACAAAACGCGATGGCTGAAGACAAAAAAGATTTAGGGGATCAGGCAGAAGATGCCTTTGACAAGGCAAAGAAAAAAGCAGGGGAACTGGCCGATGAGGCCTCCGAGCTCGGTCAGGAGTCGAAAAAGGCTTCCAAAGATCTGGGGGATAAAATTAAAGAAAAGGCCAAAGAGCTCGCGGACGAGACCGAGGAAGTGAGCGAAGAGGCCAAAACCAAGGCCAAAGAAATTGCGAAAAAGGCTAAAGAAAAAGCCAAAGAGCTCGCGGACGAGACCGAAGAAGTGAGCGAGGAGGCCAAAGCCAAAGCCAAAGAACTCGGAGAGAAAGCCAAACAAAAGGCTAAAGAGTTCCTGGACGAGACCGAAGAAGTGAGCGAGGAGGCCAAAGCCAGGGCGAAAGAATTCGGAGAGAAAGCCAAACAAAAGGCGAAGGAATTCGGGGCGGAAGCCGAGGAAGCCGCAAGCGGCTTCAAAGACGAAGCGAAAAAAACGGCCGAGGAATTCAGCGATGGATTTAAATCTGCCACTCAGGGGGAAAATAAAAAGATTCTGGCCGGGATTCTGGCGATCGTCCTGGGCTGGGCTGGCATTCACAAATTCATTCTGGGATACCAGAAAGAAGGTATTATCATGCTCGTTATTTCCGCCATAGGAATGGTGTTGACCTGTATTGGCATTGGGGTATTTCTGCTATGGGCTATGGGGTTGATCGGTCTGGTGGAAGGCATCATTTACCTGACCAAATCGGACGAAGACTTTTACAATACCTATCAGGTGGGGAGAAAACCGTGGTTTTAAGATCTCTGAAAATCAAGAGCATTCCAAACCGGGAGTCATCAGTATAAAAGGACTGGGGCACGGCCCTTAATTGGTGGATGTGCCCTCGTTTAATTTTCGTTCCAATTCGGCCTGGAACTCCTCCATGACTGGCTTAACGGTGCTCTCCGGAAGGTCGGAAATCTTAATATACATCAGTCCATCCACAGCATTGTTGAACAGGGGATCCACGTTAAAAGCCACCACACGTGCATTTTGCTTGATGTATTTTTTAATAAGGACCGGGAGTCGGAGGGCACCCGGTTCAACCTCATCGATCAGCTTATCGAACTTATTGAGATCCGCCTTGGTTTCGTCAAAAACAAACTCCTTGTCCGCGTCCTTGAGTTTTACCTTAAAATCTTTTTTGGGGTGGATGTATTGGGCGACATACGGATCCCAATAATGGGATTTCATAAATTCAATCATCAGGGATTTCGAAAAATTGGAAAACTGATTGCTGATGCTCACCCCTCCGATGAGGTATTCGTGCTGGGGAAATCTCAGGGTGGTGTGCACAATCCCCTTCCAAAGCAAAAACAAAGGCATGGGTCGCTGCTGGTAATCTGAGACGATATAAGCCCGCCCCATTTCTATAGAGCGCTGCATCATCGGATACAATTCGGGTTCCACCCGAAAGAGTTCCTGAAGGTAAAACCCGTCAATCCCGTATTCCTTATAGATGTCGGCCCCCATTCCCATTCGATAAGCCCCTACGATCCGTTTGTCTGTATCGTCCCACAAGAACAGATGATGATAGTACTCGTCAAACCGGTCCAGATCTACAGCGTTATTCGTCCCTTCTCCAATAGCCCGAAAAGTCATTTCCCGCTGTCTTCCAATTTCCTGAAGGATAAAGGGCATGTCTTTTTTCTGGGCCAGAAAAACCTCGTAATTTTTGCTTTGTAACAGGCGGCACTCCTTTTCCCGCAGTTTTACGATTTCCCCTTCAATAACCTCGGTCCGGACCGCAGAGGCGATTTTCCGGGGCGGCTTCGGGATTTTAATCGCCGTGGGCAATTGGTCTATAAGGCGTTCTTTTTCGTAGGCGTTGGCCAGCATGTAGGTTTTTCGCCTCAGCAGATCTGTAAAGTCCTCCAGGGTCTCCTGTTCCTTTTGCACTTCCGGGGAAATGGGCTGTCCGATCCTCACCCTGATACTCCTGCTGTGCTGTGTAGCCAGTTCCGAAGGTAATTTTGCGGTTCTCAGCAGCTCGTTCATTCGGGAAAGTCGATAAAACAGCCGACTGTTTCGGGCGTGAAAATAAATGGGAACAACCGGGACTCCGGATTTTCGGATGAGTTTAACCGCGGCTTCTTCCCAGGGTTTGTCCACAATGAGCTTTCCATCCTTGTATGTGGAAACCTCTCCTGCCGGAAAAATACCGAGTGGATGTCCCGCTCGGAGATGTTCCATAGCTTTCTTAAACCCAAGGACAGAGCTCTTCACATCCTTGTGGTTTTCGAAAGGGTTGACCGGCAGGATATAAGGGCGTAAAGGTTCTATCCGATGTAAGAGAAAATTTGCGATTATTTTATAGTCAGGCCGCCGCTCCAGTAAGAGCTTCAAGAGTAAGATGCCGTCAATACCCCCCAGGGGATGGTTACTGATGGTTATATACGCCCCGTCCTTGGGAAGGCGTTTAAAATCCTCTTCGGGAATCTCAAAATCAATTTCATAGTGATTGAGGATAGCATCGAGAAACTCGGGTCCCGGCAGGTCTTTATACGTTTCGTAGACCCTGTTGATACTGCTCATCCGCGTAAGCCGCATAAGAGCCCAGCCGACAGCTGTTCCCAGGGGGCCGTAGCGATCCAGTTGAATCGCCTGCGCCACTTCCTTAGCAGTAACAAGACTCATAATCCGAGGGATTGAGGCGATAAAGATAAAAAAACGAGGAGCCCATGCTTACGTTTTTATGACAAGTTGTACAGTTTCCTTACTGCGCTGCTCCAGCAGGACATCCCTTCCATTGAGCAGGGAGGCAATCGCCTTTGAATCAAAATGCCGAACCGTGTAGAGCGAAACCCCTTCGTGGTGTTTCACCCGGTACTTTCCCTTGAGATGCTGCAACAACTCGGGAAGCTGACCAAATCGGTTATCAAAACAAACTGAAAAACTGATGGCTGAATTCTGAATCAGGTCCACCTTCATTTTGTAATTGTGGAGCAGCCTAAAAATCTCGCTGATGTTCTCTTCCACGATAAAAGAAAAATCCAGGGAAGATAACTTCATCAAAACCTGGTTCTTTTTGAGGATGAAGCATGGTATTTTGGGTTCCAGGGCGATTCCCTTTCCTACCTCCGTACCCGGATTGGAAGGGTTGAGAAAAGACTTTACGTATAAGGGGATTTCCTTCCGCTGCAAAGGCTGTAGTGTTTTTGGGTGAATTACGGTAGCCCCGTAAAACGCGAGTTCAATCGCTTCCCGATACGAAATGCGGTTCAATAAACGGGGCTTCTCAAAATAGCGGGGGTCCGCATTGAGGACCCCGGGGACATCCTTCCAGATGGTTACGGATTCTGCATTCAGGCAAAACGCAATGATTGCAGCCGTGTAATCCGAACCTTCCCTGCCGAGGGTGGTCGTAAAATTATTGTCATCACTACCCAGAAAGCCCTGGGTAACATAGAACTTTGAAGATCCGTTTAAGGCCGCAATTTCCTTCTGGGTTTTAGTCCAGTCCACCCGGACATCTCTGTAATTCGAATCCGTTTTAATACAGCGGCGGATATCTAAAAGGGTATTCTCTATCCTTTCCCCCTCGAGGTATTGACTAATGATAGTCGTCGAGAGCAATTCACCATAACCCACTACCTGATCGTACACAAAAGCGTATTTTGGCGATTTATTCCAGGCCAAAAATCCGCGGACTTCCTCAAAAAGCTTTCGAACCTCGCGGTACACCGGATGCCCTTCTGAAGGGAACAAATCGCGAAGGATCTCCAGATGAAAAGATTCGACCGCTTCCAGAGCCGGTGTTACGCCGTCCTTATCTTCGAAGTAGGCATCTACTGCGGCTTCGAGGGCATTGGTCATTTTTCCCATGGCGGAGACCACCAAAAATGTCTTTTCCGTCCCGGTTTCCCGAAGTACCCGAAGCAAATTCCGAACCCCTTCTGCATCCTTTACGGATGCGCCTCCAAACTTAAAAATCCTCATATCGATCTAAGTACATGTCAATTCCCCGGGCGTCCAATTGCACCAGATTCCAATCCGTTAATATTCGTGCCCCTCTCGAGGCGTAAAACCGAATCGCGGGCTCATTCCAGTCGAGCACTTCCCAACTGGCGCGTCGGGCCCCTCGGTCCCTCGCATAACGTATTACAGCCGTGAGCAGGGCGCCGCCGATACCACGTCCGCGGGCAGATTCGGTCACGACCAAATCTTCAAGATGGATCGTCAGGCCCTTCCAGGTGGAGTATCGGGGATAACACAAGGCCATCGCCAGTACTTTTCCCTCCTCTTCAGCCACATAACACTGATACCGGGGTACCGGTCCAAAACCATCCCGCACCAGGTCTTCCAAACTGATCTCCACAGCATCGGGTTCCCGTTCAAAAACGGCGAGTTCCCGGATCAAATTGAGGACGGCTCCCATATCCTCTGGTTTCGCCGGCCGAATTCTATATTCCTCCATAGTATGCAAATAAAGCAATAAGTGCCCTAACTGACCGTTCTGATCTTTACGAAATCGTTCTAGTCTTACAAAATAAGCGATATTTGCACTGAGAAAATCCCAACCTAAGCCCATGCAGCAAAAGAAAAAAACGCTCGGGGAGTTTATTATTGAGAACCAGAGCGAGTTTAAGTATTCCTCCGGAGAACTTTCCAAACTCATCAATGCCATACGCCTGGCTGCAAAAGTTGTCAACCACGAGGTAAACAAAGCCGGCCTTATCGATATTCTGGGGGCTGCAGGTGATACCAACATCCAGGGCGAGAGTCAGCAGAAACTCGATGTCCTGGCCAATGAACGCTTTATTCAAACGTTGAAAAACCGCGAAATCGTCTGTGGTATTGCCTCTGAAGAAGAAGATGATTTCATCGCCATCAACAGCCTGGACAATCAGCACCAGAACAAATATGTGGTTCTGATAGACCCCCTCGACGGTTCCTCCAATATCGATGTGAATGTGTCTGTGGGAACTATTTTTTCAATTTACCGGCGGGTAACCCCTATTGGCAGTCCGGTCACCCTTGAAGATTTTCTTCAACCGGGCATCAATCAGGTAGCGGCAGGGTATATCGTATACGGTACCTCCACAATGCTGGTCTATACCACCGGACATGGGGTCAATGGCTTCACCCTCAACCCCGCGATCGGGACTTTTTACCTCTCGCATCCCGATATGCAATTTCCGGAAACCGGCAACATCTATTCGGTAAACGAAGGGAATTATATTCATTTTCCCCAGGGCGTCAAGGATTACATCAAATATTGCCAGATGGAAGAGGATGACCGGCCATATACTTCCCGATATATTGGATCGCTGGTCTCAGATTTCCACCGCAATATGATTAAAGGAGGCATTTATATGTACCCTAAAAGCAGTGTCAATTCAGATGGAAAACTACGCTTGCTCTACGAGTGTAATCCTATGGCTTTCCTGGCTGAACAAGCTCAGGGGAGGGCATCTGATGGCTTCGGAAGAATCATGGAAATTCAACCTACGGAATTGCATCAGCGCGTGCCTTTTTTCTGCGGAAGTCGCCTCATGGTAGAAAAAGCCGAGTCGTTTATGGCAGGGAAGCCATAATTACTTTTCCATCAGGTATTTATAGTCTTCGAAAGGAATCTGACCCTTGAAAATCTTTGTGGATTTCTCGACCAGTTGGCTGGCTTTGGCAGGTGGAAAACCCATTCCTACGGCATACTTTTCTACCATGCCCATCTGATCTCCCTCAATGTCGTTGTCTGCAAAAATAATCCGGAAGAAATCGTGAAGGCGCTCCAGCCGTTCGTCCATCTCGAACGTGGTTTCAATCGGGTACTTATTTTCCTTCTTCATCACTTCTTTGTACTCCGCCTCAGTAATCCCGAGTTTTTCGGCAAAGCGATCCAGAATTTTCTTCTCCTCAGGATTAATCTCTCCATCTACTGCCGCTAAGGATGCCATCGCTGCAAAATGTGCGAGATTCCTGCGGCTTTCGCTATTCTTATATAAATCTACTATGGGCATCGTTATATTTTAGGACAAATATACCTTTTTTCACTACCTAAACCAGAAGAGTTCCCTTCATTCCTAACCTTCATTCCCAATCCCTCTTCCTACCCGGGTAAACCGAATAATCCGTAACTTGGAGGCGCTATGAAAAAGCCGTTGTTGGAATTCACAGACCGGGGTATTTACTGCCAGGCAGCAGATGTCTACCTGGACCCCTGGAAACCTGTCAAAAAAGCCCTGATCACCCATGGGCATTCGGACCACTCCCGGCCCGGAAATGGCGAATACATTACACATAAGGACAATGTTCCCATCATTACCCATCGGCTTGGAACCCTCAACACATTAGGCCTGGAATGGGGTGAATCCATACAAATCAGAGGCGTTCGCTTTAGCTTTCATCCCTCAGGACACATCGTAGGAGCCTCACAGATCCGGGTAGCGCATCAGGGAGAGGTTTGGGTTTTTTCCGGAGATTACAAAATTGAAGATGACGGTCTGGCCACTCCCTTCGAACCCATACAATGTCATACGTTTATTACCGAGTGTACCTTCGGATTGCCGGCGTTCTCATGGCAACCACAGAATGCCGTAATGCAGGAAATTAACAGCTGGTGGAAACAGGTTCAGGACGCAGGTCGTACGGCAGTTCTCTTTGCCTATTCCCTGGGGAAGGCTCAGCGGCTGCTCATGCATCTGGATCAGCGTATTGGGTCGGTCTATACACATGGAGCCATTGAAAACACGAACGAGGTCATCCGTCAGTTCCGGCCCCTGCCACCATCGGTCCGGATCACCCGGGAAACCCCTGCAAAAGAACTTTCCGGCCATCTGGTGCTGGCCCCTCCCAGTGCACATGGCAGTGCCTGGCTCCGGAAAATGGCTCCCTTTGAAACGGCCTCTGCAAGCGGTTGGATGGCTTTCAGGGGGGCACGACGCAGACGGGCGGTCGACCGGGGTTTTGTACTCAGCGACCATTGCGACTGGTCGGGTTTACTCAGGAGTATTAAAGCCACAGGGGCAGAACGCGTGATTTGCACACATGGGTATACCGATATTTTTGCCCGGTATCTGAGAGAAGAAGGTTACGATGCACGTACGGAGGCCACTCAATACGAGGGAGAATTGGCAGAACTTGAGAAGTCAGAATAATTAAGTGCCATGGAAACATTTGCGGATCTTGTCCGAGCACTCGATACGAATACAAAAACCAATGCGAAAGTTGCCGCTTTGGCCGATTACTTCCGTTCGGCCAGCGATTCCGATAAAGTCTGGACAATCGCCATCCTTTCCCATCGGAGGCCCCCCCGCCCGGTGAACACCCGTTTGCTGCGCGAATGGGCCGCCGAACAGGCGGGCATCCCGCTTTGGCTCTTCGAGGAAAGCTATCCCATCGTTGGTGATCTGGCGGAAACCGTTGTCCCACATGGCGGCCAGCACCATGCCGGAGCCATCAAAACCGTCGGCCAGCATCTGGCCTGCCCATGGGCCCGCAAGGACCCGCGCAAGCTCAAGCACTTTAAGCCCTGCGAGCGGCGCATTGGGGTTTCGAGGCTTGTCGAGCCACATGGGATTATGCGCGCAGCGCGACCTCATATTTCGCTGTCGTTTGCGCGGCCACGTCTTCTTCGGTCACACCCGGAGCGAGCTCGATCAAACGGAACGGGCTTTTATGATCAACGCGATGAAACACGCCCAGATTGGTGATGATCATGTCGACCACATTGGTGCCGGTCAGCGGCAGTGTGCATTCGGGAATGAATTTGGGATCACCGGCTTTGCTGGCGTGGTC
>CAKZOC010000048.1 GCA_937136025.1 uncultured Bacteroidota bacterium
TATAGTGGTGCAGCCGGTACTTTCCTCGGTGATGGCGCCTGTACTCCAAATGATGGATTCGAAGGTACTGCTACCATCACGGTACCGGCCGGAGCAGAATCTGCAGAGTGGTTCTTCCCTGGAGATGAGTACGGAGAAATCAGCTTCCAGATCATCCACCCCAGCGGCGCTACGATCGCAGATGTGGGTACTGGAACAGCAGCGGGTCCTATCCTTATTAACTACTGTTTTGATTACTAGTAAAATCAGACTCGGCTAAATCCCGAGTAATATTTCCCAAAGAGGCGATCATAAATGATCGCCTCTTTTTTTTGTAGTCATCCTAAGCCACCCTTCCCGAATACACCTCATACCCTGTTGCATCATCCCATTCTGCACTTCTTTGTTGTGTAATCACTTCAGAACTCACGGTAAGCCGCTATCCCCCGGGCCTTCATGAACAAATTGTATAAATACTCCCGTTTCTGTCAAAGATGACTCGCCATGTGAATTTCCTCAATCAAATCCCGATCCTGTCCGTATCAATGGATCACACTGAATTTAGTACCTTTGCGGTCTTGAAAACAACCGATTTTTAGGCCATTATGAAGAAGTTCAGCACACGGAAACTCCCTTTAAACCCCCTAACCGGGATCCTGCTTATAACCTCCCTTCTTTTCGCACTGAGCTGCGACACCAAAACGAATTCGGGAGATTCCAAAGAGACTACCGTTGCGCAAGATTCAGGCCCTGTCTTCGAGAAAATACTTCCGGAACACAGCGGAATTCTCTTTAACAACGCTATTGAGGAAGATGTATCGACCCTGGAAAATCTTTTTGACTACGACTACTTCTATAACGGCGCCGGTACGGGCGTCGCAGACCTGAATAATGATGGCCTTTTGGATGTATTCTTTTGCGGGAATCAGGTAGACAACCGTCTCTTTATGAATAAAGGTGATCTGAAATTTGAAGATGTCACTACTGCTTCAGGCATCAATACAGGAAAACACTGGTCCAACGGCGTCACCTTTGTCGACATTAATTCCGATGGCTGGCTGGACATCTATATCTCTCAGGGAGGACCCAATCCGCGTTTAGATCGAAAGAATTTACTATTCCTCAACCAGCAGGACGGCACTTTTGAAGAGGTGGCAGAGGCCTATGGCCTGGCGGATATGGGGATCAGTACACAATCTGCCTTTTTTGACTATGACGGGGATGGCGACCTGGACTGTGTTGTGATGAATGAGAGTGAGTACTACGGGGCAGATCCTATTCTATTGAAACGACTGATACAGGAGAATCCGGAAGCTCCTTTTTTCAACAGTTCCCATTTATATCGCAATGATGGGGATTCCTTTACAGAAGTCAGCAAGGAAGCCGGCATTCAACGCCCGATTTTTGGCCTGGGACTATCCATTGCCGATATCAATACCGACGGCCTTCTCGATATTTATATGGCCAGCGACTATTATCTCCCGGATGCCCTTTTTATCAATCAGGGGGATGGTACTTTTAAAGATGAAATTGCGGCCTATACCCAACAGATTTCCTATTACGGCATGGGTATGGACATCGCCGATATCGACAATGATGCCCTTCAGGATATTTTTGTGCTCGACATGGCCTCCAGTGACCATTACAGGTCCAAAACCCTAATGGCGTCTATGGACGTCGCACGTTTTGACTACCTGACCCGGAAAGAGGGCTATCACTATCAGTACATGTATAATTCCCTCCAGCTGAATATGGGGCAGGATCATTTCAGCAATATCGCCCAGCAAACCGGAATAGCGAGTACGGACTGGAGTTGGTCCGTGTTGATGCACGACTTTGACCTGGATGCCGACAAAGATATTTTTATCACTAACGGGTATCGCAAATACGCCCTGGACAACGATTTGCAGCAACGGGTTTTTCAAGCGCGCAGGCAATACAAGAACAACGTTCCCCTGGAAATTAAAGAGGAACTCTATAAGAGTATGCCCTCTGAAAAGTTATCGAACCTGCTCTATGTAAACCAGGGACATCTGGACTTTAAGGAAGACGGCAAAGCCTGGGGGTTGGGGGATCTCACCTTCAGCAATGGGGCCGCTATGGGCGATCTGGACAATGACGGGGATATCGACCTGGTAGTCAATAATATGGACGAAAACGCCTTCCTCTACAGGAACCGGTCTGTAGAAACCCAAAGCGGGAACTATTTAAATATCTCCGCCTCCGGAGCGACTTCAGAGGATTTTCCCGAAATAACCCTCTACCATGGGGATACCCGTCAGATGATCGAAGTGCGAAGGGTGAGGGGGTATCGGTCCGCACATGCGACTGTTGCCCACTTCGGGTTGGGAAAGGCCGATAAAGCGGACAGTTTAAAGGTGCGTTGGCTCGACGGGAGCAGTGTAACGATGCGGGATGTCCAGGCCAATCAAACCCTCGAGGTAAACCGATCTGCAGCCCAACCCGGGGTTCGCACCTCGGGCGAAACCACCCTGTTTGAAGCCTCGGACCCCGGGAGCATGGGGATCACGGCAGTGCATCAGGAGAATCCATTCAATGATTTTGAGTCTGAGATCCTCCTACCCTACAAACAATCGCAATTCGGACCCTATTTCAGTAGTGGTGATGTCAACGGCGACGGACTCACCGATGTATTTATGAGTGGAGCCTCCGGACAGGCGGGAGCCTTACTCATTAAAAAACAAAACGGATTCCAAACAGTTGCTGTAGCCGCCTTTGAAAAGGATAAAGTTTACGAGGACATGGAATCCATCTTTTTCGACATCGATTCTGACGGAGATCTGGACCTCTACGTGGTGAGCGGGGGCAATGAATTTGAGCAGGGCTCTTCCCTGTATCAGGACCGGGTATATCTCAATGACGGGGCTGGGAACTTTACCCGGAGTACCTCGAGCCTTAAAAACAATGGAAGTTACAGTGGGAAGGCTATTGTGGCCTTCGATTTTGATCAGGACGGGGATTCCGACCTGGTGATTGGCAACCGAATTCTGGCCGGCAATTATCCGCGACATGCACCTTCGGCCCTTTTGGAAAACAGGGAGGGCATCCTTTACGATATCACAGGGGAGAAGGCTCCCGGGCTTCAGGATTTTGGCATCATCAATGACCTGCTCGTCACGGATTTTGACGGGGATGGCCGGGAAGACCTCATGGCGGTCGGAGAATGGACCGGAATCGGATTTTTTAAAAATGTTCAGGGTACTTTTCAGTTACAGGACGCAGAAGCTCTCGGCGTCCCGATGAAAGGATGGTGGTTCTCGGTGCATGAAACCGATGTCAATGCCGATGGGCGAACCGATTACATCCTGGGCAATGCCGGACAAAATATCAAGTTTTCCGCCAGTCCTGAAAAACCTTTTAAGGTGTATGCCACGGACTTTGACGATAACGGAACTCCCGATATTGTTTTAAGCAAAAAATACGAAGGAAAATACGTCCCGGTACGCGGCCGGGAATGTTCCTCCCAGCAAATGCCTTTTATCGCCCAGAAATTTCCGAGCTACAGCGAATTTGCCAGTGCCAGCCTTGAAGAGGTCTACGGAGAATCCCTCAAGGAAAGCTACGAACGGGAAATCAATACTTTTACGAGCTTTTTAATTCTAAACAATGGAGATGGTTCCTTTACCCCCTCTCCCCTGCCCGCTGAGGCTCAGATGAACCCGATCTTCGACCTGATCTCTGAAGATCTGAATGGGGATGGTAAAGAAGACCTCATCCTGGCCGGAAACATTTATGAGACCGA
>CAKZOC010000049.1 GCA_937136025.1 uncultured Bacteroidota bacterium
CCTGACTTATGATCTCAGCGCGGATTCTCCTTTAAAGGGAAGGGCTACCGATGGTCAGGACATAGGATTGTTAAATCAGTAGGAGAATGAGTAAAAGGACCTTTCGCCTGATTGCAGTGCAACTGTCTGTTTTATCGATGGTGCATTTGGGTATTATGCAGGCACAGGACCACCCTAAACTCATCCTGACCAAAGCCGGGGTAGAACGAATCCGGGCCGAGCTGGGGAAGGTGCCCTTTTTTGATGCCTCCCTGGAGAAGGTAAAGGCGGAAGTGGATGCTGAAATAGCACTGGGTATCGATACACCCATACCCCTGGATTATTCCGGAGGATATACCCACGAGCGGCACAAGCGGAATTTTTTGATCCTTCAAAAAGCAGGAGTCCTTTATCAAATCCTGCAGGAGGAAAAATATGCCCGATATATCCGGGACATGCTCTTTCAGTATGAGGCCATGTATAAGGATTTGCCAGTGCATCCCAAGGAGCGGTCCTACGCCAGGGGAAAGCTGTTCTGGCAGTGCTTAAACGACTCCAATTGGCTCGTTTATGTCAGCCAGGCCTATGACTGCATTTACGACTGGCTCAGCCCGGAGGAGCGCCAAAAACTCGAAAAAAATCTTTTCAGGCCTTTTGCTGATTTTATCTCCGTAGGAAATCCACAATTCTTCAATCGGATTCACAATCACAGTACCTGGGGGAATGCGGCGGTAGGCATGATCGGCCTGGTCATGGGGGATAAGGAATTGGTGGAACGGGCCTTATACGGCATAAAAGACGATGGATTAAAAGGAGGAGAAAGAGATAACGATGGCGGTCTTATCCGTATGGAAGGACAAAAGGCCGGATTCCTGGCCAACCTCGAGGAGCCCTTTTCACCGGATGGGTATTATACCGAAGGGCCATATTATCAGCGATACGCCAGTTACCCCTTTCTGCTGATGGCCGTTGGACTTCAAAATGTGCAGCCGGAACGGGAGATTTTTGCTTACAAGGACAGTGTACTGCTCAAATCTGTTTATGCCCTGATCAACCTGTCGGACGCCGATGGGGAGTTTTTTCCATTGAACGACGCCCAAAAAGGCATGTCCTATCATTCGAGGGAATTGGTGTCTG
>CAKZOC010000050.1 GCA_937136025.1 uncultured Bacteroidota bacterium
ATTGACTTCAAAAATTAGAGAAATTTTTTATGAGTACACAGATTTAGTTGAGCCCCTTTCTTTGGATGAAGCCTATTTAGATGTTACCGAAAACAAAAAAGGAAACCCATCTGCAAATGATATTGCCAGAGAAATTAGACAACGTATTTATGATGAAACAGGTTTAAGAGCATCCGCAGGAATTTCCATTAACAAATTTATTGCAAAAGTTGCTTCAGACATTAATAAACCTAATGGACAAAAAACGGTACATCCAGATGAGGTTATTCAATTTTTAGAAGAATTACCTGTCAATAAATTTTATGGTGTTGGTAAAGTTACGGCAGCAAAAATGTATAATTTAGGCATTTTTGTTGGGAATGATTTAAAGCAAAAATCTTTAGAAGAATTAACTAAACTTTTCGACCATGGATAAAGCTGTACCTTTATCAATGGCTAAAGTACCCCAAAGAAGTGTCCATTGGGATTAGCGGAAAACAAAAAGAATTAATACAAAGTTAATCGGCTTAATAAGGGTTTAAGACTGCAGATTTCACGGAAAGTCATTCCATTTTTACACTATGGCACGCAAACGCATATTCTTTATCACCCTGTTTGTCATTTCCATAATCGGGCTCGCCGTAATTCAATATCGGTACCTGAAGATAGGCCTGAATCTGGCCCGGGTACAGTTTAGTCAGAAAATCGCCCTGGTGGGGGCAGACGTGCAGAAGGATTTATACGGGCGCAATCAGCTCACCTTCCTCCTGGCCAATGCCCTGGAAAAAGACACCAGTTTTTTTAAAACCGAGCCGGCTGTACTCGAAGATGCCTCCCGATATTTTTTGGAGGATTATCTAAAGGAACGCCTGACAGATCACGAGATTGACCGGGAATTTAGTTTTGCCCTTAAGGCCCGTGACAGCAGTTATTACCTGCGTTCGGCCGAAAAGCCCAGAAAAGCTGAAAAAGATTTTCGCTATCCCATTGAGCTGAAAGGGTATCTTGCGGACCGACTTGACAAAAGGGTGGTACTTCAACTTGAATTTCAGAACCTGGACGGGTATTTTCTTTCGCAGCTCAATGGCCTGACCCTTCCGAGCCTTTTGTTTCTCCTGGGGATTCTCGCAGTCGTCTTATGGGTTTTAAAGACCTATTACTGGCAGCGCAAAGTCATCACCACCACCAATGCCTTTATCAATAACCTTACACATGAACTCCGCACCCCGGTTTTCTCTATTAGTCTGGCTACTAAAATTCTGGACGCCAAAATAGGGGAGGAGGAGCGGGAATTTACAGGGCGGATCCTTAAGGAGACCAAAAAATTGACCCATCATATCGACAAGGTTCTGGAGTTGGGGGCTTTGGAACACAAGCGGACGGTACTGGATAAAGAACGACTGGATTTCAGGCCCTCACTCGAGCAAATCTGTCGTGATTTTGGAGCGCTTTGCGAGCTGGAAGGTCAGTCCTTCAACTATGATTTAACCCCAGGGCCCTACGTGATGAAGGCTTCTTTATTTCACCTGGAAAATGCCGTGAATAACCTCCTGGACAATGCCAGGAAATACGGGGCGGATTCCTTAATTTATCTGCAGGCTACCACAAGGGAGAAACAATTGGAAATTCGGGTACAAAATGGGGGGACCCCTATACCGGAGAGCGCTCTGAATGAAGTCTTTAAGAAGTACTACCGCATACCTGAGGGAGATCGCCAGGGGATCAGGGGTTATGGGTTAGGACTGAGTTATGTGCGGACAGTGGCAGAAAAGCATCGCGGAAGGGTCAGTGTCAGTAGTGATGCTGCAAACGGAACCGTTTTTATGTTTGTCGTACCTTTGATATCAGATGGATCGTAAGATGTACAACTTGCTCCTGGTCGAAGATGACACTTCCCTGGGTTATCTCCTCTCGGAATACTTGAAAATGAAGGGGATGGAGTTGCAATGGGTTAAAGATCCCTCAGAAGTGATTCCCCTTCTGGAACAAAGAGCTTTTGACCTTGTGATACTGGATGTCATGATGCCCGGATTGGACGGCTTCACCCTGGGAGCTGAAATTCACCAACGCTTTCCAGATATCCCGTTTTTATTTCTCACCGCGAAATCCATGAAGATCGATGTTTTAAAGGGATTTTCAGTAGGCGCTGTGGATTACCTCAAGAAACCTATTGACGAAGAGGAATTGGTGGTGCGGATTGAAACCCTGCTCGCGCGTCTGGGAGGTCAATCCCAGGAAGAAGAGGTACACTCAAACCTGGGCCGGTATGAATTTGACTCCCGAAATCAGTGTTTGCACTTCGAGGGCTTAGAAATTCCTTTGACCACCCGGGAGAACGAATTGCTTGCCTATCTCGTGAGGCACCAAAACCGACTGTGCTCGCATGCCGATATCCTGAAACGCCTGTGGGGTCGAAATGATTACTTTAACCGAAAAAGCCTGAATGTCTTCATTACCCGGCTAAGGAAAATCCTGGAAAAGGATCCGGAATTGCGTATCGAGAATGTACATGGGCAGGGCTTTATATTGAGGATACCCGGTACGTCCAAATAAGATGTGTCTTTTGTTTCGTATTTTTGCCATTAAAAAATAATATGAAAAAGATAAGCTTTAACGGCCTGATACTCCTGGGACTTCTTGTATCCGCATGTGATTCTGACTCCGATCCCGATACAGACCCTCCGGTTGTGCAACCGCCAATCGAAATCCGGACCGAAATTCCCGATAGTAATTTTGAAGCTGCCCTTGTTGCCCTGGACCTGGACGATGAAGTCGATGGATCTGTCCTTACATCCCGAATTGTAGGCGTAACCCGCCTTGGTCTGGAAGCAGAAGGAATCTCAGACCTGACTGGAATTGAAGATTTTGAGGCGCTGGTAGATCTCAATGTCCGGAATAACACACTGGTAAGCCTGGATGTTTCTTCAAATAGAGAGCTGCTTTTTGTTTGGGCGGAAAACAATGAACTTACAAGCCTGAACCTGGGCACAAATGCGAATATTGAAAAGGTAGGAGCTTCAGGAAACAATCTGGCCGGGCTCACGGTCACGGAGTATACCACACTTCAATTGTTGGATCTGGCCAACAACAATATTGCGGCAATGGATGTTTCTACCTTACCATTGCCTACATTCAACGAGTTTAAGATTGAGGGCAATCCACTGACTTGTATTTTGGTTAGTCCGGAACAACTAGAAGATATCCCTTCATCCTGGTCGAAGGATGAAGAGGATTCCTGGTCGCTGGACTGCGAGTAGTGTTTTGGTTTCCCGTTGTCCCCTTTGAAGCGGATTTCCAATAGCTGTAAATAAAAAAAAGCTACCCAAATTCAAGGGGTAGCTTTTTTGTTTAATTCTCATGATGTGGCCTCCGGGTTGGGCGCGAGCGCCAGTCGGGGTACCCTTTGAAAATACTTAGTTAGGGGAATACCATATCGGGGAGGTATATGCCCTTTCCGTTGTTGTCATTTTAGCTTCTTTGGGCATAGTTACCCCATAATTCTTGGCATCAAAGGCAGTCCATCGCGGAGTGGGTATCTCCATGACCCTGGCGTAATACACCGCGGATATTCCAGGCTCAAAATCCGGGTCCTTCCAGACCCCGATGAGTTCCGGGTCACCTATAGTATTGGTCCATGTGGCTTCTTTGATATTAACCGTATTGCCTACATCCGGAAGTTTGCCATTCCGCCCTGGCTTGCGTTTTTCCGCATCGCCCCAGACAACATCGTAGACCTTTTCATGTCTTTCGCCAGCCTGGTCCACCCAACCTTTAACGATCTGTATACGATCGAGATTTCCGGAGAGCGGATCTTTGCGTGCAGCCACCAGGAATGTAGGAGCTGCATTCGCGTTAGGGGCAGCGGGTAGGTCAGCGCCCATGGGAACCCCTTTCACATAACCAACATCTGCCGGGAGTCGGTTGTTGGCGTCGCTGGCAACAAAATCCCAGCCGCCAAAGAACCTCACTGTCATACGCGGGCCAGTGGTTGCGTAGGTTTCCTTCCGCATCATGGCATCAAAAAGGGCCTCACGTGTATTCTCTTCGGCCCATACTGCGGCAAGGCCCGAGGCAACCATATCCCAGCTTTCATAATTCCCGTTCTCGGTTTTAGCCATGGGATGCTCATATCGAAGTGCACTCGGTTCTGTACCTGCGTGCTTTCCGAAGAAATTGTCTTCCTGTGTGGTAGCCAGTCCTGTATGACTGTCTGTGGAGCCGATCATCCCAAATTTATAGGGATTGGTCCCTAGTTTCTTTTCCAGCTGCAATCCAGTCTGTAAAGCAGTCCTGGCGTATTCGTATTGAAGCATGTCGTCGGTTTTCTTAACTGAGAGATCCAAATTTCCCTGATCCCAGGTCTCGTAATCTGCAAATTCATCATTTGGAGAAAGAAACGCATGGGTTTCTCCATCACCTTTTATTTGTGTGGCTTCATAGAGTGGCTCCCATTTTGCCCTATTGTCTGCATAGGTCTTATCGAGGGGTTTTCCTGTGAACGAATCGACTATTGGGAACATGATCCCGTTACTCAGGTTGCCGTTGTGTGCAATGGCCAGTACCTGTCCGCCGGATTTGTTTTCGTATTGTTCCATCCATTTCCATAAATCTACGGGGTTATCACTTCCCTGAGGCCTCAAAGTAGTATAGGGTAGTGCCATACTGGCCTTCCGACCATCATCGCGATACACAACCACTCTGTGCAGGTTATTCCCAGCGGTATTGGACGTCCATTCAAATCCGATAAACGCCGTGAAGATACCCGGCCTGTTGTTGGCCTCCGCTGCCTCAATGGTCTCTTCCCAGGCGGATTGATAAGCAGGGTCTCCGGGCCGGGACTCCAGTGCCGGAGGAAAGGTTCCCTGCGAGAAGCCCTCAATGACTTCTATGGCGACCTGTACGCCATCCTGTCCCCCTTTCCGAACCATTTCATACCAGCGTTTACCGGTGGGGTCTTTCAGCATTTCGGCATCCCCTGCGTAAAGCCTGGGGAAGAATCCCATATTATCGGAGTGGTCGGCAACGACCAGAAAATCCAGGGGCCTCGAAAGTTTTACAGGAAGTCCTGTTGAGGAAACGAGCTCCGCCCCTGCCGCAAAGCGGAAGGCGTCATCCGGTTTCAGCCGGGCGCCGAAAGCCCCGGCGTCCATAGACATGCCCGTGTGCAGGTGGGTATCCCCAAAGTAGACACCAGTCGGGAAATTCCTGCCGGCGTATGGGGAATAATTATCGATTTTCTTTTGTGGAAGGTCGTCCTTGTCCGGAGCGGGTAGTCCGGGAGCCTGCTGAGCGAAAAGCCCTCCGGATAAAACCGTCGCCAGAGCTAATAAAAAGGTTGTTTTCATGGGTATTGATTTTGACTGTATAAGATACGAAAAATAGTCCGATTTTTCGGGGTTTATAAAGCCCATTTTGGGATTGAATATTCAAAATTAATGGAGGGTTACCCGCTTTTTTTTTGACATCTCTGACATCCCGGAAATCCATCTTTTTAAGATGCATATAGTATAAGCTGGTTTTATTATTTTTGAGGGATACCTTGCACTCATGGAAACCTACGCCACAGCCTTGTTGTATGCCATACCTTTCTTCATCCTGCTGATGGGGATCGAGATCGGCTACGGGTATTTTAAAAAAAACCAGAAGTACAAGGTGATGGACACCCTGAGTTCCATCAGTTCCGGGCTGACGAATATTGTCAAAGATTCCCTCGGTCTTGGTGTGATTCTGGTGAGCTATCCGTATCTGGTGGAGCACCTGGCCGTGACTCGAATTGAGGCCACCTGGCTCGTGTGGGTGATCGCTTTTTTTGCCATTGATTTTGCCGGCTACTGGAACCATCGTCTCAGCCACCATGTCAATATCTTCTGGAACCAGCACGTGATACACCACAGTAGTGAAGAGTTTAACCTGGCCTGCGCCCTGCGCCAATCCATATCGAACCTGATCGGATATTTTCCACTGATGTTACTGCCCGCAGCCCTGCTCGGGGTGCCGGCAGAGGTCATTGGCATCCTGGCGCCCGCCCATCTCTTTGCACAGTTCTGGTATCATACCCAACATATCGGTAAAATGGGCTGGTTGGAGTATGTTATCGTAACCCCCTCCCAGCATCGGGTGCATCATGCCATTAACCCGGAATACATCGACAAGAATCTCGGACAGGTGCTCTGTATCTGGGATCGACTCTTCGGCACCTTTCAGGAAGAACTGGAGTCGGTACCCCCTCAGTACGGCGTTTTGAAACCCGCCCAAACCTGGAATCCGATTCACATTAATTTCCAGCACCTGTGGGGGATTGCACAGGACGCCTGGCGCACGAGCAACCTCTGGGATCGGATTCGCATTTGGTTTATGCCTACAGGTTGGCGCCCGGCCGATGTCGCTGCCGAATATCCCAGGGCGGTCATCACGGACGTCTATCACTTCAAGCGATACGACCCCCAAGTCTCGGCCTGGCTTAAAGGGTATGCTATTTTTCAGACTTTTGTCACCCTGGGGTTGCTCCTGTTTATGTTTTACAATTATGCTGCGATCGGGTTTGAGGGGCTCCTGCTCTTCGGGGCTTTTGTTTTTGCCGGTATCTACGGATACACCACCCTTATGGATGGAAATCGTCATGGCGCCTGGATTGAAGTAGGCCGCGCCCTTGGTGGTTGGACGGTTTTATCCCTGACCGGGGATTGGTTTGGAATTAAAAGCTACTGGGCCATTGGCCCCCTGTTGGTGGCTATTTACTTTGGAATAACCCTTGCGGGCGCCTTATTTTTTGGTTTTGTCGAAAAGAATTTCCAACAGCAAGCTGTCGGATCCTAAAGGTTGTCAGGAGAGTTTCCGAACGTGGTTTTCCACCAGTTCAATATAGGTTTGCATAGCCACCTCAGGAGAAACATCCTGAGCCTGAATCAGGGCGTTGGCTTTAAACGCATTAATAAGCGGGGTTTTACTCCCCGGATTGCTGTAATTGTTATGCGCTATTTTATAGTAGGCATAGAGTTTTAAAAGCAAATCAGCGGGGAGAAGGCGGTTATAACTATTGATGTAGTCCACCGCTTCCTCAAATTCCTTATGTAGTTCTTTATTCTTCATCCTGGGGTGCCAGGGCTGCGATACACGTTTTAGCACCTACCACTTTTGGGTTGAGCTTTACGGTAATC
>CAKZOC010000051.1 GCA_937136025.1 uncultured Bacteroidota bacterium
CCGTCCTGCTGATGGATCTAAAAGGAGATTTGAGTGGCCTGGCACAACCCAGTCCGGGGCATCCCAAAATCGACGACCGCCACGAGCAAATTGGCCTTCCTTTTCAGCCTCAGGCCTTTCCGGTAGAAATCCTCACCCTCTCCGAACAGGGAGGCGTTCGGCTCCGGGCTACCGTTTCGGAATTCGGACCTGTATTGCTTTCCCGAATCCTGGATTTGTCCGAGACGCAGGCCGGTATTGTAGCCGTCATATTTAAGTATTGTGATGACAATAAACTCCCGCTGCTCGACCTCAAAGACTTTAAAAAAGTACTTCAATACGCGACTGCCGAAGGAAAGGAAGCTTTTTCAAAAGACTACGGGCGGATCAGTACCGCATCTACCGGGACCATTTTGAGAAAAGTTATTGAAATGGAACAACAGGGCGCCGACCTTTTTTTCGGAGAAAAATCATTTGATGTCGACGACCTCACCCGCATCGATGCCCAGGGACGCGGACTCATTAATATCCTCCGCCTGACCGATATTCAAAACCGGCCCAAACTCTTTTCGACCTTCATGCTGAGTTTGCTCGCCGAGATTTACAGCACCTTTCCCGAACAGGGAGATACCGAAAGACCAGAACTTGTCTTATTTATCGACGAAGCGCATCTTATTTTTAAAGAGGCTTCTCCGGCCTTGCTGGAACAAATCGAGAGTATTGTAAAACTGATCCGATCGAAAGGAGTGGGTATCTATTTCGTTACTCAGAATCCCACAGATATACCCAACGAGGTGCTCTCCCAGTTAGGGCTTAAAGTACAACACGCCCTGCGGGCCTTTCCCGCCAGCGATCGTAAAGCCATTAAATTGACAGCCGAAAACTATCCGATTTCAGAATTTTACGATACCAAGGAGGTCCTTACAGGGCTGGGGATCGGAGAAGCGCTGGTCACGGCCCTGGACGAAAAGGGACGTCCGACACCCCTGGCCGCCACCCTCATGCGGGCCCCCATGAGCCGGATGGATATCCTGACGGATAAAGAACTGCACACCCTGGTCCAGAACTCTGAAATCGCGGCTTCTTATAATGAAGTTGTTGACCGGGAAAGCGCCTATGAAATCCTGAACGAAAAAATTGAAAAGGCAAATGCGCGTGAGGCTCAGGCCAAACCCAAATCTTCCCGAAGAAGAAGTTCCCAGCGTCAGGACCCCCTGGTCAAAGTCCTCACCAGCGCCACTTTTATCCGTGGGGTGATGGGGATATTAAACAAGGTGCTTAAATAAGTTATTCTACAATCCATACTAATTCCACGAAATGAAAAAATTGCTCTTTATATGCTGTACCCTCTTTTTGTTTGCGCAATGTTCCCCTGAGAAAGAAGATCCCTTTCTCATTCAAAAAGACAAGGTCGGGAAGTTGATGAAAACCCATAAGGTTTCCGACCTGGAAACCCTTTTTCAAGCAGATTCCCTGATCCGGGATACGACCCGACTCAATATGGGAGGAAATCGCAAAATTGAAGTCTTCGAAAAAGGAGGGGCCCATTTGCTGACGCTAACACCTTCCCAGGACACCACACGTACCATAGAATCCGTATGGATCCGCGATCCGAGGTATAAAACGCCGGAGGGAATCGGACTGGAAGCCACCTATGGCGAAATCCAGAAGGCCTATGAAATCCGAAAGGTGGTTAGTTCTCTGAACAATGTATTGGTCCTGCTCAAGGATCATCCCATGTATTTTACCATTTCAAGGGAAGAGCTTCCCGGTGCCCTGAAGTATTCGGGCACACCTGTTGAGGCGCTTCAGATTCCTGACGAGGCCCGCGTTAAGTACCTGATGGTGGGATGGGAATAGAAAAAATTGGAGTACTACTGAAAAACCTGTTGGCCACAACCTACGGGAAATGGTTTAATCTGGTCGCTTTTTTTAGCCCTTCCCGAGCCGGAAAACTGGCTTATGAGACTTTTGTAAAAGTTCGGGATGGCAGGGTAAAACCCGAACAACAGGAGTATCTGGATGAAGCGCGCCATAGTACGGAAACCATAGAGGGATATCAGATACAGACCTATCAATGGGAAGGATCAGGACCCCGTGTGTTGCTGGTCCATGGATGGGAGAGTAATACCTTCCGTTGGCGCAAACTCATCGAAGTACTCCGGGCCGCCCAATTTCACATAATTGCTTTTGATGCCCCCGCCCATGGCTATTCTTCAGGCAAAATCCTGCACGTACCCCTTTACGGGGAATGCGTGGAACATATGGTCAGGCAGTTTCAACCCAAATACATCATCGGACACTCTATGGGCGGGATGACCGCCCTCTACCACGCCCACCGGCATCCGAATGAATCTGTGGAGAAAGTGGTTACCATAGGTTCCCCGTCTGAATTCGAAGCAATTGCAAGGTCCTATCAGCAAATGCTCGGGTTTAACGATCGCGTGCTTCGCGCATTTGATGCTACCGTTTACGACGAATTCGGATATCATATCCATGAATTTGCCACTGCGGAATTTATCCGGGGAAATCCGAAAAAAGGTCTTATCCTCCACGATAAATTAGACCGCATTGCGCCTTTTCACGCCTCTGAAAAAGTCCATGAAGCCTGGGAGAACAGTGTACTTATACCTACCGAAGGCCTGGGACATTCCATGCATCAGGACGATGTGAACCGGCAAATAGTAGATTTCCTTAAAAACTAGAGTCCTTACCTGTATTGAAACGGGGTATTTTGTATTTTTACGACCACAAAAAAGCCCTATTTCATATGCAAAATATTTCACCTTTCCATATCGCCATTCCAGTCCACAACCTGGAGGAGTGCCGCACATTTTACAGGGAAATCCTCGGCTGTGAAGAGGGCCGGAGCAGCGATCACTGGGTGGATTTCAACTTATTCGGACACCAGTTGGTCATTCACTATAAACCCAAATCGGAAGAAGCCCTGCACACCAATCCGGTAGATGGCAAAAATGTTCCGGTTCCCCATTATGGGGTGGTATTACCCTGGGAGACTTTCGCGTCATTTTCAGGACAGTTACAGGAAAAAGGAATTGAGTTCGTCATCGAACCCTATATTCGGTTCAAGGGCGAAGCCGGGGAACAGGCCACCTTGTTTTTCCTGGACCCTGCGGGCAATGCGCTGGAATTTAAGGCATTCCGAAATATAGATCAGCTCTTCGCCAAATAGACGCACTTATTTTTTAAAGAATTTATAGTAGGCCCACAACCCTGCTCCATAGACAATGGCAAAGATTACGGCTTCCGCACCCTCTGTGCGCATGGTCTCTGCAGTGTAATTTTTCTCAAGCATCAGTGAAATTCCGAAGTACAGGATCCCGCCCATGAGGGCCTGCATGAGTAATCGTTTTTTTCCCATTCTATCCTTTGACTAAATTCTCCATAGTATCATTGCGCTTCCTGCAAGCCCTTCTCAAAACAAAGACTGTTCTCAACACCGCGATAGGGTCCGTAGTTCTCCATTTGAACATAGCCGGATTTGCGATAAAAAGCAATAGCCTCCGGCTGGCGTTTTCCCGTTTCGAGGATGCATCCGGAAACACCGCTTTCCAGGGCCCAAACCTCGAGGGTTCGGAGGACTTTTTGAGCGGCTCCCTGCCCGCGGTAGGGCGGAAGGACAAACATCCGCTTGATCTCCACACGATCCGTTCCAAAGGGTTTCATGGCCCCGCACGCCACAGCAACAGATCCCTCATAAGCCACAACGACCTGATCTAAACCTTCAATACCATTAAACTGATGGTAAAATCCATGGTCGGGCCCGTCCCTGAGGCTGAGCTCCTGATCGAGCTCTGCTACCAGCAGTCTGAAATCCGGATTCCTGTGATCCGTCCGAACCGTTACAAAGCGCTCGTTCTGCATCCCATTATCCCAGTTGAAGGCCACGTCTGCGGACCCAGTAAAAAGCGAAAATCAGGTTGGGCACCCAGCAGAGCCAGGCTACAATTCTGTAAGCGGTCAGGAATTCACCAAAAATCAAAATGAGTATGGGCATCCAAATCCGGAGGGAAACCGCAGCGAAACAAGCTGCATAACTGTAGATCATAAAAGCTTCATGGCCCGTCAGGTCGCCCCCTCGAATAGCCGTATAAGCCCGCAGGGTAAAAAAGATCCAGAACACCCCCAAAAGAAAAAATCCAAGTCCTGTGACCCAGCCTCCCGTGGCATAAAACGACAAATAGATGCCGCAGGCTCCGCTGATCAGGGCAGAGAGCACATAAACCTTTCCCAGGTTTCGGTGTGTTTTAAGGTATTTTCGACGGAGTTCCCGGCTGAATTGTGTCCATCCCAGGAGCAGGGAAATACCTCCAAAAACGATATGCCCGTAGAAGGCGATATTCCAGGGTACATTGCCAAGAACCTCCTCCGTTTTGGTCGCCAGGAGTCCCATATCCCGTCCTCCCAGGATATACAACAACGGATAAAACCCAATGGCAATCGCCAGCATCCCAAAGGCTACCCAGGCAAATTTATTTGTTCTTGGTTTCATTTCTGATGTTTTCTATGATCCCTACCGATACCTCCAACTGGTCAGATCCGCTCCCTCAGGCGCAGATTTGGCTATGCGTTCCATTATTTTGGGTACATACATGCTGTTATACCTGAGCCGGCTGATATGATTGGGTTGCTCAGGATCACCATTCCAGCAATGCTCGGCCCGATCTCCATAAAGGACCTCGCCTTCATAATATGGGTCTGTAGTGCTTTCCAGGAAATCCTCCATGAGATATACCGCATTGTTCAAATAATAATTATCCATATCCCCACAGTAGATATGGATTTTACCCCTGAGCTGCGGACCGAGTTTTTCCCAATCCCGCTCCAGAATATATCTGAGATCATAATTTTCGCGCCAGTAGGCCGCAACCTCGGGATTGATGTCTCCGGTGCGCTTGTCCCAGATCCGCTCCGGATACCCCTCTGCTCCCTGAGGAGAATAGGTCGCCTCCCATATATCCCACTGCTGACCGGAACGGCTTTTATCTCCAAGCACTAATTCGAGTATATTATTCTCCCGTATCGTGCTCTGTACATTGCCTAAATAATCCCGGTGGGCCGGAACTTCCACAGGTTTATGGGCACTTTCCGTCCAGTAGGCATTCGAATCCTCATAAATATTGGTAAGGCAATACGCCCTGAAGTCGATCGGGTCCGGGCAGGCGGCAAAACACCCGTTGTACTCCTCAGGGTACTTCACCTGAACCGCGAGGGCTTCCCAGCCTCCGGTAGATCCGCCGTAGAGGAAGCGGGACCATCCTGCTCCAATACCCCGGAATTGTTCTTCGATATAAGGAATAAGCTCATAGGTGATGGCATCTCCATAAGGCCCCTGGCTGGCCGAATTTACAGCATAGGAATCGTCGTAATACGGCGTGGGATGCTGGATTTCGATAATCAGGAAACGGGGATAATCTGGCGCGTTCCAGCGCTGGTAAAAGTCGTAAGCTTCCTGTTGCTGAATAATATTATAGCCCTCTACCCCAAAGCGATCGGAGTATTCGGGTTCCAGCCCAGGATCAGGAGGAGACGTGCGGAAACCCCCGAAGTCAGACGGAAAATGTCCCTGGAATACCATGAGGGGATACCGGGCCTCCGGGTGATCTTCAAAGCCTTTGGGGAGTAAAATATGCGCCCCGAGATACATATCCCGGCCCCAAAATTCAGAAAGTCGTTCGGATCGGATTTTAATGTGTTTGATCCAGGGGGTGTCTTCGGGTTCCGGGATGGGGGGAATAATCTGATCCATGACCACTTCCAGCCCCGTGATTCCATTTTCACTTACGGTCACCGAAATCGGTTTGCTGTAGAGGTTTCCGGGCGATCGGTTCCATTGCTGCCCCTCCCCGTTATCCATAGGAAGTTTAACGGTATGCCCGGTGGACAGGTTAAAGGTTTCATAGGTGTGTAATAAGGCTTGTACCTGATACTCTCCGGGCGGAATATCGGATAGCGATTCATACGGAAAGCCAAGGGCGTCTGAATCAAACGCCATCCCAGTACCGGGCTGCATCCCATCCACATTCATACCGAAGATCAGTTGGGTATTGAGTCCGGCTCCTATCTGAAACCGGGGCTCTGCCGAAGCGTCATTGGAGAACATCAACAACAACCGCCCGTCCTTAGGGGAATCCGCAACCGTTTCCGCAAAGGAGATGCGAATATCATGCGTACTACCCGGGTCTTTGACGGACTCACATCCAGGGAAGAGAACGATTGAAAAAATGAGTAGAAGTATAATGCGCATGGCCCTATTTTTTAAAAAAGATAGGGTTTTTTAGGGGGCGCTACAATACCTCTTTCCATTTTAGTCCTGCCGCATCGATCGCAAAACACTGGAGTTCAACGATTCCGTATACGAAAATCCCGAATAAATCGTTAGAGGTTAAAGCATTAACCCAAATCTTACCATTATGAAACGTTGGCATTACGCTGCAATACTCCTCGGGCTGCTTATCTGGTGCTCCAGTTGTAGAAATGACGAGGGTGACTCCGAATTTGACACGGTCAATCCGGTAGAAAACCAGCAGCAATAAAAACACTTCAAGTGCAAGAATCAACTCCCTGCCTGATGACGCTCACGGGCCAGCAGGGTGTTCTTTAAAAGCATGGCTATAGTCATGGGGCCTACTCCCCCGGGAACCGGGGTTATGTATGAAGCCTTTGGACTGACACCTTCGTAGTCCACATCTCCACAGATATAGTAGCCGCGTTCACGACTCTCATCCGCAACCCTGGTAATTCCCACATCGATAATTACCGCACCTTCTTTTACCATATCGGCTGTTAGAAACTTAGGGATTCCCAAAGCCGAGACCACTATATCTGCCTGACGCGTCAAAGCTGCAATATCCTGTGTGCGGCTATGGGTCAGGGTCACTGTAGCGTTTCCCGCAGCACCTTTTTGACTCAGTAATATACTGATGGGCCTTCCCACGATATTACTCCTGCCGATCACCACAGCGTGCTTCCCGGAAGTTTCAACCTTATATCTTTTGAGCAACTCCATAATTCCAAAAGGCGTGGCCGAGATAAAAGTTTCCATCTGCAGGGCCATCTTTCCAAAATTTGTCGGGTGGAAACCATCCACGTCCTTATCCGGATGCACAGCCATCAATATCTTCTCCTC
>CAKZOC010000052.1 GCA_937136025.1 uncultured Bacteroidota bacterium
GAGTCCGAAAGCACTGTTATCTGCCCCGCTTTGGTGATCTCTTAAAGCACTCACCCCGAACGCACTGTTGTTTTCTCCTGTGGTGCTAGCAGTCAGCGCAAAGGACCCGAATGCACTGTTGAAATTCGCATTGGAATCCTCAAGGGCACTGTGCCCAAAGGCACTATTATTGGTGCCGGCCAGATTATTCCGCAGGCTAAACCTGCCCATTGCCGTGTTGTTGTTTCCCGAGGCATTGAGCTCCATCGCCCTGAAACCATAAGCTGAGTTTCGAAGGCCGGTATTTGCATCGCCGGAACGGTCCCCGGCAAAAATGTTTTGATCTACTTCCCTTACATTTCCCACAGGACTCCAGGTGCCATTATCGTAATAATACAGGGCATCTTCCTGAGAGTTGTAAATAATTGCCCCGTTAAGGGGTGTAATGGCATTCATCTGGCCGTTATTCATACGTGTGGGTACAAAGACCAGGGAAGTACTTTCCAACTCTAGTAGTGAGGCTGGATGTAAAACATCGGGATTATTTCCAAGTTTCAGGCCCTGGGCCAAGACTATGGCCTGAGAACCCAGAAACAGTATGGTAAGGAGTAATTTTGCTTTCATAATCGTTAAGTTCTGTCTTAGAATTCCTTCGAAGATAAAAAAGAGGAGTGTGTAGAACAAGTTTTATGTTATGAATTCGCTGTTTTTTGTGGTATTAGGCCATAATTGAGGTATAAACTGGAATATCTGCGGAAATCGCGGAGAGGAGAATTCAGGGGGAATTTGAAGAAGTGTCATAGACCTATTAAACTTATCTGAAAGAGCGAACAGGCCGAGGTGCCCTATCAGGTTCACCACAAATATCTGCAGCCGATTTGAACTAGGGGTTCTAGCGATCCAAAAACAAATACCCCTGTAGCTTGACGGCGGGTTCCTGTAATGTGGCGACAAAGTAGTATACCCCCTCGGGCAATCCTTTCCGGGCGTTAATCACAAGGCCGTCCACATTGGCCACACCCCCGAATCCGGAGCGGTAGTTTTCCTGCTCAAAAACTTTGAGGCCGTTGCGATCAAAAATCTGAAGGGTATTGTTTGGGGAGTCTTCGAGGGCTTCAATAACCAAAAAGTCGTTGATGCCATCCCCGTTGGGACTCAGGTAGTAATTTTCCAAAGTGAGCAATTCTTCGGGCACGGCCAGAGACCCGAAGGTCAGGATTTCGTAGGTGTCGGGTACTATGGGCTCTGAAATGGCAAAACCGTTCTCCAGGTCTCCTGCCACAGATTGTGTGCCCAGGGGTTCCCAGCGATCCGTTATTTTACTCCACCCCATCAATACAATTTCCGAGAGATTAGTGGCTATGGATCCCAGGTTGCTGTTCGGATTCCAGCTCAGGGTGACCTGCCCGGTGCTGCTTCCTTCAAGGCGCCAGAATTCGGAGGTTGAAACGGCCTCAATCGTTCGGGGTTTCAGGTCGGTCCGGAAAGGCGGAAAAGCGCTAGGAGTGTTTGGATCTTCCCTGAAGTAGGCACATTTGGCCATTGGGAAGACTTCCCCCTCCAGGGTGAGCGGTCGGTACTGGGAGGCATCCCCCACCGGAAAAACGATACGGGATTGATTGATTGCCGTGACGTAACCGTTCACCTTGGAGACATCGCTTTCGCCCAGGGTACCGGCATTCTGGAGTAAGGTGATGTAAATTTGTGGCAGGGTTTTGTCTGTCCGGAAATCCCCGTCTATGAAACTGAGGTTGCCCGATACACCTACGGATTGGTCCAGGAAAACAGAAGGCCCCCGAAAAATTTCCACATCAGACAAAATCAGGGCGAAATCCCCGGAAATCCGTATTTCTTTATTCCCGTAGAATCCGAACAATCCCGCCTGCTGCTCAAAAGGAGCCTGATTGACAAAAGATCCGTACAGCCCCATCTGGGCCCCTTCATGCAATTGCATACCGCCGTAGTGCTGCAGGGTGGGTTGTGCCATACCTGCAACGCTCAAAAACATACAAACCAGAAAGAGGATGGATCGCATATCTAGTTTTTGGATTTTTGTGTCATCGCTTTTTCAATGCGGTCCAAACGCAGTTTTAATTCAGAGACTTCCTCGGCTAGGTCTTCTTTTTCCTGTTGAAGGCTTTTTATTTTTTCCTCCTGTTCAATGGCGTGCAGGAAAAGCTCTTCAATTTTCTCGAGGTTAATTTCCGTGGCCCTATTGACCAGTATCCCACCCTGTTGGGAAACTTCAAGGGCGGAAGGAACACCGGGTAGGTGGTTGTGGGAGCGGATAAAGTTGTAAATCTCTGCCAGGCTTTGAAATTCGTATTCGGGGTTCAGGATCGAAGCACCTTTAAAATATTTTTCAAAGACGAAATCAGGGGTAATGCTGCCCGTTGCGAGGATATTCCCATCCACATGCAGGCGCTCTGTAGGCGCATCTGTACCGATACCCACATTTTGACTGGTATTGATCCTCAGGGCTTCCACCCCTCCCGTGGAAAACGCCAATTGGTCTGCGGCTGCCCGAAACATACCCGTATTGGTATCCCCATTGGTATAAAATCCATAACCGGGATTCCCTTCCGTACCCCCGGTGGAGGCAAACCCACCCCGGGACTGAATCTGCCCATCCACATCGAGTTTGCTTTGGGGGCTGGTCAGGGAAGATCCAATGCCGATGCGGCCGGAGCCTATAAAGGCAAGATTACCACTGTTTAGATCATAGGTTCTGAGCGGATCAGATTGGACGGCATTCGATGTTGGTAGACTGGGCATTGTGGCAAGGGCTGCATCGATGCCAGTAAGGTGTGCCTCCACATCAGGAGTTGTGGCTGTATAATTGGTCGCAGTTAAAGCGACGGGAACTGCGGCGGCGTTTTGTGCATCCGTATTGTCGAGGTAGGGCGTCAAGTCAATATCAGCGGGCGATGGATTATTCGTAATGGACAGCGTATTTGAAATCAATTGCAGGTCCTGGATCTCATCCGTCGGATCCGCGCCCAAAGTGGCAAGTGCCTGGTCCAATCCACTAAGATGTGCTTCCACGTCCGGGCTTGCCGGAAGATAATTCAAAGGCCCGAAGGTTACAGGAACCTCGGCAGCACTCTGCTCATCAGTATTATCGAGGTACAGAGAAAGATCGACAGGTGTTGCGGCGGGATTATTCGTTATACTCAGGGTATTGGTAGAAGCATCGAGTGTCAGATCCTGAATTTCATTATCAGGCTCTGTATCCCCATCAGCCGCATCCGAAAGTGCAATTGCGGCCAATACCTCGGCATCCGTCGCAAATACCGGATCTAAATTCACAGGAGGGAGTAAAACCGTTGCTTCGGTGATCTCAAGGGAAGTTCCATTCAGCTCGAAAGTGTTAATCAATTCATCATTAGGGTTTGCATTATTTCCTGAAAGCCCATCGATGTCTGTTTGGAGTTCTTCTATGGCGGCCTGCACATTGTCGCTTTCTGTACTACCGATTGGCGAGAATGCCACTTCAGAGGCGATTTGATCATCGCCCCCCCCGGCACTTGTCAGTACATAAGGGTCCAATGTCGTTCCGGTTCCTGTAACCGTTACTGAGGCGCTGTCCTCAATGACGGTTTCTGACCCATCCGCCCCACCAGTACTTTCGAGCAGATAGGGATCTCCGGTAGTTCCGGTTCCGGTTACAGTCACTGTGCCGGTGGAATTGATGATGGTCTCAGATCCATCGCCTCCACCTGTACCTCCCGTACTCGTCAGGATATAGGGGTCGGCTGTAGTTCCGGACCCTTCAACAGTTACTGTGGCGCTGTCATCAATCACGGTTTCCGACCCGTCGGCGCCCCCGGTGCTTTCCAGCAAGTAAGGATCTGCCAGGGTTCCGGTACCGGTTACAATTACTGTGGCGGTCGAGGTTAGGATGGTTTCAGATCCATCCGCCCCCCCGGTACCTCCGGTACTCGTCAGCACATAAGGATCGGCCGTAGTTCCGGACCCTGCAACGGTAACTGTAGGGCTATCATCGATAATGGTTTCAGATCCATCCGCTCCC
>CAKZOC010000053.1 GCA_937136025.1 uncultured Bacteroidota bacterium
AACAAATACCCTCACTACAGGACTATCTGCTGATTTCACAAAAGGATATTCGTATAGAGCATTATCGACGCAGGGCTGACAACCCATGGATTTATTCTGAATATCACATCTATCGCCGGGTATATGGGATTGCCCTTTCGCGGTATTTATTCTGCGACCAAAGGGGCACTGGAGCTGGTGACAGAGGCCTATCGGATGGAACTCAAACAGTTTGGGATTCGGATGTGCAGTCTGGCACCTGGAGATTACGCCACGAATATCGCCTCAGGTCGCTATCACTCTCCGGTCGGGGAGGATTCACCGTATCGGGATACTTATGGGAAGAGCCTGGAGCTGATCGACCGCCACGTCAATGAGGCTGAGCCCCCGGATCCTGTCGGACAAAAAGTCTTACAGATCCTTAAAAAATCGAATCCCGCAGTACATTATACAGTAGGCAGTCCACTGCAGCGGTTTTCGCTTACCCTGAAGCGATTGCTACCCGACAAAATATATGAGCGTCTCTTGTTAAACCACTATAAGTTGTAATTTTGTAAGCGCCTTTGCATCAGAATTACCTATCTAAAACCTGAAAACCATGAAATTTTTTATCGATACAGCCAATTTAGACCAGATTCGGGAGGCCGAGGAACTCGGGGTGTTGGATGGAGTAACTACCAACCCATCCTTGATGGCCAAAGAAGGGATTACCGGAAAAAATAATATTCTCAAGCACTATGTCGATATCTGTGCGATTACCCCCGGAGATGTCTCCGCGGAGGTGATTGGAACGACCTTTGATCAGATGGTCAGGGAAGGGGAGGAGCTCGCAGAGTTACACGATCAAATCGTCGTTAAGGTACCGATGATTCGCGACGGGGTCAAGGCACTTCGTTATTTTTCCCAAAAGGGAATCCGAACAAACTGCACTTTGGTTTTTTCTCCGGGTCAGGCACTGCTCGCCGCGAAAGCCGGAGCGACCTACGTTTCCCCATTTATTGGCCGGCTGGATGATATATCATCGGATGGTTTAAGTCTTATCGCTGAGATGCGTGAGATTTACGATAATTACGCTTTTGAAACACAAATTCTGGCCGCTTCTGTGCGCCACGCCATGCATATTATTGAGTGCGCAAAGTTGGGTGCAGATGTTATGACAGGGCCCTTGTCTTCCATCGAAAGCCTGCTCAAACACCCCTTAACCGATATCGGGTTAGAGAAATTCCTAGCGGATTACAAAAAAGGCAACGCCTGATTTTCCCATAAGAGGCGTTTTTCAGGAATGAATCTAAAGTCGGGGAGGTAAAGAGAATATACCCGGGATGGTCCTGCTCGTGCAGGAGGGACAGAGGCGAATACTTAAAAGGAGGTATTCAGGTTGGCAAAGCCATCGACGATCTTACCGTCCTTAGTTACAATACTCTTATACGGGTGGTAAACGACCAGGGTGTGGGCAAAACTCTCAAAGTCCTCCGCCCAATACTGGTTCTTAGGATCCAGGGAGTAGGTGGTAAGCATGGACTTCCAACGTGGTTTTTCGGTGCGCAGGCATATTCCCACAAATCGATAATCCCGGTATTCTTCATTCAGTGAACGCACTCTTCGGGTGATGTTTGCCAGGTGATGTTGTTGAGGCCCCGACCAGAAATAGAACACAACGGGGCCCGATCCGGCGAGCTCCTTGAGGCTTTGAATACTGCCATCCGCACTTTCTACCATGAGGTCGGGGAGCTGGTGATTCGGACTCAGGTTTCTAATGGCCTCACTTAAAGCTTCAATTTCACTGAGGTGTCGGTTGTTTTCAGAACGACTGAGAAAGTCTGTCATAAAAACTTCCAGATTCTCTTCGGAATCATACTTTAGTAAATAATCAAAGGCAACCGTTCGGAAGAGGTTGTCTCTGAGTTCGTCCGCCGTAACAAGGCTGTCGATCAACTTAAGTTGGTGTCGGTTAAAGTGGAGTTGGTTTCCAACCACATCTTTATTAATCGAACACGCATCTTTACAACTCATGTATGCCAGATTCCCAATATGGAAAACCATAAAATCATGATAGGGCTTTAGAAATGTCAGACTTAAATCATCATAGGAAACATCACTCCTGTAATCATAAAAGTTCTTGGGTAACTCGTGAACCCCATCGGCGTCAGCGATCATTTGCCGGTGCCAAAACGGATACTTTTCCCTGTAGTAGTAGTTTTTATAAAGGATGCTGGCCCGAGCTGTGTGATAGGCCCCTTCTGTAATTGGAAATTCACTGTTGAGCTCTTCGAGCTGCCTGACTTTCCTGACTTTAAGAGAATCCAGTTTGGCGCTGAAGGCTTCGGGTTCCATGGGAACCAGCGCTTCGCGTATCAGATTTTCTTCGCCTTCAGATTCCAGGAAAAAATCGATTAAGAAATTATTAACCGCTTCACCTGAACCTGAAAAGACAAGGGATTCATCGAAGGCAATCGTATTGAGGCGAATCTGCATGCTGTCGCCCTGTTCGAGGTATATGTATTGAAACTCGGGGCGGTGAAAAAAGTTATACAGCCCATTCTCGAGGGAATCTATACGCAGCACAAATCGATTCTGGGCGTCGAGCCGGGCTGAATCGATGGGTTCCTCCCCTTTATACAGAATAACATAAGGATCTGTAGGATTTACGATTTCCCCGGAAATCGAAACGGGTCTGCGGTCTTGCTGCGGTTCCTGACAACCCCAAACCCCGAGAATCATAAGTAAGAGTAAAAGTCTTATCATATATTCTTACTGCGTAGTATCGATAACAAAGCTAAAGAAAGCCCGATATGCCTCTTGTTAATAGGGAGTTAAATGTATCATAACAACGAAATAGCACAGGGGTATTAAGAGATGGATTAAAGGTTCTGCCCGTTATATTTTGTGTATTTTTGCCAAAATTTTAAAGAACGCAGTATGCTCTCGGTTTCTAACCTTTCCGTTCAATTCGGTAAAAGAGTCCTTTTTGACGAGGTCAATGTAACTTTTACGCCAGGAAATTGTTATGGTGTTATCGGTGCCAACGGGGCCGGTAAATCAACCTTTTTAAAGATTTTGTCGGGAGCGGTCGATCCGACGTCTGGTCAGGTAATCCTCGAGCCCGGAAAACGTATGTCCGTGCTGGAACAGAATCACAATGCCTATGATCAGAATCCTGTTTTGGAAACCGTTATGATGGGCAATAAGCCATTATTCGCGATCAAAACGGAAATGGATGCCCTTTATGCTGATTACGATGATTCAAATGCCGACCGAATTGGAGAGCTACAAGTGGCCTTTGAAGAGATGAATGGTTGGAATGCCGAGAGCGATGCAGCGGCCTTGTTGTCGAATCTTGGGATTTCCGAAGATCTGCATTTCAGACCGATGTCTGATTTGGATTCCAAATTAAAAGTTCGGGTGTTGCTCGCACAGGCCCTTTTCGGTAATCCGGACGTACTTGTTATGGATGAGCCGACCAATGATCTCGATTATGAAACCATCAGCTGGCTCGAGCATTTCCTTGCGGATTATGAAAATCTCGTGATTGTTGTTTCTCACGACCGGCATTTTCTGGATGCCGTTTGCACGCACGTGGCGGATATCGATTTTGGCAAGATCAACATGCACAGTGGTAACTACACCTTCTGGTATGAGAGCAGTCAACTCGCCGCACGGCAAAGGGCTCAGCAAAATCGCAAGGCAGAGGAAAAAGCAAAAGAGCTACAGGAATTTATACAGCGTTTTAGCGCGAACGTGGCGAAAAGCAAGCAGGCAACGTCCCGAAAGAAGATGCTCGCCAAGCTTCGTATTGAGGATATTAAACCTTCGAGCCGGCGGTACCCGGCAATCATTTTCGACAGGGAGCGGGAAGCTGGAGATCAGATTCTTAACGTACAGGGGTTAGAAGCCCGCAGTGAAGAAGGCGACTGGTTATTCCGAAAGGGAGAATTGAATCTGAACCGGGGCGACAAAGTAGCTCTCATTTCAAGGGATTCCCGGGCGACAACTGCCTTTTACGAAATCCTCGCAGGAAACAGGCAACCTGAAGGAGGCACCTTTTCCTGGGGGGTTACCACATCCGTATCTTACCTGCCCTCAGACAATAGTCATTTCTTCGATAATGATAATAATTTGGTAGACTGGTTGCGGCAATGGGCCAAAACACAGGAGGAGAAAGAAGAAGTCCACCTTCGCGGTTTTCTGGGGAAAATGTTATTTAGCGGAGAAGAGGCCCTGAAAAAATGTTCAGTGCTTTCAGGAGGTGAAAAAGTGCGATGTATGCTGAGCCGGATGATGTTGCAGCGCGCCAATGTTCTGATGCTGGATGAGCCCACCAATCACCTGGATTTGGAGAGTATCACGGCCTTTAATAATTCGCTGAAGCAGTTTAAGGGAACGGTCATTTTCACCACACACGACCACCAGTTTGCACAGACGGTAGCCAACCGGATCGTGGAACTTACACCAACCCATACACTGGATCGTTATCTATCCTTTGATGATTACATGACGGATGCCGCGCTTAAGCAGCAACGCGAAAAACTGTATCAGGTGCCAGTATAACTGCGCAAACGGCATTCAGATCAACAAATCCCGGCTGTTTTCAGGCATTAAAATATTTGCTGTTCCAGATGGCGGGATTGAAGTTTTTCCCCATGGCAAATCCGTAGTAAATGACCACAGCCGCAACGGATTTAAACATAAAGAAGAAGATAATCCAGAACTCCGTGTTGCTGCCAGCTTTTGAGAACAAGCCGTCAGGAACAATGGTCGTTAGTAAATAACTGCCAAGCACGATCAAAAGCATCAGATTGACGATGTTTTTAAAGGGCCACACCAGCATTTTTCGGAGTGGATGCAGATCGTCTCCCCATTTGTGCACCAGGTAGAAATATTGATTTCCCATAGGCACGAAGAGCAGGGGGTCATCCTTGTCTGCCAATTTAAAGAGACGGGAGGGAGCCACGATTTTCAAACCTTTCAGCTGCGTTTGATGTTCCTCCTCAAGTCTCGAGATTTCGTCTTGCGCTTCTTCCGGGAGTTCGGGTTTAAAATATTTCAAGTCCAGAAATCGGAGCCTGTAATCAATACAGATTTTTCGGATATGGTCCAGGTGATAGATCCTGGAGGTATCAAGATTGTCAAAATCAAACTGGTTCGGAACAATGGGGGTATCAGGGGTAACCACGCTGCCCGAAGGTGTCGCAAATTCGATATCAACCTCTTTCAGCAAGTGCGCAAGCACAGCAGTGTCAGGCAAATCTCCCCTTACGGCGCGGAGCTTCGCCTCGATATTGGTTCTTTCTAGCATTCTTTTTCTTTTAGCAATGTTTCAAAGTTACAGAATGATCTCCAACATGTCAACCAGGAAGCGTAACGGATAATTATTAAAATAATGTTAAAATATTTAAGTAAACCGTCTTAAACCCCTTGTGAATTCCGCATAAGTGTTATTTTGTCGATGAAAGTGAACCGTTCGTCGATTCGCTCCCGAAACCTACAAACCGATTTATGCGATTTTCCCCTGTACTGCTGCGGAGCGGTTTTTTTTTACTGGCGTGTTGTCTTCAGGCCCAACAATCTCAAAGTAGTGCTTTGGCCGCCCACGGGTATCAAAAGTTTTCTGAAGCTCTGGTCCGCTCCGAAGTTCATGAATCCCTCAAAAACGCGGGTGACTTTACTGTTTTTGCACCATCAGATGCGGCTTTTCAAAAACTCGACGCAAACCTTCAGCTTTTGGATCCGCGGAACCTGAGAAAGTTAAAATCCCTTATCTCTTATCATATCATAGCCGGAGAGTTTACGGCTTCCCGAATCCTGCAGGCCCTGTGCAGGGGCGAGGGGGTAGTCGTGTTCACCACAATTCAGGGCGATGAACTCATCGCTACCATGGAGGGCGTAGATATAGTCCTTATGGATTGCAGTGGCAATAAGTCGCGGATAGTGATGGCGGATGCCACCACGGAGAATCTGGTGCTACATGAAATTGACAGGGTTTTTCTGCCCGGACCGCCGATACCCTGAAACTACCGTAATTCGGCTCCCAATTCCTTTTCGAAATGCTTTTGCAGCCGTTTCATGGCCGCATCGATCTGTTTATCTGTAAGGGTTTTTTTAGGATTGAGCAGAGTAAAGCTCACGGCATAAGACTTTTTACCCTCTGGCAATTTATCTCCCTTATAGACATCGAATAACTGTATGTCTGTGAGCAGGGATCGTTCTGCTTTAAACGAGAGATCGTACAACTGCTGATAGCTCACATTTTCATCCAACAAGAGTGCAAAGTCCCTTTTAACCTCTGGAAATTTTGAGATTTCCTGGTATTGGAAAGTTGATTTTGAGGCCTGCTCCAGAAGGGCATTCCAATTAATATCCGCATATAATACCGGTTGCGATATATCAAATGTCTTCAAAATAGCTGGGTTGACCACACCAAAAGTGGCTATAGAAATCCCGTGATCACTGAGTTCTAACCCTTCCGAGAACCTGGCGTCTGTTACAGGTGTTTCCCGACAGTTCTCAAAGCCCACACGATCCAGTAATTGACGGATTACACCCTTGAAATAGAAGAAGCCCATTGTCTCTCCGGGACGGGTCCAGTGATCCCGGTTCATTTCTCCGGTAAGTAAAAGGGAAATCCTCGGATCCTCCACATACTTCTTTTTCGCCTGCCTGTACGTCTTTCCAAATTCGAAAAACTTGAGGTCGGGTTGTTTCCGGTTCAGGTTGTGTGCAATGGCTTCGAGCCCTCCGAAGAGCATATCCGTTCTTAAGGCTGATAATTCCCGGCTCAGCGGATTCATGAGGGCTACCCCCGACTTTAATTCCGGGGCAACGAGATCCTGATAAGAAGGGTTAGTCAGGCTATTTGCCAGGATTTCATAAAATCCATTATGAGCAAGTTGCCTCCCCAGGGATTCTTCCAGGACATGAGGTTCAAGGGAGGGCGGTGGGGTTATAGAGGCGTTGAGCTTTTCGCTAAAAGCGACATTGTTGTAGCCGTAGACACGAAGCACCTCTTCAATCACATCTACTTCCCGTTGTACATCGACCCGGTAAAACGGAATAATCAACCCAATACCGGTTTCAGTAACGCTTCGCACCTGGATATCCAGTGAGGCCAGTATGGATTTAATAGTGTCTCTCGGGATTTTATGACCGATTAAGGTGTCCATTTTTTCAAATCTGAGAAATACGTTATGGTTTTCCTTTTTATTCGGATAGAGATCGACGATATCCGAACTAATGTTGCCTCCTGTGAGTTCCCGGATTAAAATAGCAGCCCGGACCAGTGCGTATTCCACATTATTGATATCTACGCCCCGCTCAAAGCGGAAAGAAGCATCTGTGCTCAGTCCGTGCCTTTTGGCTGTTTTCCGAATCGAAACCGGATCGAAGTACGCACTCTCGAGAAAAATAGACTGGGTATCCTCGGTAACCCCTGTGTTGATCCCTCCAAAGATTCCGGCTATACACATGGGTTTTTCCCCATCACAGATCATAAGATCTTCGCTGTCAAGGGTGTGCTCCACCCCGTCAAGTGTCATGAACTTCGCCCCTGCCTTAGCCTTTTTGACTACTACTTTTTTGTCAAAAATACGGTCAGCATCAAAGGCGTGAAGCGGCTGACCTAATTCGTGAAGTACGTAATTCGTGGCATCCACCACGTTATTGATGGGCTTCAGTCCGATAGCTCTTAATCTGTTTTTCAACCAGTCCGGAGAGGGTTGAACGATTAAGTTCGTAAGGCTGATCCCGCAATATCTGGGCACCAAACTATAGTCGGCAACTGAAACGTCGATGCGCAGGGAGCGATTGTCTATATTAAAGGTACTCACTGAGGGGGTACGGACCTCGAGGAAGACCTCCCGCTGCCGCAAGCCGGCGCGCAGGTCTCTGGCCACACCATAGTGGCTCATGGCATCTGCCCGGTTCGGGGTCAGTCCTATTTCAAAGATTTCGTCTTTTTCTATGGGAAAAAGCGTTTCGCAAGGAGTGCCGTTGGGGACGCTGGTCTCCAGGACGAGAATACCGTCATGGCGCTCTCCAAGCCCAAGTTCGTCTTCCGCACAGATCATACCTTCGCTTACCTCACCCCGTATTTTTCCTTTCTTAATCTTCCACGGCTTTCCCTCCGCATCATAAAGTGTTGTACCTATAGTCGCTACAGGTACTTTTTGGCCTACAGCTACATTCGGGGCTCCGCAGACGATCGACACGGGTTCGGGACTTCCAATAGCTACCGAGCAAACCTTAAGTTTATCCGCGTTTGCGTGTTTTTCGCATGTCAGGACTTCTCCGACCACGACACCCTGGAGACTTCCCGGCACAGATTCGAAAGCGCTAACGCCTTCTACCTCCAGACCGAGGTCGGTGAGGAGTTCAGCAATATCCGCTGATTTCCAGTCGATTTCGATGAATTGTTTAAGCCAGTTATAGGAGATTTTCATGTTGCCCTTTAAGCGGTCAAATATAAGATAATGTAAAAAGAATTCAACACAGAAGGAAGCATAAGTGCCGAAAACAAAGAACCCCGGAGCAGGGCCCCGGGATTGTCAATCGGATCATTCAAAACAGGGAATTAAATGATGGTGGACTTTCCCAATCCGATATTCTCTTTATTCAGTCCGCGATAATCCTCCGCATCCGTAATATGACTCGCGATAAAATGCCCGACATCGTCCGTGCCATAGGTGCTTTTCGCCTTTAAATCCGGGGTTACAATTCCGTCTTTGAGGGAGCGGTTTACCGCTTTGATAACAGCATTCGTTTCTTCTTTCAGGCCAAAATGGTCCAGGAGCATAGCCACGGAAAGAATGGCGGCAATGGGGTTGGCAATATTTTTACCGGCCCCTTCGGGAAAAGATCCGTGGATGGGTTCAAACATGGCGTATTTTTCACCTACCGAGGCCGAGGGCAGAAGGCCTATCGAACCGCCGATTACACTACCTTCATCCGATAGGATATCCCCAAACATATTCTCGGTGAGTATTACATCGAACTGAGAGGGGTTGAGTATGAGCTGCATGGCGGCATTGTCTACAAAGAGATAATTCAGGGTCACCTCCGGATAGCTCTTGCTGATTTTTGTGACGACACTGCGCCATAGCCTGGAGGATTCGAGAACATTTGCCTTGTCTACCAGGGTTAGCTTATTTCTGCGGCTTTTTGCAGCTTTAAATGCAAGGTGGGCAATCCGGCTGATCTCCTCTTCTGAATAGATACATAGGTCGGATGCTGTTTTTCCATCTTCACTTCGGGTTTTCTCTCCAAAATAGATCCCTCCTGTGAGTTCTCGGAAGATAACAAAATCAGTACCGCTGATGATTTCCTTGCGCAGGGGTGAATTTTTGATCAGGGTTGGAAAAACCTGAACGGGACGAATATTGCTGAAGAGTTCCAATTCCTTCCGAAGCCTTAGCAGCCCTTGTTCCGGGCGCACGGTTGCATCCGGGTTATTGTCGTATTTCGGATCTCCTATGGCTCCAAACAGAACAGCATCGGAACGTTTGCATAGCGCCAGGGTTTCTTCCGGAAGCGGATTGCCGCCCTGGTCCATTGCCATAGCACCTACAGGGGCTTCTGCAAAAATAAACTGATGTCCAAAGGCATCCTCAACAGCCTGAAGACAAGAAACAGCTTGAGCGATGACCTCCGGTCCGATTCCGTCTCCGGCTAACAGTGCGATTTTTAGTTTCATGAGGTTACTTTTTCAATCTCAACGGCCGAGATTTCCACAATTTGGTGGATATCCTCGTTGTCTACTTCTTTTTTCCGATCTGCAAACTTGAGAAATTCCCCGTAAACAGCATCGAGTTGAACTTTTGTAAGTTCATATCCCAGTTTTTTCGCCCTGTAAGCCAAAGCAGCCCTGCCGCTCCGTGCCGTAAGGACTATAGAGGATTCATTAACCCCAACATCCTCAGGGTTGATAATCTCATAGGTTTCACGCTTTTTAATGACTCCGTCCTGATGGATTCCAGAACTATGGGCAAACGCATTTGAACCTACAATGGCTTTATTGGGTTGCACCGGCATCCCCATTTTCTGTGAAACCATCTGGCTTGTACTGTATAAAAGCCGGGTATTGATTGAGGTGTCCAGATCCAGGTAAGGATGCTGTTTGAGTATCATCACTACTTCTTCCAGGGAGGTATTTCCTGCCCGTTCACCTATTCCATTTATGGTACATTCAATTTGCCGGGCGCCGTGAATGACTCCGGAAATAGAATTGGCCGTGGCCAGACCCAAATCGTTGTGGCAATGGCAGGATAGTATGGCTTTTTCAATACCCCCCACATGATCCCGGAGGTATTTCATTTTGGCTCCATATTCCTCAGGCAGGCAATATCCCGTTGTGTCGGGAATATTCAAAACGGTGGCTCCCGCTTTGATCACCGCTTCACAAACCTGGGCGAGATAGTCATTGTCGGTTCTTCCCGCATCCTCAGCATAAAACTCCACATCGTCCACAAACCGCTTCGCATAACGCACCGCAGCAACAGCTCGTTCCAGTACTTTCTCCCGGGTGGAATTAAATTTGTATTGAATGTGGGAATCCGAAGTTCCTATCCCTGTATGTATTCTTGGTCTTTTTGCATATTTTAATGCCTCAGCGGCGACTTCAATGTCCTTTTCAACGGCCCTTGTCAAACCACAGACCGTGGCATTTTTAACAATACGCGCAATTTCGGAAACCGATGTGAAATCTCCCGGACTCGAAATTGGAAACCCCGCTTCTATGACATCCACTCCCAGCTCGTCCAGGCGGGCGGCTATCAGGAGTTTTTGTTCCGTATCCAGTTTGCATCCCGGAACCTGCTCTCCGTCTCGCAGGGTAGTGTCAAATATTTGAACCTTCTCTGTACTCATCAGAATTGTGTACTTTTATTCAGTATCACGAAAATAAACGGACCCAATCGAAAGGATTGGGTTTGAGTTTTAGGTTTATGACGTTTAGTAGTAGTTACAGGCAAGTAAGACCCACAAATTCAGATAGATAAAAGGCTTTTATTACGATGACAAGTACCCAGAAAGACACGCTTTTTATCCTCATTAAGTCGCTTTCTAAATCCGAAAAACGACAGTTTAAACTCTATGTGGGCCGACTTGGGGTCAATACCGATGCCAAATTTCTGGCACTCTTTAACTTGCTTGACAAAATGCGCCGATATGATGAAAAGACGATCCTCGATAGTCAAATTGTTAAGAAATCCCAGCTCTCCAATCTAAAGGCGCATCTCTATAAACAAATCCTCATTAGCCTACGCCTGAATCCGGGGAATCAGAATTTTCGTGTCCAGCTGCGGGAACAACTGGATTTTGCCACCATCCTCTATCATAAAGGGCTCTATAAGCAAAGCCTGAGATTACTCGACAAGGCCAAGAGTATCGCTATTGACAAAGAAGAGAAAAATATCGCTTACGAAATCGTCGAGCTGGAAAAGGTGATCGAAACTCAATATATCACACGGAGCTTGCCGGACCGGGCTGGAGAATTGTCGGGGCAGTCTGCATGGCTGTCCAAAATGAATACCATTACCGGGGAATTCTCCAACTTATCTTTGGAGTTATATGGTATGATGCTTAAAATGGGCTATGTGCGCAATGATGAAGATCATCGGTTGGTCGCCGATTTTTTTGATACGCATTTGCCCGATTTTGACTATGAAACCCTTGGTTTCAGAGAAAAATTATGGTTATATCAGGCGCATCTGTGGTACAGTTTTTTAACTCAGGATTTTCTTTCCTGTTATAAATATGCCAGCAAGTGGGTCGGATTATTTTACGACGCCCCGGAAATGATTTACCTCAATCCGGTCTTCTTTCTCAAAGGCAATAACTATCTGCTTGAATCCCTTTTCTTTGTTAAATACAGTTCGCAGTTCCGGGAAACCCTCGATAAACTTGAACAAATAATTACCCAGAAGGCTTTTCCCAAGAACGACAATATAGCCACCCTGTCGTTTCTCTACCTGAATACCAATCGATTAAACCTCCACTTTATGGAGGGTACCTTTGAAAAAGGGCTCTATCTTACCCGCATTGTTGAATACGGTATTGAAAAGCATCGGGATCAACTGGACCGGCATCACGTCATGCTATTTTACTACAAGTTGGCTTCCCTGTATTTTGGAGTAGGGGATAATAAGGCCTGTATCCGGTACCTGAATAAAATCATTAACGGCAAAAATCTGAAAGTACGGGAAGATTTAATGTGTTTTGCCCGGGTTTTATCCCTTGTCGCCCATTATGAAGCCGGGATGGATTACCATCTGGAAGTGCAGTTGAAAAGTACCTATAAGTTCCTTTTAAAAATGAATGAACTTCACGCTGTACAGCGTGAAATGATCAAGTTTCTGCGAAAGATGGGATCCATTTATCCCCATGAGCTCAAAATGGCCTTCAGGGATCTTTACGACAGATTAAAGGTATATGAAGACCACCCTTTTGAGAAGCGCGCGTTTCTCTATCTCGATATCCTCTCCTGGCTCGAGAGCCATTTACAAGGCCGGCCGGTGGCTGATATCATTCGGGAAAAGGCGCTGAAGGTCAACCGATAGGCCTGTCCAGCTATTCCTTCAGTTCTGTGCAGGCTTCCCAGAGCACATCCTCAGGAGGAGGTGCGATAATTTTAATGGGCGTTTTTTTCACCGGATGGATAAACTCGAGTTGGCGGGCGTGCAGATGGATACTGCCATTCGGATTGGATCTTGGATATCCGTATTTGAGATCCCCTTTGATAGGGCATCCAAGTGCCGTCAATTGTGCGCGAATTTGATGATGTCTGCCGGTTTCGAGATTTATTTCCAGTAAGGCATACCGATCGAGTTTTTTCGCCACTCGATAACTCAGGACGGCCTTCTTTCTGGCCGGAGTTTCGTTGTTATGGGCATAGGATTTATTCTGACCCGGATTTCGCTCGAGCCAATGGGTTAGTTTGCCGGAATCCTCCGGGGGTGGATTCTTTATCAGAGCCCAGTAGGTTTTTTCAACCTCCTTGGATTTAAAGAGGGCATTCATACGGGAGAGGGCTTTCGAAGTGCGGGCAAAAACTACGATACCTGAAGTAGGCCGATCCAGACGATGAATGACCCCTAAAAAAACTTCCCCCGGTTTGTTGTACTTTTTTTTAATGTAGGCTTTGACGACATCACTCAGAGGGGTATCTCCGGTCTTGTCTCCCTGGACGATGTCCCCGGGTCGTTTGTTGACCACCAGCAGGTGATTGTCCTCGAAAAGTACCTGAAGATTTTCCGGAGTACTACGCGATGCAGCTTTCAATATGCGATCTTTTTTGGTCCGTCTGACATAAAAATCCAAGCTTCACAGGAGCCAAACCAAGAGTTAGTACTGCTCGGATTCGTTGGGAAAATCTTTATTTTTCACATCGCTGACGTACTGCCCGATAGCGACATTCATCTCCTCGTATAAATTCATATACCTTCTTAAAAACCTGGGGTTGAATTCATGCGTCATCCCAAGGAGATCGTGAATGACAAGGACCTGACCATCGGCTGCAGCCCCGGCCCCGATTCCAATAGTGGGAATACGAAGCGCCTGCGACACTTTAGCGGTCAGTTCTGCCGGTATTTTTTCAAGGACAAGGGCGAAGCATCCCAATTTTTCCAGCATAAGGGCGTCTTCCATGAGTTTCTCAGCTTCCTGTTCCTCCCTTGCCCGAACGGTATAGGTTCCGAACTTGTATATGCTTTGAGGGGTCAATCCGAGATGGCCCATTACCGGAATACCCGCATTGAGGATGCGTTTAACAGAGTCTTTTATTTCTATGCCCCCTTCGAGTTTAACGGCATGGGCTCCGCTTTCCTTCATAATCCGGATGGCCGATCTCAGGGCCTCTTTGGGATCGCTTTGATAACTCCCAAAGGGTAAATCCACCACAACCAGAGCGCGCTGAACCGCCCGAATGACAGAACTCGCGTGATATATCATCTGATCCAGGGTTATCGGCAGTGTCGTTTCATGTCCCGCCATCGTATTACTGGCGGAATCCCCTACCAGAATAGCATCTACTCCGGCATCGTCGACAATTTTAGCCATGGAGTAGTCATATGCCGTGAGCATGGATATTTTTTCCCCTTCTTTTTTCATCTCAATCAGGGATTTAACGGTAATTCGTTTGTATTGCTTCTTTGCAGTGGACATGAGTGAATGCTTAAGGCGTTAAAGGTACATATTTTTGTTTGCGGGTTGGCGCCTAACCCCCGGAGGATCCCGGGGAGATTTCTAAAAATAATGTACATTTAGAAAACCGGGAATAAGAATATGAAAACACGATTGACGCTCATTTGTTTATTTGCTTTTGTCGGAGCCCTGGCGCAGTCCCTTCCTGAGGATCCCATAAATAAGACTATTGAAGATTTTTTCGAAGGCTTTCACAAGAGGGATACTGCCCTAATGCGCAGCGTACTCTGGAAAGAGGTGCATATGCAGCGCATTGGCAATGACCCCGATGGAAAACCTATTCTCAGGGATGAATCCGTGGAGGATTTTCTGAATTCAATAGCTTCCCTGCCGGACACTTTAAAAATTGAAGAGCGCTTGCATTTTTACACCATTCAGAATGATGGAGCCATGGCTCATGCCTGGACACCCTATACTTTTTATGTACAGGGCGATATTCATCACTGCGGTGTCAATTCGTTTCAGCTATTTCACGATGGGACTGCGTGGAAAATTATTTACATTATAGATACCCGTCAGGTTGAACCCTGTCCGGAGCCGGGGAAGGCGGACTAACAATCGCTGAGGTTTACACCTACCGCCAGTCCTCCCTGTGAGGTTTCCTTGTACTTGGAATTCATATCCTTTGCGGTTTCCCACATGGTCTGCACGACCTTGTCGAAAGGTACTTTAGCCATGGCCGGATCGGATTCCAGGGCGAGTTCAGCAGCGTTTATCGCCTTGATCGCTCCCATAGAATTTCGTTCGATGCACGGAACCTGGACCAGGCCCGCAATCGGATCACATGTAAGACCCAGATGATGTTCCATAGCAATCTCTGCCGCACAGAGTACCTGTTCGGGTGTCCCGCCCAAAAGCTCAGTCAGGGCTCCCGCGGCCATGGCAGATGAAACGCCGATTTCGGCCTGACAGCCGCCCATGGCAGCCGAAATTGTCGCACCCTTTTTAAAGAGGCTCCCAATTTCACCCGCCACGAGAAGAAACTGGCGTACTTCTTCTGCGCCCGCCTCGTGATTTTCGATGACCATATAATACATCAGGACAGCCGGTACAACCCCGGCGCTTCCATTGGTAGGAGCGGTCACGATGCGGCCCAATGCTGCATTTACCTCATTCACACTGATAGCAAAACAGCTGACCCATTTGAGAATCTGGCGAAATTTAACCTCAGTACTGCGGATGGTCTGTAACCACTGCTCTGTAGTGGTATAGGGAAGATCCCCTTTCAGATTTTTATAGATATCCGGCGCCCTCCGCCTGACCTGAAGCCCTCCGGGTAACTCTCCCGGACGGTGACACCCTTCAAAAATACTCTCGAGCATAGTGGCCCATATTCGATCCAGACCCTTGTTGATTTCCTCAGGGCTCCGAATGGCGCATTCATTGGCCCATACAACCTGTGAAATGGGTTTTTGAAGTTCCCGGCAATAGCTGAGCAGCTCCAATCCACTCTGTACGGGGTAGGGGAAGGTTTGGAAAACCACTGCCTTTTTACGGGCAGAAACTCTTTCTTTTTTGACGACAAATCCACCTCCAATGGAATAAAACGTTTCCCGATGCAGTCGCTTTCCCTCATCAAAAGCTTCAAAGGTGAGCGCATTGGCATGAAAGGGCAGAAACTTTTTAAGAAAAACCAGATTTTCAGTTTCATCAAAACGAATGTCCTTGCGACCTCCTAGCATGAGACGTTTTTCTTTTCGGATAGCACTGATAACCCCGGCTACCTGATCGATGGGAACCCGCTCCGGGTCAGCGCCGCTCAGGCCCATAAGAATGGCGAGATCTGTGGCATGGCCTTTTCCGGTTAAAGACAAGGAGCCATATACGAGGACGCGAACCCCGGTTACACTGTCGAATTTCTCCTTGTCCGTCAGTTCCTTGACAAAACGTTCAGCCGCCCGCCAGGGGCCGAGCGTATGTGAACTCGAGGGGCCGACCCCAATTTTGAGCATGTCGAAAACACTGATGCATTCCATTGATTTAATCCAGGTTGATGTTTAGCTAAAGTACAACTCCATAGGCTGTCATTACGCCTAGGAAACTAAATTATTTCATGTCATATTCGGAAAATCTGCGATTCGGAACACGAGACGCTGTGACAGTATGTCAGGTTTTGGTCCTTGGCATATTGTTTGACCTTTGATAGACGATTTTAAAAATGAGCAAAGTTCATTTACTAAGAACGAAATATTCATATAAATACACATAGGATGAGTAAAATTATTGGAATAGACCTGGGGACAACAAATTCGTGCGTTTCCGTGATGGAAGGAAACGAGCCGGTTGTAATCCCGAATGCAGAAGGGAAAAGAACGACCCCATCGGTTATCGCTTTTGTTGAAGGAGGTGAGATTAAAGTGGGCGATCCTGCGAAAAGACAAGCGATTACCAACCCTGAAAAAACCGTGTATTCTATAAAGCGGTTTATGGGAAATAAATATTCAGAATCCACCAAAGAGGCGAAGCGCGTACCTTATAAAGTGGTGAAAGGGGATAACGATACCCCTCGTGTGGATATCGATGGACGACTCTACACCCCACAAGAGCTCTCGGCTATGATTCTTCAGAAAATGAAGAAGACGGCAGAGGACTACCTCGGACAGACCGTAACAGGTGCGGTCATCACGGTACCGGCATACTTTAATGATTCACAACGTCAGGCGACGAAAGAAGCAGGCGAAATTGCGGGCCTTAAGGTAGAGCGTATTATCAATGAACCCACAGCAGCTTCATTGGCTTACGGCCTGGATAAAAAACACAAGGATCAGAAAATTGTGGTATTCGATTTCGGAGGGGGAACACATGACGTATCTATCCTGGAACTTGGAGATGGCGTTTTTGAAGTGTTGTCTACCGATGGGGATACCCACCTGGGAGGAGATGATGTGGATGAGAAAATCATCAACTGGCTCTCTGAGGAATTCGAGAAGGAAGAAGGCATCGATCTGAGAAAGGATCCTATGGCCCTTCAGAGACTGCGGGAAGCGGCAGAAAAGGCGAAAATCGAATTGTCGTCATCTACGCAGACTGAGATCAATTTGCCCTATGTTACAGCTACGGCCTCAGGACCCAAACACCTGGTACGTACCCTGACGAGAGCTAAATTTGAGCAACTCATCGCAGACCTTGTAAAACGCACCATTGCACCTTGTGAATCGGCCCTGAAATCTGCAGGTCTTTCAAAGAGTGATATCGACGAGATTATCCTCGTGGGAGGTTCAACCCGGATTCCAGCTGTTCAGGAGGCTGTTGAAAAGTTCTTTGGCAAAAAACCTTCTAAAGGGGTGAACCCTGATGAAGTTGTAGCTGTAGGAGCTGCCATACAGGGTGGGGTACTGACGGGAGACGTTAAAGACGTTTTACTTCTCGATGTAACTCCGCTTTCCCTCGGAATTGAGACCATGGGTGGGGTAATGACTAAACTCATCGAGTCTAATACTACGATTCCGACCAAGAAATCTCAGGTATTCTCAACAGCTGCCGATAATCAGCCGTCCGTTGAGATTCACGTCCTTCAGGGAGAGCGTGCCATGGCCGGAGACAACAAAACGATTGGACGTTTCCACCTTGATGGTATTCCACCTGCACCCCGCGGAACACCTCAGATCGAAGTGACCTTTGATATTGATGCGAACGGAATAATCAAAGTTTCCGCAACGGATAAAGCCACAAATAAGACTCAGGACATACGGATTGAGGCTTCATCAGGACTTACAGATGAAGAAATTCAACGAATGAAGTCCGAGGCTGAGGCCAATGCTGAAGCCGATAAAGCGGCTAAGGAAACTGCGGATAAGCTCAACGAGGCGGATAGCATGATCTTTCAGACCGAGAAGCAACTCAGCGAATTTGGTGAGAAACTCTCCGAAGACAAGAAAAAGCCAATTGAGCAGGCACTGGAAGTGTTGAAGAAAGCTTACGAAGGAAAGAATCTCGAAGAGATTCAACCTGCACTTGACAGTATCAATGAAGCGTGGAAAGCGGCTTCAGAGGAAATGTACAAGGCTCAGGCTTCTGAACAACAGGCGGGCGCCTCTTCGAATGGAGAAGAAACGGCCAGTGCTGGTGCGAAAGAAGGAGATAACGTAGAAGACGTGGATTTTGAAGAAGTGAAATAACTTATTAAAAATTCGGAAGTTAAAAATGGGCGGAATTTTCCGCCCATTTTTTATTTAGAACTCTTTTCGGATATGACTGCGATCCGCTACCTTTACGGGTATGAAGCTGTCCTTAAGAATACTGCTTACCCTCACCTTTGCAGGGCTTTCTACCTGGGTTTCTGCCCAGCCCGAGGTATTCAATCGGGATGATTTTCAATTGAGGGGCCCTGTGAAAAGCTGCACAGTTCTCACCGATTATGGGGAGGAACGCTTTGAATTTGATCGGGAAGGGAAACTGCTAAAATCCCTTACGCGCTACAGCGACACGGATTACGAAATTACCCATTACCGATACCGGGATACCGTGCTTACGGAACGCAGGGATGAGGTTTACAGGGATGGCGCCTTTGATAAGAGTACTTCTTTCGCACATTTTTATCAAATCGATACGCTCAAAGCACGAGGTGATCTTATTGAAAAGATCATTTCCTATGATCAGAAAATTACAGAACAAATCACTTATAAATACGATACTATTGGGCGAATTGGTCGGATCATTCGTGTCCAGAAGGAGGGCATCGATGAAACCGAGATTCTATTTACAAGCTACGATGCGGAGACTACCTCTGAATATCTGGTAAACGGACAACTCTCAAAATCTGTTCGAACTTCACAAAAGGAGGTTGCCAGTGGAATACAAAAAATAGAATTACGCAAGGAGTATTTTCAGGGCATCCCTCAAAAAGCGGTTGAAGAGATTCGGGATGCATCAGACCGCATCGTGGAAGTTTCCAATTATAAATTTGACCCGGAAAAAGAAGCATTTCAGATCTTAGACCAGTATAAATATTCCTACAACGAAGCCGGTTTGATGTCTCGGGAAACAATATCTTATTATCGAATGGAATCCGGGAAACCCAAAGTGAGTCGGGTGAGTGAAAAAGAATTCATCTATCAGACCGACGGGCGAACCCCCGAGAACTGGATCAAGAAAATTGTGACTCCACAAAACTCCTATACAACCCGTAAAATTGCCTACTATCAACCCCTTGTGGAGCAACAGCCGGACAGTCTTCCCAAGCAATAACCACATCTTCTCAATCCACAATCTTACCTGGAGTGGGATAGGTCATGTCCCCGGGTCTGCGGGCGTCCGATATTTTTTATAAACACGTGCTTCCTGATTAAGAGGTTATCAATGCATTGATTAATGTATGCCCGCCTGAAAATTCGTTTATTTTTAAACGGTCCCCAAAGAGCAGCTCCATGTGATCCTTCAACCCTGCGCGTAACTCAGCGGTTACAAAGGGATCTTTGTCACCTAAAAAAAAGTCCACTTTGGTTTCCGGGGCCAGATGTTCGAAGTCTTCAGCCCTGAGTTCTTCGGGTACGCGCCCCGCATAGAGCAGCAACCTTTCACATTTTAGTTTGCGGGCAACAATCCAGCGGCACAGGACTGATACGCCCTGGGAATACCCCATAAGCACCAGAGACGGAGCCTTATGGAGTTCTTCGCTCCTCCAGAGCTGATCGAATAGATGTAAGAGGTTATCCATATAAAGGGCCGTATTTTCACGAGTCAGCCAACTGGCGCCTATATGGGTGTAGGTCTGATCCAGATAATAAAGGGCCGGAGCCTGGGGTGCAATGATGTAATTTTCCCTGGGGTCCAGGTGCTGAAAATGCCGTAAAAAATACCTCGAAAGGTATCCGATTCCGTGAAATACGACCCATACCTGTTTGGTGTCCGGGGTCCACTGGTTCAGGGTTTCATACGGATGTACTGTCTGTATGGTGAGGAATTTCTCCTCTGGGGGAGTAGGGGGTGGCGCCGACATGGTTGTATAGGAATGATTACCTTTACAAAAATGATTAAAGCATGCAGGAATACAAAGAAAAAATACTGGAAGTCTGCAATTCCGTTCGTAAGAATACGCTTATGGAAACGCTGGATATCGAGTATGTCGATGTAGGCGAGAATTTTCTGGTAGCCCGTATGCCAGTCGTTCCCAAAGTACATCAACCCGATGGTATTCTTCACGGAGGAGCTACTGTAGCCCTTGCGGAAAGTGTGGCCAGTGCGGCCTCCTATGTTTTTCTGGATACGGCAAAAGTCTCCGTCCGGGGGATTGAAATCGCTGCCAATCACGTAAAGAGTATTCGGGAAGGATATGTCTACGCGACAGCTTCCCTGCTTCATAAGGGGCGGACCCTTCAGCTTTGGGAAATTCGCGTGAACAACGAAGCCGAGGAGTTAATTTCCATGTGCAAACTCACCACCATTGCCATCGCCAAATAAGAAGAAGCGGAAAGCCCTGTTTAAAATACTGCAGGATCACCTGGGCAGAAACCTGCCTTTTGTCTTGTATAAAAAACCCGGGGCTCAAATTCTGACCGCCCTGCTTCAGTCCGACAAAAGCCTCGATACTACGCTGGATTTTAAACGTCCCGGTTTTGTGATGGCCCCTTTTGATGCCGGTTCGGGGGGTAGTTCTCTGGTTTTTCTAAGACCCGATGCGCATTATTACTGCAAGTACAAACCCGTAAAACATCCAACCCTTATGGCCGACCCCATTCCAAATCAGGTGGGGCGAGAAATACATATAGACCTCGTAGCGGAAGCTTTAAAGGATATCCATGCGGATATGCTTCAAAAAGTAGTGGTCAGCAGAAGGTTTTCGGTCCCATTCACCGCCGATCTCTTAGATACAGCCCACGGAATGATGCTGGCTTATCCCAATGCGTTTACCTACTTATTTCATCATCCGGGGGCGGGAACCTGGATGGGTGCAACCCCCGAGTTACTGTTAAAGTCACATGATGGGCTGGGGGAAACGCTCGCTCTGGCGGGAACCCGCGCCGCGGATCCGACCCTGGCGAAGCACAATTGGACTGCCAAGGAACGCTTTGAGCAGCAGGTGGTCACGGATTTCATAGTACATCAGATGCGGGCCATGGCTCTCGAGCCTCAGATGGGACCTGTGACCAACATTCAGGCGGGTAAACTCTGGCATCTGGGCACAGCTATCCGCGCGCCCCTGCCCATGGATAAAGCAGGGGCCTTATTAAAAGCACTACACCCAACCCCTGCGGTTTGCGGCCTGCCAAGGGATCAGGCTCATTCTTTTATTAGAGAAAACGAAAATTACAGCCGGGAGTACTACACCGGGTATTTAGGTGAAATAGGGATTGAACAGCCAGAGTGCTTTTCCACCTATGTGAATTTGCGATGTATTCAAATCCGCAATGGGAGGGCCTTTATTTATGTAGGTGGTGGGATCACAGCCGATTCGGACGCTGAAGCCGAATGGGAGGAAACCCAGCAAAAAAGCACTACCGTACTTTCCTTCTTAGAGAATTCGTGGAAAGCCATTGGGTAAGACTCCGCAGCGACTTACTTTTGTAAAAGCTATGATGTATTCAAAGATTCCTCTTGCACATACCCTGGTGACGCTGTGCAAAGCCTATGGAATAAATCAGGTAGTCATCTCACCAGGGTCCAGGAATGCTCCTTTGATCCTGGCATTTTCTGCGGATCCTTTTTTTGAATGCTTTAGCATTGTGGACGAGCGGAGTGCAGCGTTTTTTGCACTTGGCCTTAGCCAGAGAAGTCAGAACCCACCTGTTTTGGTCTGCACCTCAGGAAGTGCCCTTCTGAATTATTACCCCGCAGTAGCCGAGGGTTTCTACAGCCATATCCCTCTTATTGTCCTTTCCGCAGACCGTCCCCCTTACAAAATCGATATAGGGGATGGCCAAACCATTCGCCAATCTGGGGTATTCGAGAATCACATTGGATACCAGGTCGCATTGTCACAAGATCTTACACATGCCAGTGAGTCGATCCGTTGGGAATCCGGAGCGGTTCCGCAATCTTCTCAGGCACTGGAGGCACTGCAAAAGGACCGGCAGAGGCAAAATGAAAGTGCGATAACCAAAGCTTTAAACACCGCGACAAGGCTCAGGCTTCCGGTTCATCTCAATGCCCCCTTTGAAGAGCCGCTCTATGGAATGCAGGATTTCCCTCCGGTAAATCCTACTCCAATGGAAAATACTCCTTCCGGGTTCGAGTCCCCGGATTGGCAGCCCCTGAAAAGTGTCTGGGAAGCGGCCGGGCGCAAGATGATCCTCATCGGTGCCCTGGCTCCGGGTCATATGGAATCAGATGTGCTGGAACTCCTGGGGGAGGACCCTTCTATTTTGGTATTTACAGAAACCACTTCCAACGTGCATCACCCTCAGTTCTTTCCCAGTATTGACAGTATTCTGGCTCCGGTGGAGTCCAGCGCAGAGGCTGACCTGCACTTTCAAAGGCTCAGGCCCGAGGTATTACTTACCCTGGGTGGAATGATTGTTTCCAAAAAGATCAAACAATTTTTGATGCGTTATGCTCCCAAAGCGCATTGGCATATAGGTCCACATGATGCCCCGGATACGTTTTACGCGCTCAAAGGGCACATCAAAATGCCCGCAGATGATTTCCTGCGCAGCTTTCTTTCAAAAGTTTCTCCAGGTTCTTTTCCCTATAAAGCACCCTGGCTTCAAATGAAACAGGTTATTGAAGAGGGGCGACGGAACTACCTGGAGAAAATTGCATTTTCAGATTTTAAGGCCTTTGACCAGATTTTGAGTCAGATTCCCCCGGGAATGCAGATCCACCTGGCCAATAGCTCTACGGTCCGCTATTCCCAGTTGTTTCGGATGGGGCCTGAGCATGCGGTGTACTGCAATAGGGGAACCAGTGGTATTGAAGGGAGTACGTCAACGGCTGTTGGCGCTTCTTTAGCCTCAGAAGAACCCACGTTACTGATTACGGGGGATCTCAGTTTTTTCTACGACATTAATGGGTTCTGGAATAATTATATCAGGCCCGATTTTCGAGTTATAGTAATCAACAATGGGGGAGGCGGTATTTTCAGAATCCTACCCGGCACTAAGGACGGAAAGGATTTTGAGACCTTCTTTGAAACGGTGCAGGATCGTCCCATACCCTCGCTGTGTGCGGCTTTCGGCTTAGAATATCTGGGAGCTGAGAATACCGAGGAGCTCACCGCTGCCCTTCAAAAATTTTATGAACCCTCAGATTCTCCAAAATTACTGGAGGTGAAAACGCCCCGAAAGCTCAACGATACCGTTTTGCTGGGCTATTTTGATTTTCTATCTTGGCGCCTTCCAAACATCCTTTGATAAACCAATCGTATGAGTAAGAAAAAAGATGCCCTATTAGCCGAATACGCGGGGGATATTTCCGAAAAATTCTCCGAAACCCCCGATATGAAGTTTCTCAACAAAGTAGTTGCCGGTCTGGGCCCGGCGATCTATAATCGGGATGCTTCTTTTGTCTCCGGGAGTGATGCGTCTGAACTGGAAACCGTCAGGACGAATTTCCTGATCAAAAAACTTGGGCTGGATGATGGCCCGCACCTGATGCACGCGATTAAAGAAGTGATCCGGGAATATGGGACTTCTGAGCGGAATAAGCATCGGGCCGTAGTCTATTACATCCTCGCGCGTCGTTTTAAAAAAGAAGATGCATATAAATAATCTATCCCTGGCCTGAACCCCCGGGACACTACATCTGGAATAGTATGATCGAATTGGGTAAGTACAATACCCTTACCGTTTTAAGGGATACCCGGGTGGGTTTGTTTCTGGGTAGCGCAACAGAGGCCGAAATCCTGTTGCCCCTGAAGTATGTGCCCGGTTCATGTGAAATCGGCGACACCCTCGAAGTCTTTTGTTATCTGGACAGCGAGGAGCGACCCGTCGCCACGACCCTTAAGCCCGCTATTCTCAGGGATACCTTTGCCGTTTTAAAGGCCCTGGAGGTAAATCAGCACGGGGCTTTTATGGATTGGGGTCTGGAGAAAAACCTGCTCGTACCTTTCAGAGAGCAACCCGTGCAGATGCGGGAAGGGGAGGAGTATGTGGTCTATTGTTATTTGGATCCTATAACCTCAAGACTGGTCGCTTCGGCCCGGCTGGATCGGTTTTTAGACAATACGGCACTAACAGTAACTGAGGGTCAGAAGGTGTCTCTGCTGGTGTACAAGGAAACGCCTCTGGGATATGGAGTTGTGGTGGACAACCGGCATGAGGGCCTGATGTTCAGGGATCAGATTCATCGCGAAGTAGCCGTGGGCAGCACCTTGACCGGTTATGTTAAAACCATTCGGTCAGATCAAAAACTGGATATTGTCCTGGAGCCGATCGGTTATCGGAAACTGGAGCCGGCGGCGGAGCGGATTTACGCGGAGCTGCAGGCCTCTGGAGGCACATTACCCTTGCATGATAAATCGGATCCTCAGAAGATTCAGGATCGGTTACAGATGAGCAAGAAAGTTTTCAAAAAAGGAATTGGAATTTTATATCGGGAGCGTAAAATCGAAATACGCCCGGATGGCATTTATCTGACAGAAGCCGAGAACACGCCGTAACGCACTGGCGTTAAAGCTCCCTGGAGGCGGGATTGAGAATGCCTGATTCCATTTTGTTGAATCGCAGCATTTTAATTACCTTAGCACTCAAGATAAAAAAGTCCCCAAATATGCCATTCATAGAGGAAAGTGATCTGCTGGAGTTGCATAAAGACATCGATAAAGCTCAGATCATCAATGAGCGTCTTCTCGATCAGATCAAACATAAAAATCAGGAATTAAAACGAAAGGGAATCCAGCGGAATATTTTCGCTGCGGTCACTGTATTGTTCCTCATTGCGGCTTTGGCGGTAACTTCGTTTAGTATGGGGCTCAGTTCCGGGCCTAAAGCCAGAGACATGGCCGGAGTTTGGGACAGTATCGATGCGATGGACCGTCGAATGAGCAGTCTTCGTAAACAAAACGAAGAGTTGAGTCTTGTGCGGGAATTCTATCTCGCCAAAGAATTTCTTGATAAAGAAAAAATTTATTCGGTTCAGGTCAAAGCATTTGTGGATAAAAATTTCAACCTCGCTCCCGAGGCACTGACCAATACGATCCTGGTAAAGAACAATCCCTTTTATGGCTATTCCCTGGGTAATTTTGGGACACTGGAAGAAGCCCGCAATTTTAAAAATGAATTGGTGAATATGGGCTTTACGGATGCCTTTGTCGCTTCGTATCAGGATGGGAAACGCATTGCAATTGAAGAATAGGCCAAACCCCGAAACTTGACAAAATTAAGTGCCTGGGTACAAGCAGCCCGCTTAAGAACCCTACCGCTATCTCTTTCTGGAATACTCGCCGGAACCGCCCTCGCTTTAGGATCGGGATATTCAGACGGGGTCTTGTTTTTGCTCATGCTCGCAACCACAGTATGCTATCAGGTCACTTCTAATTTCGCCAATGATTATGGTGATGGAGTAAAAGGTACGGACAATGAATTCCGGATCGGACCCCAGCGGGCCATGCAGAGCGGAACACTTTCAGCTTCCGATCTTCGCCGGGGTATTGGGCTGAGTGCGGTGGTAAGCGCGGCCCTTACTTTGGGAACACTTTTATATGCTTTTGGAACAGAGTCCCTGGGTTTTTTGTTGCTTTTCCTGTTGTTGGGAAGTGCGGCCATTTGGGCTTCCATAAAATATACGGTCGGATCAGATGCTTATGGATACAGAGGTCTGGGTGATATCTTTGTATTTCTATTTTTCGGATTATTGAGTGTGGTTGGATCGTACTTCCTGTTTACCCATACCCTGACCTTAGCGTGTTTCCT
>CAKZOC010000054.1 GCA_937136025.1 uncultured Bacteroidota bacterium
CTAAGAGGTATCAAAAATGCAAAAGCGTACGCTTTTACCCCGAGCTACCCTATTATATTAATTCTAAACTATGCATAGGAGTAGAGGAAGAATAAAATGAAATCACGACTAAGCTACAAAAATTTATTTTACTTTTCTACACATCATAAGAAATGCGGCAATTCCGTATTAAAAGTAATTTTAATGCAATTTACTTTTCAACACTGACATTTTTTTTTATCTTCAATCTAATAGATAAAATAGGACGACTATAAATATTTTAAATATACGTATATAAACGAGTTCTAATTTATCAATATCACAGAAGCTTGTATAACTACCTCGATCAAAATTATGAAAATCAAACCATTACTGCTCTTAGTTCTTTTCCATGTATTTGTGGTAAACAGTGTTTTATCATCTGTTACATCCGGATCCGGGTTTACTTTGAATAGCTTACCCGCCTGATCCAGTACATATAACATCCCATCGGGCCCGAACTTGGCAGCAGCAGGGTTGAATAGATCTGAATCTTCAAAGCTTCCTGCGACAAGGCGTATCTGACCCGTTGCCAAACTAGTAAACAACCCCGTAAGGTTTGCATCAAATATGGTATTGTCTTCAAAAGAATCAATATTGATAGCTACGACGACGTTTAATGCAAAGAGCGGGCCATATAGCCACAACTCTCCATCTTCCCAGCGGGTATCAAAGGAGTTAAAAAAGCCCAGGCCGAAACCATCAGGGCACACGATGATCGGTGTGGGATCGAGAGTTACAGGGTCTAACTCAATAATACCATCGCCCAGGAAGTCCAGGGCTGTAAAAAGACGGGGCTCACTTTCCGGATCGTTTGGATTTGGTGCAGAGAACCGGATGGGATTTACACCGGGAAGGACATCTCGATACGTCAAGGCAGTGCCTTCAAGGTTGTTTCGCCCTACAAATCCGGTAATAATGTCCGTCCAGTACAGGAATTCGCCATCCGGGCTGAACACAAGGTCATCCGGACATTCGACACTTTGGGAGATTCGGCGGATGATCTTACCGCTGTTCTTGTTCATGACGGTAATGTTCTGTCCATTAACACTGGCGACGTATAAATTGCCGTCCGGGCCAATGTCAATACCATTGGCGGCATTCAGGGCAGCCCCTTTGACCAGGGTCTTCAAAATAGATTTGTTGGATTTGGCATTCGCCGCATCCAGGTTCAATTCCGCATCCTCCACAGGATCCGGGCTACATGAGAAGGTGAGCAAAAGCAAGGCCATAAAGGCACACTTAAGGACAGCGATGACAGGTGGTTTTTCAATTGTTTTCATACGAATTGGCTTTTAAGGGTTACGGGTTAAAAAAGAAACAGAAAATACGGATAAACATCACTATAGATGCAGTCAGGTAAAGAGGGGAATCAGGGAGATTTGTGGGTTCTGTTAAAGTACAACATTTATTTGATTGTCAGAGACTTGGAGGAGTATATTTTAGCATGTATTTTACACTCTCAAAAAAGGCAGTATAGTATGAGAGGTTTGCTGGCGTCCTGAAGGTATTGAGTACTCTGTTCTTTGTGTTGCAGATTCAATTTTGCAACTCCGCATCAATTTGTAATATCAATGTTTCCATTTCACCGATAAGTTCCCGGAGGGTATTGATATTCCACTTTCTGTTGGATATTATTTCGGCATTGATACTTTTAAATTGATCATCCTGTAGCAGGGCGTTATAGTCAAAGGGTTTGGCAAGCTCGACTACCGTATCATTTACGTTGGAATAATATCTTCTGAAGTGTTTTACGTGGTAGGGATAGGAAATGTTTTGCTGCAAATTGTTGGACCACACTTCATTCTCGTTTTTTAGTATTGAGAACTCATTTTCAAAAATAAAGCTGATGCTTTTGCGCAGGCTGTCATTGGTGATCAGATCTACCCCTTTGGATTTCAGAAAGTCATACCCGCCCTTGACCGGATTGGTTGAAATGGTCCAGAAGTAGACTCCGAAAGCCCGCTCCAGGGCTTCGTCATAAGGCTTTTTATTGTCGAGATAATCGAGTATGGTTTCATTGTAAGAAAGATATTCGAGCTCAGTAGACAAGCTCCTGTCCAATATCCTGAGATTGCTTCCAAGGTTAGATTTCAGCTCCTGGAGCAGTTTAATTTCTACTTGCCGGGCGCGCTTTTCGTCATTTAAATTATCCAGATATAAGGCGAGCAATATCCCGACGACTATCAGGAATACCTCCCCAACGGCATAAAGCAGGTACCTGCTCAATTTATTCTCAATGAGAAGGCGTTTACGGAGTTGTCTGAAGAAGCGGAGCATGGGTTCGGGTTGGGTTTGCTCCTATCAAGATAATAAATTATTGGTCTGAAGTGTCCCTGCTCATTTGAGTAATCTTGAAAGAACGCACTACTTGCGCACCTCATTTAAACTGTCCATCTCCTTCCTGAAGCGCAGGATCATAAAACTATCCAGTTCCTGTTCAATACTATCCCGGATAAACTCCCAGTTTGTGTCATTCATTTCAAAAGTATGGTTGCGGATTCTGTTGAATCGGGCGAGGTTGTCCCGATTGGCCTGCCAGGCTGCTTCGGTGCTTTTCTGATGCTGGAGATCCTGAAGGTAAATGCCAACGACAAAGCCGGCGACAACGAGGGCCAGGATAATCAAGAAGTGTTTCTTAGTCATTTTCATAACTGACGTTCCATGTTCCCGGGAGAGACGCCCAAAAAGGACGCATCCAGGACTCTAAACTACTATTTTATTTGAGAACATCTATTTCTTCAGGTTAAAGTGCAGTGTCGGATTCTAAGGAAGGAAAGGCATAGAAGACAGGTTAGGGCGCGTGTGTAAAACGGAACTATATTATCGTTTTAACCGGGCTATTAATCTGTAGGTAATGACGGCAGGATATAATAATATACGATGGTTGAGAATAACCAGCAGCACATTATAAGTGGGCCCGTTATAATCCTCTCCAATAAATCCCTTTATTTTTCTACTTTATCCTTCTCCCTTTTCAGTTCAGTCATTTAACTCTGTTTCTCACAAACCATCTTGTACCTATACTATGATTCCACCCTCACTGACATCAAATCCTTAGTCCTTCCTTCTAACTCATTCGTCATTACTTCCTTTTCTTTCAATTGCTTGGCTATCGTACTTTCTAGCTCTGCCGACTTCAGTTTCAGCAACTTATGACTGTCCTTTTCAGCCTTAAAAACTCCTTCCAACTCTGCATATTTCGCCCCAGCTAGTTATAACTTTGTCTGTCC
>CAKZOC010000055.1 GCA_937136025.1 uncultured Bacteroidota bacterium
GGAACATCTGCCGGGGAAAGATATCGTTCGCTTTACCCTGAATACTCCCCTCAACCCGGGAGACGAAGCCAAGTTCTTTCTGACCTACACCGTCAAACTCCCTCCAAATAAATTTACACCATACGGATATGGCCCCGATGGGAGTTATTACCTGAAGGACTGGTATCTTACCCCAGCGGTCTACGATTCAGTCTGGAACCTGTATTCGAATAAAAACCTGGAAGACTTATACACCGGCATCACCATTACGAATATAAACTTCATCTTTCCGGACTCCCTTTATCTGGGCACAAATTTCGTAGACCTGAGCCTGACGAGTTTTCCCGGAAATCAATATGCAAATCTAAAAGGGGTAGGGCGAAAAAGTTGTGACGTCATCCTCAACACCGCAAAGCCTTTTAAAAAACATGTGACTTCCGCTCTTTTTATCGTCACAGATATCCAATCTCAGAAGTACAGTGAAATTCTGCAGGGGATTTCTATTGAGCGCATTTCCCGCTTTATTCATGAGAACCTGGGGGACTTTCCATATGAACAACTCCTGGTAAGCGAAATTGATTTTAACAAGAATCCACTTTACGGACTCAATCAGCTGCCCTCCTTTATTCGACCCTATGACGAAAAATTCCAGTTCGAGCTGAAATTCCTGAAGACCGCCTTAATCAGTTATTTAAGGGAATCGATATTCCTGAACCCCAGAAAAGACAAGTGGATTACCGATGCGATTATCAATTATCTGATGATCATGTATGTCGATTCCTTCTATCCGGATCAAAAACTACTGGGGAAGCTTTCAAAGAGTTGGTTGTTGAGGGGTACCTATCTCGCGCAAATGGATTTTAACGACCAGTATTCCTTCCTTTATATGTGGATGGCGCGAAGAAATCTGGATCAGGCCCTGAATACTTCAAACGATTCGCTCATTAAATTCAATCAAAAAATAGCCAATACCTACAAGGCGGGCCTCGGCTTGTCTTATGTCGATGCGTATTGCGGCGGCGGGGTCGTCGACCCGGCTGTTAAGGACTTTTTTGAGAATTATAAATTAAAAAAGGTGACGCCTCAGGATTTTGAACGCACCTTAAAAGCCTTTTCACCAAAGGATATTGACTGGTTCTTCAGAACGTATGTCACCACCAGTGATCAAATAGATTATAAGATTAAAAAAGCGGACAAGGACAATGATTCTATTCAGGTAACTATTCAGAATAAAACCAATACCGCGGTGCCCATTTCGCTTTTTGGTCTGCGAAATGACACTGTGATCTCGGACTACTGGTTTAAGGGTTTTACGGAATCGCAGACCTTTCAGATTCCCGATCTGGGGGAAAAGCGTCTTGTACTGAATTACGACCAGAATATTCCCGAATTCAGCCAAAAGGATAACTGGAAGTCCATGGGGGGATTTTTGTCTTCCAATCGGAAATTGAAATTTCAGTTCTTCCGGGATGCCGAAAACCCTTATTACAATCAGGTGTTTTATATGCCGGTAGTGGACTTCAACATTTACGACGGTTTAACCCCCGGAATCCGCCTGACCAACAAAACGTTAATTCAACGCCCCTTTCAATTTAATTTGGTCCCTCAATACGCCATACGCGAGGATGCGCTGGTCGGGAGTGGTTCCTTAATCTATCGGCACTATCACGGGAAAACTGGGTTTTATGTAACGAATTACTCCCTGAGGGGCTCTTCTTTTCACTTTCAGACCAACTCGAGATATTCGACCATTACCCCTGCCGTGAGTTTCGGATGGCGCCCGGATGATTTAATCCCGAATATCCGCAGCAGCCTGTTAATGCGCTATGTAAATGTTTTCCGGACCATCGACCCCGGTCTGGACCTGGAAACGGACCCGGATTACAGCGTCTTGAACTTCAGATATAACTATCTCAACAACAACATTGTCAATTATTTCTCCTGGTTCGCCGATGCCCAGCATTCTGCGGATTTTACCAAGGTTGCGGTTAACGTGGATTACAGAAGACTCATGATCAACAACCGGCAGGTTAATCTCAGGTTTTTCGCGGGTGCCTTTCTTCGGAATGATACGGATTCGGATTTCTTCAGTTTTGCGCTGGACCGACCCACGGATTATCTTTTCGATTTTAATTACCTCGGTCGTTCAGAGGATTCGGGACTTGCGAGCCAACAGATTATCATTGCTGAGGGAGGTTTTAAGTCGCAACTTGAAAATCCCTTTGCCAATGAATGGCTCGTAACCGGGAATGCGAGTTTTAGTTTGTGGAAATGGATCGAGGCATACGGGGATGTGGGATTTCTGAAAAACGAAGGGATCCCTGCCCGCTTCGTCTATGACTCCGGTATACGTCTGAATCTGGTGACGGATTATTTTGAGCTTTATTTCCCGTTGTATTCGAATAATGGTTGGGAAATAGCGGGGCCAAATTACGACCAAAGGATTCGTTTTGTAATCACCTTAAGCCCCAGGACCTTAACCGGTCTCTTTACCCGGAAATGGTTTTAAATTTGATATATTCTCATTTTTTACTTGTTTTTTAGAATGTATTGACAATTTATTTCTTATAATCAAGTTTTTATTGTGAAATCACTAATGTTGCACATCGAGTGTATTGCACGAATCGACTTCCTTTAGTACCTTTGATGTAAACCCTTCCGGCGGATGAAAGTTCAATTAGACCCTGAGAAAGACCTCTCCTTTAATGACTTCAAAACACAAATACTTGAGGACTATCGCATTGCCGTTCTAAGTAGAGAGTGTAGTATACTCGGGCGCCGTGAAGTACTGACCGGAAAGGCTAAATTCGGAATCTTCGGAGATGGTAAGGAACTCCCCCAACTCGCCATGGCCCGAGCTTTTAAAAACGGGGATTTCAGAAGTGGATACTACCGCGATCAGACTTTTATGATGGCCCTGGGACTCCTGAATCCAAAGGCGTTTTTTCATGGGTTGTACGCCACTCCGGACCTGGAAAAAGAACCCATGAGTGGGGGCAGGCAGATGGGAGGTCATTTTGGAACACACAGTCTTCATCCGGACGGGAGTTGGAAAAACCTTTTGGACCAGCCCAATAGCAGTCCTGATATTTCCCCAACCGCAGGACAAATGCCAAGGCTGCTTGGATTGGCACAGGCTTCCAAAATTTATCGCCATGTACCGGAGATCGAATCCAATTTGTTTTCCGATAAAGGAAACGAAGTGGCCTGGGGCACCATTGGAAATGCCTCCACAAGTGAAGGACATTTCTTTGAAACCGTGAATGCAGCCGGGGTATTACAGGTCCCTATGGTCTTAAGCGTTTGGGACGACGCCTACGGTATTTCGGTTCCGGCCAAATACCAGACTACTAAAGAGAATATCTCAGAGATCCTTAAAGGATTCCAACGAACGGAAACCGAAGCGGGATATGAAATTTTCAGGGTACATGGATGGGACTACACCGCCCTGATTCACACCTATGAGAATGCCGCAGATATCGCAAGAGATTCACATGTTCCGGTACTGATCCACGTCACTGAACTCACGCAACCCCAGGGACATTCCACTTCAGGGTCGCATGAGCGGTACAAATCCCAGCAACGTCTGGAATGGGAAAGAGAACACGACTGCAACCTCAAATTCAGGGGATGGATACTGGAAAACAATATCGCTGAGGAAGAAGAGCTTCAGATTTTGGAAAAATCGCTTAAGAAAGAAGTACGCCTGGCTAAAAAGGACGCGTGGGCGGAATTTCTGGAACCACAAAAAATAGAACAAAAGAAATTAGTTACCCTGATGCGGGCATTGGGGGACAGCAGCCCGAATAAGGCTTTTATTGAAAGACTTACCAATGACATAATTGCACTGGAAGAGCCGCTAAGGCGGGATTTACACAGTAAAGCGCGGAAAGCGCTGCGCTACGCCTTAGGAGAAGAACACCCTGCCAAAGAGGCGCTCCTAAACTGGGTTCAGGAGTTTGGGGCGGTATGTCAACCCCTGTATAGCTCGCATTTGTATTCTGAGTTAGAAGGCAGGGCCACTAATGTCCCCGAGGTTGTTCCTCAGTATGATTCCAACCCCGATATGCACGATGGGCGGATTATTCTTCGCGATAATTTTGATCTGTTATTCGCCCGCCATCCCGAAGCGCTTATTTTTGGGGAAGACAGCGGTACTATTGGAGACGTGAATCAGGGGCTGGAAGGCCTGCAAAAAAAATACGGTGCCCTGCGGGTGGCAGACACAGGGATCCGCGAAGCTTCCATTATCGGGCAAGGTATCGGAATGGCCTTGAGGGGGCTGCGCCCGATAGCTGAAATTCAATATCTCGACTATGTCCTCTACGGACTGCAAACACTCAGCGATGACCTGGCGACACTGCACTACCGCAGTGTTGGGAAACAAAAAGCACCGCTTATTGTACGCACAAGGGGGCATCGGCTGGAAGGAATTTGGCATTCAGGCTCGCAGATGGGAGCCTTAATACATCTTTTACGGGGAATGTATTTATTGGTCCCCCGAAACATGACCAAGGCGGCCGGTTTCTACAATACCCTTATGAAAAGTGATGAGCCCGCATTGATCGTAGAGAGCCTCAATGGCTACCGGCTCAAAGAACCTGTCCCCAATAATCTGGGAGCCCTCTGTACACCTGTAGGTCGCGTGGAAGTAGTTCGCGAAGGCTCAGACATTACGATTGTTTCCTATGGTTCTACTTTCCGAATAGTCATGCAGGCGGCCCGGGAATTGCAGGAAGTGGGAATCGATGCGGAGGTGATCGATGCCCAAACGCTCCTTCCTTTTGATATGGAGCATCAAACGGTCATCAGCCTTCAGAAAACAAACCGCCTGTTGATTGTAGATGAAGATGTACCCGGAGGTTGTGCTGCCTACCTCATGCAACAAATCCTTGAAGAGCAAGGGGGGTATCAGTATTTGGACTCTGCACCCCGAACGCTTACGGCCCGGGCCCACCGACCGGCTTATGCGAGTGATGGCGATTATTTTTCCAAACCGAGTTTAGAAGATATTTTTGAAAGTGTTTACGCCATTATGCATGAAGTGCGGCCAGCAGACTTTCCACCCCTGACCTGAAATGAAAGATATCGGGGTATTTCTGGAGAAGCGTTATGGGTTGAGCGTGGAGGGTATGCACTTGTTGGAGGGCTATGAAGACAAGACCTTTCGAATTGATTCCCCCGAGGGCAGGTTAGTCCTGAAAACACATGCTCGAAAACCCGGGATAGCGTATCGTCTGAACCTTGAAAACGGCCTTGCCCAGGCCCTTGCCAAATCCCTCCCATATGATTTTCCTGTTGCCCTGAAGAGTTCGGACGGATCGGCCTGGGAGTCTTTTGACGAGCAACTAATACGCCTGCTTCCCTTTCTGGAGGGTGAATTCCTCGCCGAAGTATCCCATACGGATGAACTTCTGGAATCCCTCGGCACTTTCTTAGGTAAGGTCAATCAAGTGGGAATGCAATTAATCCCTGAAACGGCGCCCACCCGGATAACTGCATGGGACCTGCAACACCTCTCAATCCATAAGCCCTATGTGGATGTCCTTGAAGATCCGAAGGACCGCGCCCTCATTGCGTACTATCTTTTACAATATGAACAAGTTGTGGAACCTCAGCGCTATGCGCTCAGGAAGTGCTTGATTCACAATGACGCCAATGACTGGAATGTACTGACTCAAAACGGGAAAGTATCCGGGATTATCGACTTTGGGGATATGTGCTATTCCTGGTTGATTAATGAACTGGCCGTTGCCCTCCCATACGTATTGGCCGAAAGAGAAGATCCGTTGCGTGTTGCGCGTATCGTAATTGGAGCCTATCACCGTGAATTTCCTTTAAAGCGACAGGAGATTGAGCTACTCTATTATCTTGTAGCCGGCCGTATTTGTATGAGTCTTTGCAATAGTGCCCGGGCCGCAAAGTTACGGCCGGAATCCGACTATATACGTATTAGCGAATCGCCTATGAAGCAGCTTTTACAAAAGTGGATTTCAATCTCCCCGGAAGAAGCTTCACATTGTTTTTTGAAAGCTGCTGGTTTTAGCACCCCTGAATCCGCCAACGCCGACGACTACCTTAGGCGCAGAAATGAGGTTGTGCCCCGATCCCTATCCGTGAGTTATACCCAGCCCATTGTCATGAAGCGGTCAGCCTTCCAGTATATGTTCAACAACCGGGGGGATCGCTTTCTGGATGCGTATAACAACATAATGCTCGTTGGGCATTGCCATCCAAAAGTGGTGGAAGCTACCTCCGGGGTCCTGCATCGCTTAAATACCAATACGCGCTATCTGTATCCGGAAATTCTGAATTACAGCGAACGTTTGTTGGCCTATTTCCCACCAGAATTAAACCGTGTTTTCCTGGTGAATTCAGGCAGTGCTGCAACAGACCTTGCCCTGAGACTGAGCAGGAGATATACCGGACGGAACAAAATATTGGCGTTGAATAATGGATATCACGGAAATACCCTGGCGGGGATTGCTGTGAGCCATTACAAACACAAAAAGGGTGATTCCTATCCCGATACTTTGTTGTGTCCGATGCCAAAGGTCTTTGGTGCCAGTCTGCCAGATGACGGCACGGCAGGGGCTCATTACAGCCAATACGCCAGCACGCTGCTCAAAGAAAACTCCCGACAGGTGGGCGCATTTATTGCAGAGCCCATAATGGGCTGCGGAGGTCAGGTGCCACTGGCTCAGGGCTTCCTCTCTGACGTTTACAATGATGTCCGCCGGCAAGGGGGCATTTGTATCAGCGACGAAGTACAGGTGGGCTTCGGAAGACTGGGCAGCTGGAATTGGGGGTATGAAAAACACGGGGTCGTACCCGATATGGTTATTCTGGGGAAACCCATGGGTAATGGTCATCCGATAGGAGCCGTTGTTACGACAGCGGAAATAGGCGCTGCTTTTGATTCAGGACCCGAATTCTTTAGCTCATTCGGCGGGAATCCTGTTTCATGTGCAGCAGGTGAAGCCGTCCTGCAGGTCCTCGAAGAAGAAGGACTTAAAGCACATGCGCTGGATACCGGCACCTATCTCAAAGCGGCCTTCCACGATCTGAGTACCCGGCATAAAGCCCTCGCGGATATTCGGGGGGACGGGTTATTTCTCGGTATTGAACTTCTGGATGCCCGGGGGAATCCCAATACTGCCCTGGCACAAAAGCTGAAAAATAAATTGCGGGAATCCTTCATACTTATCGGTACAGACGGACCCCATGACAATGTCCTGAAGATCAAACCTCCCCTACCCTTCAATCGGGCGAATTGCGATGAACTTGTGGCCCAGATGAGGAGAATCCTGGAGAATCTTCCGAATTCCTAAAGAATTATTGATATTTTAGGGCTCAAACCAAGACCCAAACAAACATGAACCGTTCCCTTCAAACTCAGATCGGACTTGCCATTCTTCGAATTGGCGGTGCTGCCCTGATGCTTACACATGGTGTCCCAAAACTGCAACGACTTTTCGGGGCAGATCCTATAGAATTTGGAGATCCCCTGGGCATCGGCGCCAGTCCTACTTTTTTTCTGGCCGTATTCGCCGAGTTCCTTTGTGCTGTATTTGTACTCATCGGTTTTAAAACCCGCTGGGCTTCCATTCCGATTATTATCACCATGCTCGTCGCGGCATTTATTTCTCACGCCGGTGACCCTTTTGGCTCCAAGGAAAAAGCGCTGCTCTACGCCCTTATTTTTACCGCTATCTTCTTGCTGGGGCCCGGAGCCTATAGTGTTGATAAAAAGTAATCAGAGGATTTTATGAAGTAATTCCTTTAGGAGGTCATCCTGCTTCATGGCAGGAACGGCAACGCCTTTGCCTTTGAGGTCCATCTCCCTTAAGACGCCTATGATCAGGCTTACCTTGCGCATGGGATAATGTCTGGCAGCGGTCTGGTATTCATGCACAAAATAGGGGTTTATTTTAAGGGCCCGTGCCACATTTTTAGGGCTGTGATCCTGTAACCCATGGTATTGCAGTAGTTGTGCGAAAAAAGTATTGAGCAGGGAAATGGTCATCACAAAAGGGTTCTCCTTCGGATTCTCTGCGAAGTATTTGATAATCCGCGTCGCTTTGGGAATATCGCGTTCCGCTATGGCTTTTTTCAATTCAAAGTTGTTAAAGTCTTTACTGATCCCAATATGTTTTTCTATGACCAGAGGATCGATTTCTGAACCCTGGGGGAGAATCGACTTTAACTTGTCCAATTCATTGCTTATACGGCCCAGATCCTTTCCCAGATACTCCACCAGCAATGCAGCGGCCTTATGAGAAATGGTATAGCCGCTTCCCAGAAGAACTCTGCGAATCCATTCAGCCACCTGATTTTCGTACATTTTTTTACTTTCGAAAACCACCCCGCCGTGCTGCCGAAGGGCTTTGATCAGTTTCTTTCGCCGATCCAGCGTTTTGTATTTATAACAAATAACGAGTACTGTAGAGGGCTGGGGGTTTTGGGCATAGGCCTCAAGCTGTTCGATAGTACGGCTTAAATGTTGCGCCTCCCGGACGATAACAACCTGGTATTCAGACATCATAGGATACCTTCTGGCCTGCGAAATAATATCTGCCACAGAGGTCTCCTTTCCGTATAAAACAATCTGATTAAACCCCTTTTGATCTTCTGTTAAAACGTTATTTCCCAGAAATCGTTCTATACGGTCAATATAGTACGACTCCTCCCCCATCAGAAAATAAATAGGGGCGGGATTTCCCTTTTGTATTTCTTCTATAATCTTCTTTACTTCATCCATCTTAAAATACACCTCAGGGTATGGTCCGTCTCAACTTTCCGAGTTATGCGTTTCGTTTCAAAAGTAGGGAAAATAAAATGCTGGTTTTTGATATCATTCGCAAAAAATACGTCATCCTTACTCCCGAAGAATGGGTGAGACAACACTGTCTTCATTTTTTAATCGAAGAAAAGAAATATCCTCCGGGGCGCACCCTGGTCGAGCGACAACTGAAGGTGGCAACCCTTGATAAAAGAATGGATATTGCGGTATGTGACCCAAAAGGCAAAATACAACTTCTGGTAGAATGCAAAGCTCCTGAGGTAATCCTCAACCAAAAGGTCTTTGATCAGATTGCCCGTTATAACTGGGAGGCCCGGGCCGATTTGCTGATGGTCACCAACGGTATCAATCATTTCTACTGCCGCATGGACTATGAAAAAGGCGAATACCTCTTCCTCCCGGAACTCCCGCTCTACACGGAGATTTATTAATATGCTCCCGGGTCTTTAAACGGGAGGGCCCTTTGTAAAATATTTAGTTACTTTGCGCCCTTTCAGCACAGATTCACATAAACACGTATTCTTGAAGCCCCCTAGACCTTCAGTCGCCATTGTAATTCTCAACTGGAATGGAAAAGCGCTTTTGGAACGTTTCCTTCCCTTTGTGGTCAGGCATAGCGGGGATGCCCTTGTAGTCCTTGCTGATAATGCCTCTACCGATGGGTCCGTGGAATTTGTGAAAAAACAGTATCCCCGGATTCAAGTGGTTGTGAATGATGATAATTTGGGGTTCGCCGGCGGGTATAACAAAGCACTTGAAGCCGTGGATGCCGATTTATACTGTTTGCTGAATTCTGATGTGGAAGTAACACCCGGATGGCTCGACCCGGTACTGGCCTTATTTAACGATAAGCCCGAAGCGGGAATCGTACAACCCAAAATCAAAGACCTCAATAGACGCACGCATTTTGAATATGCCGGCGCAGCAGGCGGGTTTGTGGACTTTTTCGGATACCCTTTTTGCAGGGGTCGTATTTTCCAGAGTCTGGAGGAAGATCAGGGACAATACGATGATACCCGGGAAATTTTTTGGGCAACCGGAGCCTGTATGTTTATCAAAAGAGATCTTTTTGAGCTCCTTGGAGGCTTCGATGCCGACTATTTTGCGCATCAGGAAGAGGTGGATCTTTGCTGGAGAGCCCACAATAAAGGGTACAGCGTATTTTATACAGGAGCTTCAGAGGTCTTTCATTTAGGAGGGTCCACGCTGAGTAATATGAACCCAAAAAAAACCTTTCTCAATTTTCGGAACTCCCTCTACTCCATAACCAAAAACCTGCCGACCCGGAAGGCTTTACCCATTGTATTGTCACGTTTGATTCTGGACGCAGTTGCCGCCCTGAGGTTTCTGTTTCAGTTTAAAATCGGACATGCCTGGGCTATTCTTCGGGCACATCTGAGTTTCTACCGGCATGTCCCGAAAATGCTACACAAGCGCGAAAGACAGCATTTTGTTGAAAAATATGCGGAAACAACGTCCATAGTCTGGTCCTATTACGTACGTAGAATAAGGACATTTGGTATTTTAGTAAAAGATTAACGGATTCTTCCCCACAAGGCTGGGACATTTGTTAATTTTGTGGTATAACTAGGATAAAAAATCAACGACTAATAACTTTAAATTTCACACTTATGAAAAAATGGATGATTGGAAGTCTGGGTCTGGTACTCGTGCTTTCCTCTTGTGTCTCTCAGAAAAAGTACGCCGATCTCGAGTCCAAGCAACGCGAAACGCAGGACTTGTTGAATTCGGCAACTGTCAAGTTAAACAGCTGCCTGGAAGACAAGGCCACCGCAGATGCCAAACTCAAGACTCTGGAAGAGCAGAACGCATTCCTGAAGGCCAATAATCAGGACCTGATTAACAACATGGGAGATTTGACCACGCTGACCTCAAAAGGAGCTGACAATCTCGAGAAGTCTCTGGAAAGTCTTCAGGAAAAAGACCTGACCATCCGCAGACTTCAGGATGCCGTAACCCGCAGAGATTCTGTGAACCTGGCACTGGTGCAAAGCCTTAAAGGTGTTTTAGGAAATCTCGATGACGAGGATATTGAAATCAGCGTAGAAAAAGGAGTTGTCTTTATTTCCATCTCTGATAAATTACTCTTCAGCAGTGGCAGTTACAATGTAACTTCTGCCGCCAAGAATGTGCTTGGAAAAGTGGCTCAGGTAGTCAACAACAAGCCTGACTTTGAGTTTATGGTGGAAGGACACACAGACAATGTCCCTTACCGCAGTGGTGTATTGCTTGACAACTGGGATCTTAGCGTGAAACGTGCAACCTCCGTGGTTCGCGTTCTTCAGAATGATTACAAGGTGGATCCTGCGAGAATGACAGCTGCTGGACGTAGCCACTACATTCCTCTTGTGAGCAATGACACGCCTGACAATCGGGCGAAAAATCGTCGTACACGGATTGTGGTATTGCCTAAATTGGATCAGTTTTACGACATGATTGAAGATGGCATGAGCGATCCGGAAATCAACAAATAATCCGGAACAACATTAAATTAGAAAAGCCCCGTAGCAAAAAGCTGCGGGGCTTTTTAATTCACAGGATACTCAGATCACCCTTGCCCTGGCGAATCACCTCCGGGGTCTCTCCTGAAAGATCGATAACGGTGGACCCTACATTATCCCCGTAACCGCCGTCGATAATCATATCCACGTGTTTATCCCATTTTTCATAGATCAGTTCAGGGTCCGTGGTGTATTCGAGAACATCGTCCTCGTCATGTATAGAGGTGGAGACAATCGGATGTCCGAGTCCCACGACCAGGGCCTGGGCGATACGATTGTCCGGGACCCGGATTCCAACGGTCTTGCGCTTTTTAAAATCCTTGGGCAATTGGTTGCTCCCCGGAAGAATAAATGTATAGGGACCCGGGAGGGCGCGTTTCAGTATTTTAAACGTAGGCGTGTCAATTTGCCGGACATAATCCGAGAGGTTGCTCAGATCGGCACAAATAAAAGACCAGTTCGCCTTCTCGAGTTTTACCCCTTTTAAGCGCGCAAGCCGCTCGAGCGCCTTTGAATTCGTAATATCACAACCCAAACCATATACCGTATCCGTAGGATAGATGATCAGCCCGCCCTTTCTAAGGACAGATACAACACGCTCAATAGCTCTGGCATTGGGGTTTTCCTCGTAAATGCGAATACGTTCAGCCATGTTCTAATTATTTAAGTTCCATGGGGCCATGAAATCTGGAACCGCTGCAGATATGACCCTTCGCAAATCAGGATTCCAGAATCTGTAATTTGGCAAAGCGAAGGAGTAATTTTTTAATATCGCCGCGTTCAAAACGGATCTCCGCCTTCTTATCATTACCGGCACCTTCTATTTTGAGTACGGTACCCTTGCCAAAGCGGGAATGGTCTACCCGGCTGCCCTCCTGAAGTCCTTCGATAGAAATTCCTTCAGACTCCGACGGTTGACCGAGCTGGGGTCGGATTTTCCGCAAGCGTCTCAATTGTTTTTCCGTGGGATGGTTCTGTTTTGGGGGCTTCCCTGAGACCGGCTTCTCGGCTCTTAACTTACTTTTATCCACCTCTCCAAAGATTGACGCATTGAGCATCGGGCGGAATTTATACGTATCTTCCGGGGTGAGGTTTTCGATATACTGTTCATCGATCTCCTGCAGAAAGCGACTGGGCTCTGCGTCGATCAGCTTCCCCCATCGGTATCGGTTTTGTGTATAGGTTAAATAGGCCTGGGTTTCCGCCCGGGTCAGGGCTACATAAAATAGCCGTCGCTCTTCTTCCAATTCACTGCGGGTATTCATACTCATAGCCGAGGGAAATAGATCTTCTTCCATACCTACCACATAGACATAGGGAAATTCCAGTCCTTTGGCCAGGTGAATCGTCATCAGGGCTACCCGGTCGTCATCGCCCTTATCCATATCCAGATCCGTCGCCAGAGCTACATCCTCCAGAAATTCACTCAGGTCTCCTGTGGCATCGGCAATCTCCTTCTGCCCCTCTACAAAATCTTTAATCCCATTGAGCAGCTCCTCAATATTCTCCATCCGCGCTATCCCTTCAGGAGTGCCGTCTTTTTTAAACTCCTGTAACAGTCCGGACTTCCGGGCCACATGCTCCGCCAAAGTAAAAGCATCGGCATTTGCATTCAGCACCTGATAACTGCGGATCATGTTGACGAAATCTTCAAGTTTACGGCGGGTTCCGGCATGGATACCAATATTCATGGTGCCGAGGGATTCCATAACTTTAAAAACAGTCTCTCCGGTCTCATTAGCAGCTACGACAAGCCGGTCCACAGTAGTCTGGCCAATACCTCTGGTCGGATAATTAATCACGCGCTTCAGAGCTTCTTCATCCCCCGGATTAATGACCAGTCTCAAATAGGCCAGAACATCTTTAATCTCCTTTCGCTGGTAGAAGGACAGCCCTCCATAAATGCGATATGGAATATCTCTTTTTCGCAACGCATCTTCAATGGCACGGGACTGGGAGTTGGTTCGATACAGTACAGCAAAGGCCCCATTATGAAGCTGTTCCTGCATTTTATGCTCAAAGATGGAAGAGGCCACATAGCGGCCTTCATCCGCATCAGTGGGGCTGCGGTGCAGTCGGATCGGAGGTCCCTCGGCGTTGGCTGTCCAGACCACCTTCTCCAGCTGATTCTTATTATTGGCTATAATGCTGTTGGCCGCATTGACGATATTCTTGGTGGATCGGTAATTCTGCTCCAGGCGATAGAGACCGACATCGTCATAATCTCTCTGAAAATTCAGGATGTTATCAATATTGGCACCCCGGAAGGAATAGATACTCTGAGCGTCATCTCCCACCACACAAATATTTTGATAGCGGTCTGCAAGAGCCCTTACAATTAAGTATTGGGAATGATTTGTATCCTGATACTCATCCACAAGAATATACCGAAACCGATCCTGGTACTTCATGAGTACTTCGGGAAAGCGCGTGAGTAATTCATTGGTCCTCAGCAGCAGGTCATCAAAATCCATGGCGCCTGCCTTAAAGCAACGCTCCACATAATTGCGATAAATTTCTCCCAGTCTTGGACGCTTGGACATCGCATCTGCCTCCTGCAATTCGGGATTCTGAAAATAGGCTTTCACCGTTATCAGGCTATTCTTGTAAGAGGATATACGCTGCTGAATCTGTTTGTATTTGTAGATATCCTTATCCAGCCCCATCTCCCGGATGATGGCCGATATAAGGCGCTGCGAATCCTGGGTGTCGTAAATAGTAAAATTACTGGGGTAACCCAGGCGGTCGCCATCAAAGCGAAGCAAACGGGCAAAAACAGAATGAAAGGTACCCATCCATAGGTTTTTGGCCTCGGAACCCCCGACGAGTTCGGCGATTCGCTTCTTCATTTCCCGGGCTGCTTTGTTGGTAAAAGTCAGGGCGAGAATATTAAAAGGGTCCACCCCCTGCTGCATCAAATGGGCGATCCGGTAGGTGAGCACACGTGTTTTACCCGAGCCGGCTCCTGCAATGACCATCAAAGGGCCATCCTTATGCAATACGGGGGCTCGTTGTGCCTCATTCAGCACGTTCAGATAGGTGTTCGGATCCGTTTTTTTCACGGGCTCAAGTTAGCCATTATTCCCTGCAACCTCAAATCCCTGACCCTTCGAATTATGAACAAGAACTTCCTGTTTTGGTCAATTTGAATATCTTTAGGCAAAAACACACAACCCACTCCATGAAGTTGAACCAGCGCTCGTGGTACTCGCGCTGTCCCTCACGGATGGCGGCCTGGTAGCCGCGCTGCTCCTTGGCCATGCACGCGGGCTCGGTCAGGAATCGGTGGTCAATCTCATGTCCGCCTTGACGTACTGGAGTCTCATCTGCTTATCCGGATGGCCATACTGGAGTAGTTGGGCATGACATCCCAGATTATACCCCTGTTTAATGTCCTCCGCAAACAGTTTACGGATCTTACCGATTCC
>CAKZOC010000056.1 GCA_937136025.1 uncultured Bacteroidota bacterium
AGATTGAGAAGACGTCTGCGCTAAATACGCTGTTTCGCTTAAACTCGCATACAAGCAAGCTTTTAAAGGCTGTGATCAATGTAGATCTGGAACTAAATCCGCAGGCTGGAGCTACAGAATCCAGGGTATATTTCTCGGCATCCCCATTCTCCACAAGCGTTATAAATTTAGCCACCCGGAAGCTATTGATCCAATTTGAAAAATTTCCATTTGTATACGCGTTGATCAGATGCGAAATCCGATAAGACGGTATATCGGCTTCCTGTGCCAGATGGTGAATCGTGAACCCGAAATTCTTGTAAAGCGATTTCTCCGCAACAATACTTTTGAGATGATCCAGCAACAGAAGGTCTTCTTCTGCGGCAGATTTGGTATCGCGACCGCCCGGCTTAACCAAATCAGCCGGGTGGTCCTCATAGACCCAATAGTACCCGTAAAGGAGTCGCGGGCTGAAAAGTAAGTTGAGGGTAATCAGCAATAAGGTCAGCGCCATGGAGATCATCATAAAAAGCTGGGTGTACTCCTTGAATTTAAAGAAGAGAAAGCCCAGTGCCGGCAGTAATAACAGCGCAGTGATAATGCCCCATAGAGCGACGAGCCTGCTGTAAAAATGCACATCCCTGGGAGAGGAATTTTTTCTGAAATCTTTGCGAAAATCTATGAGAATTTTAGCGATGAGATAGATAAAAAAGGTCGACCACAAGGTTCTGAAGGTAAAGTGAAAATGCGTCCACCCGAAGAGGCCTTCATTTACTTTTATGAGGTTAGCAAGGTTAGATAAGGTACCCGAAAACACTGTAATCTTTTCATCCGTGGGCAGCGTGAAAAAGGGAAGGTAATCCACCACATAAATCAGGGAGGGAATAAAAAAAAGGGAGTATATCGGTTTCCAGTTTTTTTCACTTTTAAAGACACCCCGGTAAAACAAATACAGAAAGGGAGTAAAGAGATAGGCCGAAATATTTCCTGTTCGCATCAGAAAAGGCACTTCCAGGATCCCACCGGTAATGTTGAGGATGATGCATAACGAGATATGCGTCAGGAGCAATACGGCGATTCCCAAATATACATTGGCTGTTTTACGGGATCCGGGGAACAACAGAAGCACCAGACTTGAGAGGGCTCCACAAATGAGACCGGATAAGGCAATGAGGCTTGGAGATTCCACTATACGTTGGTGACTTTGGCCATGGAAAGATACAAATTTCAGACAGGTTATTACGGACACAACCTGACGCAGATGTCTTTAATCCAGCCTTCAAGTCATGTGGTCGTATTCTGTTTTTTACTGAAGGTAGTCCTGCAGGTTTTAGCTACATTTACGCCACTTTTGATTTGAACTATGCAGATAACAAATTCCATTCTTATGGTGCGGCCGGTGCGATTCAGAATGAATGAGCAGACGGCGGTCAATAACTTTTTCCAGGAAGATCTCGAGCTTCGAAATTCAGAAATCAACCGGCAGGCTCAGGAAGAGTTTGATGCCTTTGTCCGAAAGCTCAGCGCAGAAGGTGTCACCGTAATTGTCGTGGAAGATCGCCTGGAGATGGATACTCCGGATTCCATTTTTCCCAACAATTGGGTTTCCTTTCATCAGGATGGTACGGTCGTGGTTTATCCCATGTATGCAGAGAATCGTCGCAGAGAACGACGGGAAGATATTTTTGACATCCTCGAAGAGCAGGGGTTTGAAATTCGGCAGATTATAGATTATACCGGAGCAGAACTGGACGGATTCTTCCTGGAGGGTACCGGGAGTATTCTTATGGATCGGGAACATCAAAAGGCGTACTGTGCACTTTCCGCCAGGGCCGACGAAGCCGTATTTATAGAATTTTGCGAAGAATTTGAAGTAACTCCGGTAATCTTTACGGCCAACCAGTCTGTGGATGGTAAAAGACTCCCTATATACCACACCAACGTCATGATGTGTATAGGAGAGAAATTTGCGGTGATCTGCCTGGATTCCATAGATGATCGGAAGGAACGGAAAAATGTTCTGGATCATCTCAAACGCGACGGCAAAGAGGTCATCGATATCACAGAGGCGCAGATGCACGCTTTTGCCGGGAATATGCTTCAGGTAGCAGGGCGGGACGGAGAACGTCTTTTGGTTATGAGTGCCTCGGCGCATAAGTCCCTGACCCCTGATCAAATCAGGCGTCTGGAGAAAACTTCCCGGATCGTCTCAAGTCCGCTGGACACTATCGAAACCTGTGGAGGCGGCAGCGCCCGCTGTATGATGGCAGAGGTGTTTTTGCCCAAAAAATAGATTAAGACGTCCCAGCAGGGCTCCGGGATGTTTGTGCAATTCTCGAGATCATTCCCCCGAAAATAAAATAGTGAAAGGGGACGGCACAGTACCAGTAAAGGCGTCCCATAAGTCCCCTGGGACGGAAAGTTGCCGTTTGGTGCAGGATGTTATCCTCGTCAATACGGAATTCAAGCCAGGCTTCTCCCGGTAGGCGCATTTCGGCAAAGAGCAGTAGTCGGGCTTTTTCGCGGTCTGCGAGCAGAACCCTCCAGAAATCCAGAGCGTCTCCCGCAAATATTTTGTCGGGATGTGTGCGGCCCCGTCTCAGGCCAACACCTCCGCTCATCTTATCCAGAAAACCCCGGAACTTCCAGAGCCAGTTTCCATAGTACCATCCATTGGAACCCCCGATTCTCCAGATATTTTCAAGGACGGCTTCGCGATCCTGAATCTTAACCTGCTTGGTATCAGTCAGCACCCCGTATTTCGGAACCTGAATATACCGCTCCAGGTTCTGATTGAACCGGCCGCTGACCATGCTGTCTTTCCAACTGCTCACCACGAGGTTCTGTTCAATTTTTTCGAAAGCCATATCAATGGCCTCTTCATAAGTATGGGTTTGTATTCCCAGGAGCTCCTGAAGTTTGTTGTCCCGGGCCACTATTTCCATTTTCATACTATCGACCAGGTTAATGGCGAGTTTGTACGAAGTGGAGGTCACAAAATATAACCAATAGGAAGAGAGTTTGGGTGTCATCACAGGTACAGTCAGGATCCAGTTCCGGAAGCCCCGGGCCCTGGCATAGCGCTTGAGCATATCCTTATAGGTGAGAATATCAGGCCCGCCAATATCAAAAGACTGGTTATAGGTATCCCTACGGCCTAAAACCCCCATCAGGAATTGGATCACATCGCGGATCGCAATAGGCTGGGTGCGGGTAAGCACCCATTTAGGGGTAATCATTACAGGGAGTTTCTCGCAGAGGTCCCGGATAATTTCAAATGAAGAGCTGCCTGAACCCACGATGATTCCGGCCCTGAGCACCGTCAGGGCAAAAGGTCCTTTATAGAGGATTTCTTCCACCTTTTTCCGGGAGCTGAGGTGCTTGGATAATTTGTCGTTGTTTACGATGCCACTGAGGTATATGACCTGGGTGGGTCGCACCTGTTTCATATACGTGTTGAAGTTTTTGGCAGCCAGGGCTTCCCTTTTGTCAAAATCGGTGGTCGAAGAACTCATGGAGTGGATCAGGTAGTACACCACATCGTAGTGCTGAGTCAGAACCCCCGCCACCGGATCTTTTAAAAAATCCACTTCCACTACTTCAATTTTCTTTCGGGTTTCCGCATCTGTCGAGAGGCGTTTCGCGTCTCGCACAGCACAAACCACGTGATGACCCTGGTCGAGGAGTTGCGGTAACAACCGCATCCCGATGTATCCGTTGGCTCCGGTAAGCAGGATTTTTAAGGGGCGATTTTCGGATGTAGGGTCTGCCATAGCGCTTAGAGGTTCGGTGGGCCTTCGGGGGTCTGGTCGGCCTTATATCCCAGAAGCCTCACAAAAAACTTCTGAATCGCTTTTGTATCTGCCTGTACCCGAATAAAATGATGGTCTGCGTGGACCGTATATACTCCTAAATCCCCTTTGTAGAGGGTGAGTTTGTAATAGGGGATAATCAGGCCATAGGTTTCCAGCAAAGACCTGAAACGGACAATGATCCCTTTGGGCCGCAGCTCAATATTGCAACTGTTGCGATTATTGTCCAAAATCAAGAGGTTGTGTATTTCAATGCTGCAGCCTTTAATAAAGAGTTTTGGCGACCCGATCCCCTTGAGTTCCCATCGCTCTTTCAGGGTAAATGGCTTTCCGACAACATCGTCTATTTTGTGCCTGAGTTCCGGATTGTTGTACGAGACATTAACAAGCATCTGCAGGCTCTTTAACGCTTTGCACCGCCGGACGGCAGGTATTAAAACCCGGGATAATACATTGCATAGCTTTTTGTAGTAAAGTTAGCCATTTCGAGCCAATCCCTGAAACCTGTGGTGGTGCTCTAAAATTGTTTAGTTTTGCACCATTAAACGACGGTTTATGCACCTGGAAAATCTGCTGGTTCAAACGGTAAAAGAAGGGGTTCAAACCCTTTACGGATCCACATTGGAAACTGTGGAATTACAACCGACGCGCAAGGAATTTGTCGGGGATATTACTGTAGTGGTTTTTCCGATGTTGCGCCAGGTAAAGGGCAACCCGGTAGAGATTGGAAACGCCATAGGGGAGTACCTCCAATCCAGGCTCGAAGAAGTAGGCAGTTACAATACCATCAAAGGGTTCCTGAATCTGGAGATCAGTGACGCCTATTACCTCAATTTCTTTAACCGTATCCGCTCTGAGGAGGTCTACGGCTATCAGGAGCCCGAATCCAAAGGGGTGGTGATGGTGGAGTATTCTTCCCCCAATACGAATAAACCCCTCCACCTCGGGCATATTCGCAATATCCTGCTGGGGTACTCCGTCTCTGAAATCCTGAAAGCAGCCGGCAATAAGGTCTACAAGACACAGATAATCAATGACAGGGGTATTCATATTTGTAAAAGCATGCTCGCCTGGGAGCGCTATGGTAAAGGGGAGACCCCGCAGCGCAGTGGCTTGAAAGGCGATAAACTGGTGGGGAGTTATTACGTGGCTTTCAACAATGCCTACAAGGATGAAGTTCTGAGCCTAGTCGCGGAGGGTATGCCTGAGGATCAAGCTGAAAAAGAGGCTCCAAGTCTGCGGGAAGCCCAGGAATTATTGAGGCGATGGGAGGCCGGGGATCCCGAAGTAGTGGCTTTGTGGAAAATGATGAACGGTTGGGTATATGACGGTTTTGAGCGCACTTACAAGGATCTTGGGGTCGATTTTGACAGGTTGTATTACGAAAGTGACACCTATTTGCTGGGAAAGGATGTCGTAACTGAAGGCCTCGAAAAAGGGGTGTTCTTTAAAAAGGAAGACGGGAGTGTCTGGATTGACCTGACGGAAGACGGCCTGGATGAAAAAATAGTCCTTCGGGCGGATGGAACGGCCGTATATATGACTCAGGATATTGGAACAGCCATTCAGCGGGTTACGGATTATCCGGACATAACCGGGATGGTATACACGGTTGGAAACGAACAGGATTATCATTTTAAGGTCCTCTTTCTGATCTTAAAAAAACTGGGTTATCAATGGGCGGAAAATCTGTATCACCTGAGTTATGGCATGGTAGATCTGCCCACGGGGAAGATGAAAAGCCGGGAAGGTACCGTGGTAGATGCCGACGACCTGATTCTGGAAATGGACGAAACAGCCCGGCAAATCGCCGAAGAACACGGCCGGGTAGCCGAATTCTCAGCAGCCGAAAAGCAGCAGTTGTATCATACCATTGGACTTGGGGCCCTGAAGTACTATATCCTGAAAGTAGATCCCAAAAAACGTATGTTATTCAATCCCGAAGAATCGGTTGATTTTCAGGGAAACACCGGCCCTTTTATTCAATATACCTATGCCCGGATCCAATCCATTTTGAGGAAGGCGGAGTTTGATTATAAGGAAGCCATTGCCCCTGCTTCCCTGGGCGCTCTCGATTCCCGGGAAAAGCAACTGCTGAAAGATCTCGAGCAATTTCCGGCAGTTGTGGAAGAAGCTGCCGTACAGTTTAGTCCGGCCCTGGTTGCGAATTACACCTATGATCTCGTTAAAGACTTTAATTCCTTTTACCAGCAGGTCTCTATTCTGGGGGAGTCGGATGAGGTTAAGAAGCGATTTCGGGTACAGCTTACTGATAAGGTCGGCAGGGTTATCCGCAATGCGACGGCACTCTTAGGCATAGATGTCCCTCAGCGCATGTAAGTCCTGTGGTACGGCTCATGTGGAAATGGGTATTCTTCTGCGGAACTGGCACTACGCCATAGTGTTTCTGGAAATAATTTTTTAAAAGGGGTGTAAAGCGTTCTAATCCGTCTGACTTTTTTCGATGAGCTCTAGAATGGTCTCGATTTCAGTATACAGGGGTTGGTAGTGATTTTTTTCGGTGAGACGGGCCGTCAGGATAAAAATCAGAAGGTGGTTTTCCAGATTGCGGGATTGCAATAAATCCAGATTGCTTCTTTTTACCGGGCTTGCCTGTAAGCCCATTTCCCCGGTGAGTATTCCCGTACTTTCGAGAATCGCGCGGATATCTCCTCCTTCGCTCAGGGTGAGCTCCATTACTTCTGACCGCTGATCTCTGAGGTTTTGCTCTTGTTGTCGGATTTGTTCAAGTCTGGAAGACCAGGTTGTCAGATGCCCGCGCAGGTCCGGATCGGACAAATACTCCAGGCGACCGGCGTTGAGCATTTCCTGCAGTACGGAGTTGTTGGGGTTATAGGTCATTTCGTCGGAAAAAGAGTGGAATAGCAAACCCGAAAATTCGATTTCATCTAAACCTTTCCCGCCAAGGGCCATAACATTAGCAATTTCACCGGCTTTCTGATAAGTCTCCCGATTGGCCGCTATAAGATTCTCCAATTTTACCCGACTCCCTTCAAATTCGGCATGGAGTTCCGACAGGTAGAATTGCTCTCGTTTCTTTTCCAGGCGTTCCTCGTTCCAGTTGTCCACATATAGGGCCAGGAGTATCCCCAAAACGATAAGTACTAATTCACCCAGGCCATAGAGGAAGTACTTTAAAATGGAATTACTCTTTATGAGCCTTTGTCGCAGGTGACGCAGATAAATGAACATATCCTTATTGTAAAAAATTACCCCGTACTTCGTAGTCGGGTCAGGTAACTTACATCAAAAATAATCGTTTTGGAGCAGTTCAACTACAGCGGTTGTATGCGTGCATACCCGTTGCACGGATATTTGCAAAGCAAATGGAAGTATGCGGTATAAAAAAAGGCTTCCCATTACAGGAAGCCCTTTTCACATCAATCATCCGAAAGGTAATTACGCTTTTTCGCTGCTGTATCCGGAGGCGGAAACGGCCAGATTATAAACTACCAGACCGAAGCCAATTTTGTTGACGGCATCTCCGATATTGTATATGACATCCATATTCAGGCCTGAAAACCAGCCTTCATACCATCCGGGTGTTCCGGCCATATATCCAAGCGGATAGATCGCCCATCCCACGAGAACGAACCAGCAAAGGGTTTTGTGCGCGCTTAAAACCGCACCTCCGGCAGATTCTGCGAGTTTCTTGGCCGAGCCAAACCAGATGATGTACACAATGGCAAAATAGGCCAATCCGGAGATCAATCCCCATAGCCAGGCCTGATCGCGATACACAGCTTCCCCGAAGTACCCGGTAACCAGCATAACCACTGATAGGAAGATCAGATTCCACATCAGGGATTTCTTGGCACCTGCCACTCTTAGGATGAGGAAAAATTCCACACACATCAAGGGTACAGTCAGCACCCAGTCTACGTACCGGAAGAAGGTGGGAGATTCCATGTTTACGGCCCAGTAATCGCGCATGTACCAGTAATGCACCGCGGCAATAAAAGTAATCAGACCGGATACCAGAATAGATACCCGCCACTTTTTGTCAAAGTGGTTCATCGATAAAAAGAAAAAGGCCGATGCCGCCATCATGGCCATACAGCCCACAAAGAAGGTAAAACCTACGTAATCGTTCGTCGCCATCTTGGCTACAAGCGAAAAATTTGATAAAAGAGTCATCATAACAATTAGTTTTTAGTAGTTTTGTTTAATAAAAATACAAATAAATTAAACACAACTGTTTAAATAAAATCATAAAAAATTAAACATTTTGGAAAAATCGGGATGGAAAACTGCTGAATTAATAAATGCCATGATGGTAACGACCTTCTTTTTTTTGTGGCTGGCCATCTTTTTTGGGGAGTCCGTGGAAGAGACCCTCGCCTTTACCCTTATATTTTCTTTTGGAATACTGCACGGGGCCAATGATCTGGAAATACTCAGACGGAAGGGCTTGCCTGACAGACCGTTGAAATCGGGCCGGAAAATGCTTCTGGCTTATGTGGGTTTTGTGACGGTGACCGGGCTTTTGTTTTACCTCATCCCAATATTGGCACTCCTAATGTTTATCGCTTTTAGTGCCTACCATTTTGGGGAACAACATTGGATCAAACGCCAGGGTAGGTACCTCCCGCTTCCACCGCTCCTTTTCCTTCCCGCTCGCCTTGTCGTGCTCTTTTTGCTCTTCTACTCCCATGCCGCGGAAGTCTCGGAGGTTATACTCGGAATTACGGGGGTGTCTGTACCGACTCTATGGTTCGGCCGACTGCTTTTAGTGAGCCTGGGGTTATTTGTGGTTATTCTGGGTACAAATTTTTACAGAAGTCAATTGGTGAGGTATGCTTTGCGGGAATTCCTATTGCTCGGGCTGTTCTTTCTCGTTTTTAATACGGCTTCACTCTTGTGGGCCTTCGCCATCTATTTTGTCGTGTGGCATTCCATACCCTCCCTGGCAGACCAACTCCGATTGTTATATGGAACCGTCAGCCTGCAGAGCGGATTGCAGTACGTGAAGTCCTCCGCGGTCTATTGGGTGGGCGCCTTAGTTACCCTTGCCGTGGCCTTCCTGGTTCTAAAGGATAGTGATTTTGGGTACTTACCGCTGTTCTTTTCTTTCCTGGCGGCGATCACCTTTCCACATGTGCTGGTCATTACCCGTTTGTATGGTCAAGGGGAGGATGAATGAACCCTCCCTGATTTCCCTCCTGACGGGAGTCAGGCTTCATTAAAACAATCCGGAAATATTACCGGCTTTGTCGATTGAAATTCGTTCTGAGGCCGGGCTCGAGGGCAGCCCGGGCATCCTGAGAATGTTTCCGGCGATCGGGACGATAAACCCTGCTCCGGCCGCAATTTCGAATTCCCGGATATGAATGTCAAAATTTTCCGGCCGCCCCAGTTTTTTTTCGTCGTCGCTGAGGCTCTTCTGCGTTTTTGCCATACAAATAGGAAGGTTTCCGTACCCCAGAGATTCAAACCTTTTAAGCTGCCGGCTCGCTTTATTGGATAGGATAACATTTTCAGCGCCGTAAATGGTGCGACAGATTTTCTCCATCTTAACCCGCGGTGTGTCCTCCAGTTGATAGGTCGGATTAAAAGTGGTAGTGCATTGGGAGACTGCCTTTGCAACGGCTTCTGCCAGGGCGGCACAACCTTTCCCTCCATCGGACCAGCCATCGCTGAGTTCTACGGGAACGCCGAGGGAGGCGCAGTGCTCCATCAGCAATTGTCTTTCAGCGTCAGTATCCGTGGTGAAATTATTAAGCGCCACCACAACAGGGATACCAAAACTCTGAAGGCTTTTCAAATGCCGCTCCAGATTGGGCAGGCCCGCTTTCAGGGCACCGGTATCTTCTTTTGTAAGTTCTGCCAAAGGTTTTCCGCCGTGGTATTTAAGAGCCCTTATGGTTGCCACCAGAACGACGGCTTTTGGCGACAAACCGGCGGCCCTGCATTTGATATTGAGGAATTTTTCCGCTCCCAGATCCGCTCCAAAACCAGCCTCGGTAACTACATAATCCGCCAGGCTGAGGCCCATTCGGGTGGCCAGGACAGAATTGGTGCCCTGGGCGATATTGGCAAAGGGCCCACCGTGAATGATGGCCGGATTTCCTTCCAGGGTTTGTACGAGATTAGGCTTTATGGCATCTTTCAGGAGCACTGCCATGGCGCCTTCTGCCTTGAGGTCCCTGGCGAATACGGGCTTGCCTTCAAAAGTATCTCCAATGTAGATGTTGCCAATGCGCTGTTGGAGGTCTTCAAAATCATTGCTCAAACACAGGATGGCCATAATCTCTGAAGCTGCAGTAATATTAAAGCCTGTTTCCCTGGGAATCCCGCCTGCTTTCCCGCCCAGGGCCGCAATGATGTTGCGCAACCCCCGGTCGTTCATGTCCATGCAACGCTTCCATAATACAGTCCTTGGATCGATACCCAGATTCCCGGTCTTAGCCTGAATATTATTGTCGATCAGGGCTGCCAGCAGGTTGTTGGCCTTTTCAACGGCATTAAAATCTCCCGTAAAATGCAGGTTGATATCCGCCATGGGAATGACCTGGCTGTGCCCTCCCCCCGCGGCACCCCCCTTGATGCCGAAAACGGGGCCAAGGCTGGGCTCCCGTATGACCGTGAGCGCCTTTTTGCCGATATAATTGAGCCCGTCACCCAGACCTATGGAAACCGTCGTTTTTCCTTCGCCTGCAGGGGTTGGGGTAATGGCGGTAACCAGGATGAGGTTGCTTTTGGTAACCTGATCCGAATCGATCAGGCTTAAGGGGAGTTTTGCCTTATTACTGCCGTAATATTCCAGGACTTCTTCGGGGATGTCTACTTTTGAGGCGATTTCGCGAATGTGCTTCGCCTCTATGCTCTGAGCTATTTGCAGGTCGGTCATCAGGTTTTTTATTTGCTAAGGTTAGGCACTATATTACAACGATTTATTCTACTCTCGTGAGGGCGTTGTCTTCCAAAATCCTCCAGGTTTCAGGTAGTGTAAATACCGGATTGGGGTTCATTCCAGGTAATCCAGAACCAATTGATATTTTTCAGGATGCCCTTTTAATTCATTCTCGGAGATTTCAGGAGCCATGGAGGCATTGGAAGGGTATTTTCCATTCTCCGGACTGAGTTTTCTGAATCCCTCGCTCCATACAAACAGGGACTTCCATTCTCCCTTTTTCTTCATGTCCTCTATAGTGGAAACAGGCATGTAAAGGGGGAGTTTAACCACTGTGGTGTTGGAACGGGTTTTTCCGTTCTCATCAATAACCAGCAAATTGCATCCCCCGCTGCCACATACCATGGGGTCCATGATGTAAAGCAGGTATTCCTCGGTTTGATAATTGTTGTCCAGATCGATTGCGAGCTCCAGAAAACGCATACGGTCTAATTGTTCCTCCGTATATCCGAAATCAAGGACCTCTTTGACTTTCTTAAGCCGTGACCGGTCTGTGGTGTTTATCCTGTTTTTAAGGATCCCCTGATGGTACGTATTCATTTCAGTATCGTACTGCTCGCAGGAAACGACAGGGATCGTAAGCACAGGCTTCCCGGATTCATCTAAAAGGGCAATCCCATCCTCTCCAAGGGTATAGTCTCGTTGTTCCTCATAGCGTTCCCCCTCTGCGAGGTAGGTAGTTGTTGTTTGCAACAGATTCTGGTCTTCACGGTATATTCCTTTAAAGGATCCGCGGGAACCGTCAGTCCCGTATGGCGAAGACAGAAACGTACCCTCGGCGGAATCTCCGTCAGTAACGGTAAAGCGCATGAAGCTATAGTTGAATCCCTCTGACTCTGCCATTGAAACCGCAGACTTGCTGAGGAAGCAGAATTGGCGTGAGTCGGCCATCTCGCCTTTATAAATTTCAGTAACCGGTTTGGCCATTTCTGCCTCAGGAGTTTCCTTTGATTCTGTTGTTTTCGGATCGCCCTTACACCCAACCGCAGCGACCAGGACCCAAAAAATGAAGGTTACTTTTGCAGTCATATTTGGAATTATTTTTTTCTAAAAAACTGGAAGACAGAAATAAGAATCAGAATCAGCAGGACCGGATAAATCAAAAAGATATCTGCCCGGATCACCGGGTCGGATTCCGGCAGCGTCGCCTCCCATCTCGGGATCATGATAAACTCATAGATCAGATATACGAGAATAGCCACCAGGGTTACCCATTGTATTTTGGTGAGTTTCATATTCGATACACTTTTCAATGGAAAGGCCCATGGGTCTTTGGCGGACTCCGGCCTCAATAGAAGTAAATGTAATAAGTTTCAGGAATATAAACGAACCGCACTACGCCAGATGCTCAAGGCGGGCCTCCATTTTCTGTTTAAAACTCAGGAACATCAAAAAATATAAAGGCATCCCAAGAAAGAAAAATACCAGGGGAGTACTATAGGAACGCGCTCCCCCAACCACTTTGTAAAAACGCTTTTGTTGTAAAAGTGTATCGATGACAAAAGAAATCAAAGAGCCGAAAATTAACAGTAATGCCGTGGACACCATCCAGTGCGGATCGAGCAGAAAGGAGATCGTAAGAGCACCGGCAAAAGTGAGGTAGCAGAAGAAAACCCTGCGCGAAGAGCGCTTAAATGCCAGATAGTGTTTTTGAGCCTTATCAAATGGATTGGAATCTGCAGGCCTGAAGCGTTGGATCGTATCTTTATCTACCCCTCGGTTTGTGAGGATTTGAAGGATGCTGTCCTGCACGCCCTGTGCAACCCCTGCCCCTGAATTATTCTTTATCAGGTCCAGCAGTTCTGCATTATCCAATGTATGAAGGGAAGCTGTCTGCAGCGATTTCATGGTGCGTCCTCGTGTTTTGTTTTAATCGTTCCCGGCAGGCCAATAACCGATAGTCCCGCTTTTAATCCCGAAAATCCACATGTAAAATACACAAAGGAGCGATGAAGGGGCTTTTTGGGAGGATAAACAACCAAAAACCACGATCTACGGGCCAAAAACTACAAATTTGTGTTATTCGTCGAAGGTACGCAATATCAGTTAGTTATAAGGATGTTTTGAAGTCTCTTTGAACCTTTTTTGAGAGTCCTCAGTGGGTAGTTACAGTACGCAGTCGCAGTAAGCAGCTGGATTTTGCACCATGCGTTCAAGGTTTAAAGTTATAAAGTTCAAAAGGAGGGAAGATTATCTGCGGACCACTTGTATTTAACTTTGATCTGCCCACTGCCCACTGCCACTGCCCACTAAAAACTTGTTTTCACCTTGAACCTCGAACTGCCTACTGCCACTGCCTACTCGCATTAAACCTTGAACCTTGAACCTTGAACCTCGAACTGCCTACTGCGACTGCCCACTGAAAACTTGTTTTCACCTTGAACCTTGAACCAGAACGAACCCTTTACAGGTTTTAAAGTAGTGCCCCGGACTGCACTTAAAGCTCATTTCATCGTAACAAATACCCTCATGTGCCGACATATATGGGATATCCGGGAGCTACTACATTCCGGAAACATACATTCATTTAAAAAGAAGCATTTATGTTATTATCCACTACGCATACGCTGGAGAATCAGAGCATCACAGAATACCTTGGCATCGTTACCGGGGAAACGATTATCGGGGCAAATATTTTCAAAGACATTTTCGCGGGAATCCGGGATGTCGTCGGAGGACGGTCCGGATCCTACGAGCGCGTGCTCAGGGAAGCTAAGGATAATGCGCTTGCAGAAATGGCAGAACAGGCCCAACGCATGGGTGCAAATGCCGTTGTCGGAATCGATCTGGACTACGAGACCCTCGGGGCCAGCGGCGGAATGATTATGGTAACCGCTTCCGGTACGGCTGTAAAATGCTGAGATACGTTTTTAGAGGGAAGTTAAGTGAGGCCTGACAGGATTTCTGCCTCGGTGAAATGGGTATGCCTTGTACTTTGGGGGAGCATGCCCACCTCCCCGGTATTAAGATATGCCCGGGACCTGCAAATACCTTTCAGGGGTAGGGGATCTTCAATGGAATTTCACGCCATTTTTATCGAATTCCCTAAACCCGGATCAACAGCCTATAACTGAGAATAGGGCAGGGGCTTCAAAAACACCCGGGTAATATCGTTCATCGCATTGGCGTATTCCTCCAGTTTAGTAATCCGCTGCCATTCGGGATGCGGGCCGAATTTTGACCAGGCTTCAGTATGGTGTGCCTTGTCTTTAAAGGCCAACAGGTAGGTCAGGCAGGGCATCTGATCTCCGGAGATGTTTTCCCCGAAGAATACCATCGGAAGCCCGACGTCCTTAAAGATATCAAATTCACTATCGTTAAACATCTTTACCTTTCTGCGCAGCGCATCCTCATTGCGACTTTCGTAAATCCGAAGTTCAAACAGCTCTGAATCCTCAGCCGGTTTTTCAAGAACCGGAAAACCCGAAACTGAGCGGATAAAACTGCTTTCGTACCTCGTATAAGCGATTTGTTCCTCAGGTGCCCCAAAATAAGGCTTGGCAGCCGCCAGGTATTCACGGTCCGCCCTCAAGCCATCCGTTACCCTCACAAAAGCCCCCATGTTATCATAGGACATAAGGAGGTAGAGTTTTTTGGGAAGGGCTTCGCCCGCTTCCTCAAAAGCCCCCACCTGGGTGACCCCCTGACGGTTCAGGGCGGGGATCAAGGCTTTCTCCAGGTAGTTGTTCAAAACTTCTGCAGGTTTGAAGAAATCGAGTTCATACACCCTGAGTTCGTAGATTTGCGATTGGCCAAAGGAGTTGTTGAGGAGGAATCCGAATAAAACAATCAATATTAGGTGTCTAAACATGGCATGGGTTGTTTTGAGGATGTGGAAGCAGGAAGATACAATTTAAATACCTTTTAGATTGACGTTTAAAAATGGGTTTCTGAACATTGTATGCTTTGTAGATCAAGTGCCGATCCATCAACAAAAACCATCAGCATGGAACTGATGGTTTTT
>CAKZOC010000057.1 GCA_937136025.1 uncultured Bacteroidota bacterium
ATTTATCGTTTCTTAGGTTGTTATGCTTCGTTTGAATTACGCACTTTAACGTGATAAAACACATTCGGTTTTGTCCCAACGTGTTCGAGCAGGTGGTACATCCGATCGTCTTCCTTCAGCTTGGCCACTTCACTTTCCGGATTGTTGACATCTCCGAAAACTATTGCCCCGTTGCTACAGGCATTGGAACAAGCGGTCTGGAATTCCTCATCCTTAACTTCCCGGCCCTCGCGTTTGGCATCCAGAATAGCCTTCTGTGACATTTGAATACACCAGGAGCATTTTTCCATGACTCCCCTGGAGCGCACGTTTACATCCGGGTTGAGTACCATTTTACCCAGATCGTTATTCATATGATAATCAAACTCGTCGTTATTATTGTAGAGGAACCAGTTAAAGCGACGCACTTTATAAGGACAGTTATTGGCGCAGTAGCGCGTTCCCACACAACGGTTATAAGCCATGTGATTGTGTCCCTGGCGACTGTGAGCCGTAGCGGCTACAGGACATACAGTCTCGCAAGGCGCGTGGTTACAGTGCTGGCACATCACCGGCTGAAAGGCGACCTGCGGGTTCGCTGCAGGGTCTTCCATTTCACCAAAGCTCGTTTTGGATTCAATGGCTCCGGAAATAGCATCTTTCTTTTCATTATCCCCGCTGAAGGTATCCTCTGAAGAGTAATACCTGTCGATACGCAGCCAGTGCATATCTCTTGAGAGCCGGATTTCCTTCTTTCCGACTACGGGAACATTATTCTCAGCACTACACGCAATGACACAAGCGCCGCATCCCGTACAGGAATTCAGATCGATAGACATATTGAAGTGGTGCCCGACGGAGCGGTCAAAACCTTCCCAAAGATCCACGGTATTTGCAGGGACCTCCTGGTGATCCAGCGATACCTGTGGCACGTGATTCCATTCCGAGGCCGGTTTCGTACTGAATTCTTCCAGGGTAGTCTCCTTAATGATATCCCCCCGTCCCATAAGGGTTTTATGAAGTTGCACACAGGCAAATTCATGCATGCCCGCAGCTTTTTCAACAGTGACGGCCTGAGTGGTATTAAAGTTGCGATACAGCGGAAAGGCATTTACCCCCACCTGCATCTCGCTTTTCATACCGGAAAGCCTTCCGTATCCCAGGGCAAGTCCCACAGTTCCTTCTGCCTGTCCGGGCTGAATGATCACGGGAACCCCACTGAGGGTAGCCCCTTCTACTGTAAGATTTGCATAGCTGCCGTCCAAACCACCGTTGGCGACATTTTCATTGATTAAACCGAGTTCTCTGGCATCCTTTTTCGAAACGGTGAGATAGTTATCCCAGGATACTCTGGTGATAGGGTCCGGGAATTCCTGCAACCAGGGGTTGCCGGCCTGACGTCCATCCCCCAGTCCTATTTTGGTATACAATGCAAGACTCATTCCGGAGGCTGTAACTCCGGAAAGCCGTCGCGCAGCTGCGGCAACTTCAGAAACAGCGGTCGATTCTGAGTCCAGAATTTCTTCTTCTGTTCTGTCTTGAGCTTGTAAAGGCATTAACGGATCGCTGTACAACGTGGCGTATTCTGCATGGAATACTCCATCGTGCAGGGCTTGATTCCAATCTGCACTGGCCAGAACTCCGTCGCTCCAGGTCGTTTTGATAAACTCGTAATACGTTTGAGAAGACCCCATCCAGTTCAGCAAACACTGTTGAAACTGACGGGTATCAAACAGTTCCTGAATTACAGGCTGCATAAGTCCGTAGTGGTCCTTCTTAAACTGAAAATCGCCCCATGACTCCAGGAAGTGGTTTGTTGACGCCACATATGTGGTCAACTCGGAAGTCTCATCCCTGTTCGTCGTACAGGTTACTGAAAGTTCAACTCCTGAAAGGGCTTCTTTAAACGCAGTGGCATCGGGAAAAGAGTAGGCCGGGTTTACCCCGTCCATAATCAGTGCCCCTACCTTACCGCCCTGCATATCCGCCATTAAGGCATTCAATTTTGCGGTACTGGCGCTGCGAATATACCGGGGCGCATTAGGCTCAAAAGCAGCACTGGTCAGCATTTCATTTATGGCCAGTACAATGGCCTGCGCATCTGTGTCATCCAGTCCGGTGACCACAACGGCCTTGCTTTTGTTTTTATTGATCTCACGTACGACACCCTCCAGGGCCATAGTGGCGGCCTCGGGCAGTTCGCCTGAAACGGAACCGCCGCTGAGTTTGGCGTAAAGATGTGCCAACGCTACTTTTTGAACCGCAGGAGAAACTGCTACGCGCTTGTCGGCATTGGCACCTGTAAGCGACATATTGGATTCAAACTGCACGTGGCGGGACATTCCGTTTTTAGGAGCCCTTCCTTTGGTGTACCCACTGTCGTAACCACCGCCTTGCCAGTCGCCCAGGAAATCTGCTCCAAAGGAAACGATCAGGCCGGCTTTGGAGAAATCGTAATCCGCCAAAGCGCGCTCGCCATATCTGGCCTCATAGGCATCCAGGGCGGCATTTGAGGAAATGGCATCGTATGTGACGTGATTTACATTTCCAAAAGTTTCTGAAAATTGGGCGATGAGTCGGGAAGTCGAGGGACTCGCGTACGTTTGGGTCAACAGGACAATTTGTTTTCCCGAGTTGGCGACAGACCGCAGTTTAGACGAAACCCCGGCATCCAGAGCTTCCCATTCTACAGGATTCCCCTGTGCCAAAGGACCCTGAAGACGGGTACTGTCATATAGGGAAAGTACAGAAGCCTGAATACGCGCATTGGTTCCTCCCAGTGTCTTTGACTCTTTATTCCCTTCAATTTTAATCGGGCGTGCCTCTCTGGTTTTTACCAGAATACTTGCATAATCAAACCCGTCTGCAATGGTAGTCGCATAGTAATTCGCCACACCTGGAATGATGCGTTCCGGCTGAAATACATAGGGTATGGATTTATGAACCGGACCTTCACATGCGGCCAAAGATGCAGCGGCCGTACTGAAACCGACATACTTGAGGAAATCGCGCCGGGAGGTCTGGCTGTTGGCCAACTGCTCTTTATCCCCAAGAAACTCATCTACAGGAAGAGCCTCTGAGAATTCGTTTTGTTTAAGCGTCTCAACAATGGAATCGTTCGGGGAGAGTTCCGCCTCGCTTTTCCAATATTTCTTGTTTGATGCCATACGATTATTGTAAATAACTCCTGATTGTTAATAGTGACACTTACCGCATTCCAGCCCGCCCATTTGAGCAGCCGTTACCTTATCAACTCCGTATTTCTTAGCGAGCTCGGCGTGAATTTTTTCGTAATATTCGTTGCCTTCCATCTGCACATTCGTCTCCCTGTGACAATTGATACACCAGCCCATAGTAAGAGGAGCGTGTTGGTACATAATTTCCATTTCCTCCACAGGACCGTGACAGGTCTGACATTCAATATTTCCAACGGAAACGTGCTGGGCGTGGTTGAAATAGGCAAAATCGGGAAGGTTGTGAATCCGCACCCATTCAACAGGTTGGCTCTCTCCGGTATACTGCTGATTCTCTTCGTCCCAGCCTACCGCTTTGTAGAGCTTTTTAATTTCATTCGTATAGAACTCATTGGTGTATCCATTGGCGAGATCTTCGGCAGAAGGCCCTTCCGGATTGCCTTTGTATTCGTAAATGGACTTGTGACAATTCATACAAATATTCAGGGACGGAATTCCAGAATGCTTGGAGACCCGGGCCGAGGAATGGCAATACTTACATTCAATTTTATTATCCCCAGCGTGGATTTTATGAGAATAGTGTATCGGCTGAATAGGCGCGTACCCCTGATCCAAACCTACCTGCATCATCCAACCATACGCGAAGTAGGCTGATGAGAGCAGCAACAGAATTACGGAGACCAAAACCAAAAACTGATTCTGAGCAAAAGCTTTCCACAAAGGAAGGCGCTTTTCGGCTTTCTCCTGTTCCAGAACAACACCATTGGCCACTGCGATGCGCCTGAGGGTCTGGTTGACCAGAATCAACATCATCACCAATAATGCAAAGACTAAGGCGAGGGCGCCCAGTATCAATTCATTGGAAATCCCGGATGAATCGGCGTTGCCACCGGCAGCAGCCGCCGGAGTTGCCGCCGCAACGGGTGCAGGTGGCGGAGCTTCCGTATACGCGATAATGTCATTGATATCCTGATCAGACAATGTCGGAAAGGCCGTCATAGCCGCCTGATTGTATTCTTCGTAGATGCGATTGGCATAGGCATCACCAGAGGCGATCATCCCCGGGCTGTTCTTGATCCACGAATAAATCCAGTCGCAATCCAGACCCTCCTCTTCAACCAGACGTGTTGCCGCATTGGCCAGTGCAGGCCCGGTCATTTTGCGATTCAGCGCGTGACAAGCCGCACAATTCTGGTTAAACAATTGCTTCCCCTTCGCCGGATCCCCAGGTCCGCAGGGTCCTTCTTCACCTGCAACGGCAGCTTCGGCAGGCGCAGCTTCTTGTGCTGCAGCCTCCTCCTGGGCGCTTAAAGACGGTGAAAAAAGGAAAGAAATAACGATACAAAAACCAAAAAGAGGGGATAAGTGATGGCGGTTGAAAACCTTTTTCATGAGCAGTTGTTCAATATTTTTTCCTGTGAGGGACAACGATCTGAATTCAGTCCATTTAAAGCGGTTGGCCGGGGTTCCTATCACTGTCTTTTAAGGTATATTTCTCTATTTGAACGATTCAAAATTCGGATACAAATCCGAGGCTTGCTCCCGAATTTCCTGAGGTTCAAATTGTCGACAAAAATACGACATAGACTTTATTTGGGAAATCTTAAAGGTTTCTGAATTTATAATTTATAATTATTCTAAATAAGTTCATCTTGTGAGACGCGAATCCTTAATGGATTACCTTTGGACATGCGATAAACCCATAGGATTAAAACTATGCACAAGCTTATTTTTACTTCCGTTTTCATCTTGCTGCTTTCGTTTAAAATACAGGCGCAACAAGGACAGGTATCCATTGACGAGGATCCTCAGATAAAAAGACTCCTCGCCATCTACAAAGATGCCAATGCCAATGCCCTTTATTACACCATTCAAATAGGTTTTGGATCCTATGATGCAGCGGAAGAATTAAAGCAGGAAGCCTCTATTGCTTTTCCCGAATACGATCCTAAAATTGTTTTCGACTCCCCTACTTACAGAGTGCACGTAGGTAAATTCACGGACCGTCTGGAGGCTGAAAAAAAGTTTCTGGAAGTCCGTCAGCAATTCCCCGGGGCCCTCTTATTGCGTCCCGAAACCGCAAATCGTTAGCACACACGCCGGGCTCGAACCCATTACAGCCGGGCTGAATTCAGCTGCCAAAGGGCTCCTGTTTTCGTCTGGGCGTATCACAGTATTCACATAGCGCAGTTCTGGTCGCGTTGCTTCAAAGCTCTAAATAACTAACCCGGACCTCCACGAAAGGAGTCCGGGTTTTTTCTCAAAGTACTTTAAAAAGGCTTTGGACTACAAGGTCTTTTTTACAGCGACTTCCTGGAAGGCCTCGATGATATCTCCTTCTTTAATGTCGTTATAGTTTTTGACCTGCATTCCACAATCATAGCCCTTAGAAACTTCTTTCACATCGTCCTTAAAGCGTTTCAGGGATGCGAGTAATCCGGTATAGATCACCACCCCGTCCCGAATGAGACGAATGTTTGAATTTCTGAAGATTTTGCCACTCATCACCATACATCCGGCAATAGTACCCACCTTGGAAATTTTAAAGGTTTCGCGAATCTCGGCCGTTCCTGTTATCTCTTCCTTGATTTCAGGAGAGAGCATTCCTTCCATGGCATCCTTGAGGTCGTTAATCGCATCGTAGATGATGGAGTACGTACGGATATCTATTTCCTCCTTGTCGGCCACGTCCCTGGCATTCCCCATTGGACGCACGTTAAATCCGATAATAATGGCGTCTGAGGCAGAGGCGAGCAGCACATCGGACTCCGTTATGGCTCCTACACCTTTATGAATAATATTGACCTGTATTTCATCCGTGGATAATTTCTGGAAAGAGTCAGAAAGGGCTTCCACAGAACCATCCACATCTCCTTTGAGGATGATGTTGAGTTCTTTAAAGTCACCCAGAGCAATCCGTCTTCCAATTTCATCCAGTGTAATATGCCGTTGCGTTCTCACGGATTGTTCGCGGAGCAACTGACTGCGTTTGGCAGCAATTTGCTTGGCCTCGCGTTCGTCCTCCATCACATTGAACTTATCCCCTGCCTGTGGCGCTCCATCCAGTCCGAGAATGGAAATAGGTTGTGACGGTCCAACTTCCCTTACATCTTTACCGCGCTCATCGTGCATGGCTTTCACTTTTCCACTACAGGTTCCAGCCAGTACGTAGTCTCCTATTTTCAAGGTTCCTGCCTGTACCAGTACCGTAGAAACATAACCCCGACCTTTGTCCAGGAAAGCTTCGACCACCGTACCGGAAGCCAGCTTATCCGGATTAGCCTTCAACTCGAGCAGTTCTGCTTCGAGTAGTACTTTTTCCAATAATTCTTTAATTCCGGCCCCTGTTTTGGCAGAAATATCCTGAGATTGGATTTTGCCGCCCCAATCTTCAACCAAAAGATTCATTCCCGCCAGCCCCTCTTTAATCTTGTCCGGATTGGCTGTGGGTTTATCCACCTTGTTGATGGCAAAAACAATAGGAACACCTGCCGCCTGGGCATGACTAATCGCCTCCTTTGTCTGCGGCATGATATCATCATCGGCAGCAATCACGATTATCGCGATATCCGTGACCTGAGCTCCCCTGGCCCGCATCGCTGTAAATGCCTCGTGACCGGGTGTATCCAGGAAGGAAATTCGTTCGCCATTATCGAGCATTACGCCATAGGCGCCGATATGTTGAGTAATTCCACCGCTTTCTCCTGCAATGACGTTCTCCTTCCGGATATAATCGAGTAGAGAGGTTTTACCGTGATCCACGTGACCCATTACAGTTACAATGGGCGCCCGGGCTTTCAGATCCTCCGGAGCATCCGCTTCTTCCTCTATGGATTCTTCGATATCCGCGGTGACAAACTCCACTTCGTATCCAAATTCCTCAGCCACAATGGCCAGGGTTTCTGCGTCCAGGCGCTGGTTCATGGTCACCATAATACCCAGAGACATACAGGCTGAAATGATTTCGGTCGTAGAGACGTTCATCATGGTAGCCACTTCCTGAGCGGTCACAAATTCGGTTACTTTAAGGATTTTACTGTCCAGCTCCTGCTGCGCAAGATCCATCTCAGTTTGCTGACGATGCTGATCCCGCTTGTCGCGACGGTATTTGGCGCCTTTACCCTTTTTAGATTTTCCCTGGAGTTTTTCGAGTGTCTCCCGCACCTGCTTCTGAACCTCTTCTTCAGTAGGCTCCACCTTCATGGTGGATGGACGTTGTCCTTTTGCTCCGGGGCCACGACCCCGACCGGTATCAGATTTGCTTATAATTCGACGACGACGACGCTTGCGGTCGGTACTATCATCGGCTTTCTCTTCTTTCTTCTTCTTGGGCTTCTCGAACTTAGTCAGGTCGATCTTGTCCTTTATCTTCGGGCCTGAGAGCTTTTGATATTCCGTCTCGTGCCGCACCGGTTCTGCAGATTCCGGGGTCCCCGGCTTCTTTTCCTCAGTCTTTGGGCTCGGGGCGGCCGCGGCCTCTTTCTTAGGTGCCACCGGGGCTGGTTTCTCAGCCTTGGCCTCCGTTGGTGCCGCTTCAGGTGTTTCGACAACTTTATCCGCCACGGGCTTTTCCGCTACCTTTTCCTCGGGTTTTTCTACCTCCGGTTCAGGTTTCGGGGCAGCAACTTTCTTTGGGCCATCGAGATCGATCTTGCCCACAGTCTTCAGACCGCTCAACTCTCCTTTAGCCTTAACTACTTCAGGCTGCGCACGCTTTTCACGCGCGATTCGTTTCTCCTCCAATTCCTGCTCCAGCTGTAACCGGAGGGCTTCTTTCTCCTTCCGCTTCTCTTCGCTGACTTCCTTGGAGGCAACCTTTTTGCTTTTGTCCGTCTGGAATTCCTCCAATAAAACCTGGTAAATCTCATCGGAAATCTTTGTCGTGGGGCGGGCATCCACCTCATGACCCTGGGACGTGAGGTAATCCACGGCCCGGTCCAATGAAATATTGAGTTCTCTCAGGACTTTGTTAAGCCTTATGGTCGCGTTCTCTGCCATAAATTTCTTGCGCTCTTTTTTCGCTAATTAAGGTGCTAATATAGCTTAATCTTCTAATTCTTCCTTGAGGATACGGACTACATCCGAAATGGTCTCCTCTTCTAAATCGGTTCTTTTTACCAAATCGTCAACGTCTTGTTCCAGTACGCTACGGGCGGTATCTAAACCTATTTTTCTAAATTCTGCAATTACCCAATCTTCAATTTCATCAGAAAACTCGGTAAGTTCCACGTCTTCTTCCACTCCCTCGCGGAATACATCAATTTCATATCCGGTCAGTTTCCCGGCCAGGCGAATATTGTGCCCGCCCCGGCCAATAGCTTTGGATACTTCTTCCGGCTTGAGGTACACCTGAGCCGTCATATTTTCATCATTGAGCTTTACCATGGATACCCGTGCCGGACTCAGCGCCCGGGTGACCATCAACTGGGGATTGTTCGTCCAGTTCAGAACGTCTATGTTCTCGTTGCCCAACTCACGGACAATCCCGTGAATTCTCGAACCTTTCATCCCAACACAAGCGCCCACAGGGTCGATCCTGTCATCATAAGAATCCACGGCCACTTTTGCCTTTTCCCCGGGAATTCGAACCACTTTCTTCACAGAAATTAAGCCGTCAAAAACTTCCGGAATTTCCTGATGAAACAATTGTTCAAGAAATATCGGAGAAGTTCTGGACATGATGATCAGCGGCTTATTTCCCTTAAGCTCCACACTTTCAATAATTCCACGAACGTTGTCTCCTTTCCGGAAAAAGTCAGATGGGATCTGCTTTTCCTTGGGCATGATGATTTCATTGCCTTCATCATCGAGAAGAATAATCGCACGGTGGCGAATATGATGCACCTCTGCGGTATAAATCTCACCTTCGAGGTCCTTGAACTGTTTGTATATGGTCGTATTGTCGTGCTCGTGTATTTTGGCAATCAAATTCTGCCGCAAAGCCAGAATAGCCCGACGCCCCAGATCCTTTAACTTAACTTCCTCAGAAACATCCTCGCCAATTTCAAAATCCGGCTCAATTTTCCGGGCCTGAGTTAGTGAAATTTCTTCATTGGGCTCCTCGACCTCTCCATCCGGAACTACCGTACGGTTTCTCCAAATTTCCAAATCGCCCTTATCCGGATTGATAATAATATCAAAATTATCGTCCGATCCAAATTTTCGCTTCAGGGCTCCCCTGAACACTTCCTCCAAAATAGCCATGAGGGTTACCCGGTCGATAAACTTATCGTCCTTAAACTCCGAAAACGATTCGATTAATGCAAGATTTTCCATTTCTTACGCTACACTTAGAATTTTAAAACAACTTTTGCCTTTTCTATTTCGGAAAACGGAATAACTTCCTCTTTCCGAACCGTATGCTTTCCCTTGCCTATTGGTTTGGGTTCCCGTGCTTTCCAGCTCAGGACGATCTCATGCGCTCCCACAGACTCCAGAGTCCCTTTCACTTCCAAAGCTTCAGTTTTCACCTCGAGGATTCTGCCGAGATGCTTGTGGTATTGTCTGGGAAGATCCAGTGGAGCGGTAGCTCCTGCAGAACTCACTTCAAGGGAAAAGTCGAACTCTTCCCTGTCGAGCTGGTGTTCCACAGCCCTGCTAATTTCCATACAATCCTGAAGACTCACTCCGTTGTCCCCATCTATAATAATGCGGATGCTTTGGTCTGATCCGACCTTCAGGGAAATCGGAAACAGATCAGGTCGCTTTTCGAATGCCTCCTTAAGAAGCAATTCCACCCGTTGCTGCAACCCACTGCCAATCATTTCTTTACTCTTAAAATAGTGGCAATAAAAGAGGGGACTTATGTCCCCTCATGAATACCAATAATTCTTTCAGTGGCGCAAATATACTACTTTTTTTGAATTCATCATATTCATTAGACGAAAACAATTCCGCTCCTTGGTCTGGCGTTATACCTAAATCCGAGTACCTTTAATCCGCGCTACTCATCCACCCCGACGACTCTGTTTTATGGAAATTTTTTCTTCGTACAATCTTATCATAGAAGCCTGCCTGATTCTGATTCTGTCTTTTTGGTTCAATCATCTGGCTAAACGCACAAATATCCCAGCCGTTTTAATGCTTATTGCCCTGGGGCTCGTACTGCAATACGCGATGAAAAACTTTGTCCGCGATTTGCCCGATTTTTTTCCGGTTCTGGAGGTACTCGGTATTATTGGACTTATCATGATTGTCCTGGAAGCCGCACTCGAACTGAAACTGAGAAAGGACAAAATCTGGCCCATCCTCAAAGCCATGGCCGTGGCCGCCCTGGGACTGCTGGCCTCCACATGGGTCGCAGCCTGGATTCTGCATACGTTGATTCCCGGTATGGAAATGGCCAATGCATGGATTTACGCCACCCCACTGTCCATTCTCTCCAGCGCCATCATTATCCCCAGTGTCGGAGGTCTGTCCACAGCAAAAAAAGAGTTTCACGTTTATGAAAGCACGTTTTCAGACATCATGGGTATTGTCTTGTTCTATTTTCTGGAAGGGCAGTTAAACCCAATAGAGGCTCAGAGTCCCGGAATATTTGCAGGCAGCCTCGCCCTTACGGTAATCGTGGCCCTCATTGCGAGTTATGTCCTAATTATTATCTTTCAGCAAATCCGCTCTCAGGCTAAACAGTTCCTGCTTATTGCCGTTCTGCTGTTGCTCTATGCCCTTGGAAAAAAACTCCATCTCTCTTCCCTGATCATTATTCTGATCTTCGGGTTGGTAATCGCGAATATGCGATTGTTTTTCTTTGGCCCTCTAAAGCGTTTCTTGAAACCCGAGCGGGCTAAACAAATCTACCACGAATTGCACATCATCACCCTGGAATC
>CAKZOC010000058.1 GCA_937136025.1 uncultured Bacteroidota bacterium
CGGGGAGCAACCCGCGGACAATCGCCCTGATTATGGCCGGGAATATCCCGCTTGTAGGTTTCCACGACCTGATTTCCGTCCTGTTAACGGGGCATAACGCCCTGGTCAAATGCGCCTCAAAAGACACCCTGCTTTTAAAATACCTGGTAAGCCTTCTCACCCGTTATGAACCCGGACTTACAAGCCGTATTCGTTTCACAGATGGGAAACTCGACGCTTTTGATGCGGTCATCGCCACGGGAAGCACCAATACAAGCCGGTATTTCGAGTATTATTTTTCAAAGAAGCCTCACATTATTCGTAAAAACAGGCACGGTGTGGCCGTGTTGTCCGGGCAGGAAACACCCGCGGAACTAAGCGGTCTGGCAGAAGATGTTTTCAGGTATTTCGGTATGGGTTGCCGTAGCGTCTCCAAACTCTATGTCCCCAAAGGATACGACTTCGACCCCCTCTTCAAGGCCTTTTATCCGTTTAAAAACCTGATTGATCATCAGAAGTACGGGAATAATTACGATTACAATAAGGCGGTTTATCTGATGAGTGGCAGCCCCATGCTGGATAACGGTTTTCTCCTCCTGAAGGAAGACCCCGGATTAGGCTCCCCCATCGGCACCTTATTTTACGAAACGTATGTAGAACAGGGAGGCGTAGTCCAAAGATTGAAAGCTTTAAAAGACGAAATACAATGTATTGTCGGGGGTTCCTGGTTATCCGGGGCCATTCCCTTTGGAAGTGCACAACGACCTGAACTCGGGACATACGCCGATGGGGTGGACACTGTTGACTTCCTGTTGAAAACATCCGCCGAATCTCCCTCGGCCATTTAGGCGGAAGCCCACTATTTTTTCAGAACTTTACATCCTTTAACGCAACATTCAGATGAAAAAACACAATTTTAGTGCCGGCCCATGCATCCTTCCGGAAGAAGTCCTGAAAAAGGCTGCGCAAAGCGTCATCGACCTGGATGGATCGGGACTTTCCCTTATCGAAATCTCACACAGAAGTGAAGCCTTTGTGACCATCATGGAAAAGGCGCGCCATTTGGTTCTGGAACTTCTCGATTTGGAGGGTAAGGGTTATAAGGCACTCTTCCTGCAGGGTGGCGCGAGTCTCGAATTCCTGATGGTGGCCTACAATTTACTGGAGACCTCTGCAGGATATATCAACACGGGCACCTGGAGTGACAAGGCGATCAAGGAAGCCGCTATTCTGGGACGTGTGGTCGAAATCGCATCTTCAAAGGATGAGAATTACAACTATATCCCCAAGGGCTATTCGGTGCCTGAAGGTTTAGATTACCTGCATCTTACGACGAATAATACCATTTTTGGCACCCAATTCAAAAAATTTCCCCAAACGGACACCGTGCTTGTCGCGGATATGAGCTCCGATATTTTTTCAAGGCCTATGGATTATTCCAAATTTGACCTGATCTATGCGGGAGCTCAAAAAAATATGGGCCCGGCGGGTGCTACCCTGGTGGTGGTTAAAGAGGAAATCCTGGGTAAGGTGACCCGAAAAATTCCATCCATGCTGAACTACGCTGTACATATCGGCAAGGAGAGTATGTTCAATACACCCCCTGTTTTCGCAGTGTACACCTCTTTACTTACCCTGGAATGGCTGAAGGCCCAAGGGGGAATTGAAGCCATTGGTGCCGAAAATGAGAAAAAGGCCCGCCTGCTGTACTCCGAAATTGATTTAAACCCGCTCTTTACAGGGTATGCCCAGGTGGAAGACCGGTCGATGATGAATGCTACTTTTACCCTTACTGAACCGGCTTTGAAAGAAACCTTCGACGCAGCCTGGAAGGCCGCCGGAATTAACGGTCTGAATGGTCACCGTTCCGTTGGCGGCTACCGCGCTTCCATGTACAATGCGCTTCCTCTGGAAAGCGTGGGCGTACTTGTAGACGTGATGAGCGATCTGGAACGAAAGGCCTGATCGGGTTTTGTACAGAATCCTATATTTGCACCCCTATGGTTGTATTAGCGAATGATGGAATTACCTCAGGAGGCCAACAAACTCTTGAGAAAGCAGGTTTTGAGGTTCGGACAGTTCATGTAGCCCAGGAGCAATTGGCCAACTACCTTATCGAAAACAAGGTTTCAGCGCTTTTAGTGCGGTCAGCAACTCAGGTGGACACCGATATCATCGACGCCTGCCCGGATTTAAAACTGATCGGACGCGGGGGCGTAGGCATGGACAATATTGCCGTGGCTTATGCCCGTGAAAAAGGCCTGCATGTGATCAACACTCCGTCGGCCTCTTCAGATTCAGTAGCCGAGCTGGTTTTTGCACACCTTTTCGGTGGGGTCCGATACCTGCACGAAGCGAACCGTCTGATGCCCCTCGAAGGAGAAGTGCATTTTAAGGCCCTAAAAAAGTCTTTTGCCAACGGTACAGAACTCCGGGGGAAAACCTTAGGTGTTATCGGGTTCGGACGCATTGGGAAAGCTGTAGCGCGCATCGCCCTGGGCGTGGGAATGAATGTCATTTACAACGATCAAACGACTCCTACCGGTCAGGTAGAAATCCCTTTCTTCGACGGAAGGTCTGTCCGGTTCGATTTAGAAACGACTCCCTTTGAAGATCTGCTGGCGCAATCCGATTTCATCACCCTGCATGTACCCGCACAAAAAAAACCTGTTATCGGCGCATCAGAAATCGAAAAAATGAAAACAGGAGCTGCCTTGATCAATACTTCCAGAGGAGGTATTATAGATGAGATCGCTTTGGTGGATGCCCTGGAGGCCGAGAAACTTAGCTTTGCCGCCCTGGATGTTTTTTATTCCGAACCCAAACCGGAAATACAAATTTTGATGCAGCCCAGAATGTCTTTAAGCCCCCATATCGGAGCTTCTACAGCCGAGGCCCAGGACCGTATAGGGGAAGAATTGGCCCAGCAGGTCATTCGTCTGCTGCAAGCCGGATAAAACTCAGGTTATTTCCGGGTCAGTTCGGAATACGTAATTCTAAGATATATGGCCCCGCGTTCCTGGGCCGAGTCTGCCTTCTTACCCTTGTCGATCTGCGTATCCCGCCCCAGAAAACGCAAGGGTATTTTTACACCAGACACCTCAAAGGCCACCTTGATTTCGGAAGGAAGTATGTCCTGTTTCCCCGAATAGGTGTAAAAAATATCGTAAACCCCGTTTTTCTTTGTACTGATCTGGGTTTTTAAGACCTGTAAAGTCTCCGGGGCAATCCAAACGGAAGCGATGGAATAATCTGAGGCGTCCGTGGTGGGAATGATTTTTACCAGATGGCAGTCCCTTCCCTCAAATTGCACCCTCCCAAGGCTGAGCGTCATAAAAGGATATCGGTACAATTCATTAAGGGTGAAATCCAGGCCGCGCTTGGGAATCATTACAAAATCCTCAGACGAAATGGAAATAGGGGCTCCCGTTGTAAACCGGATCTCCGCTTCCTTTACGGGCATGTTTACAAAGCTGATATCCACCTCCATTTGCACACCGGCCTGAAAAGAGATTACGGAATCCGCGCGTTCTTTGACCGCGGCGAGCATCGGGTCAATCTCCTGACCCGAGAGCAAAGAAGCACTCAGAAACGTAAAAATAAACAAGGGTATTGCTTTCATGTGATATCCCTTTTTTGAAAGACACGTATCCCGATCCAGGCAATCAACCCCGTATATCCGATAAGCACCAGACTTTTGTTCAGGATCCTTCTGTACGGGATTTCAGAGAAGAAAACATACTGCCAACTATCGGTGAGTTTTGGAAAAAATAAACCATTCACCCACGCAGAATCGAATTCTAATCGCAGTAATAATGTGGTTCCGATCAAAAACAAGGCTGCCACAATCCAGGTAACGGTAGCCTCCTGGAAAAGAACGGCGAGAGTGATGCTCACCACCGCGTAGAAAAACATCGTCAAAGAACCGACCAAAAAAGCGATCAATAAGCGGTTAAATGCTTCTGAAGCGCTGTAAAAACTAAGTCCTTCCAGAAAAACGACCAGGTCTCCCCGTCCAAAAAACAGATAGGACAGTAAAAACGTCGATACAATAAGAATACCAAGGATAAAGGCCGTAAAAACCATGGCCGCTATGTACTTGCTGATGATGTAGTGCTGCTTGGAGATCGGTTGAAGCAAAACAGCTTCTACCGTGCGATCTTTATATTCCCCGGTGAGAAAACCAGAAACTACGATCATCAGGATGAGTGGAATATGAAACCAAAAGGAATTCAATACCAAATAAATAATGAGGTTTCCATTGAGCAAATTCCCTTGAAATTCGAATGATTCCCTGAGGTTTTCCAAAAAAACATCCAGAAATTCCCGTCCCTGGAAATAGGCACTTACCATTATAAAAGCTTCAAGTACAAATACGGCAGCAATCGCATAATAAGTCTTACGCTGTCTGAAGATTTTAAAGAGCTCGGTGCGAATCAGGTTTCTCATTCCGGCGTTTTTTCAAATAAAGCGGCAAGATTGGTCTGTGGCACGCAACCCGTTAGATGTACCTCGGGTTCTGCACTTAACCGCCTGAGGATCTTCTGAATTGAATCCTCCCCCAAATGCAACAATACGCTGCCGGTTCGGTGTTCGACATGGGCTGTGGCCAATACGGCAGAGAACTCCAGTCCTGCCCCATAGATGATATACGACCGGGCGGCCTGTTGCAAAATATCCCGGGCAGGGCCTTCCCGGACTATTTCGCCCTGGTTAATCACATATAAGCGGTCGCACAAATCCCCGAGTTCCACCAGATTGTGAGAGGAGATGAGGATTCCAATCCCCCTGGATTTCGCCAGGGCCCGAATCTCATCCTGGAGCGCACGAATACCCATAGGGTCCAGGCCAGAAAAAGGTTCGTCCAGAATCACGCATTCCGGTTCGTTCAATAGGGCAATGGCCAGGCCAAGACGTTGTTTCATCCCCATCGAAAAATTGCGTACCGGGTCTTTGCGCTGGGGGGAAAGCCCGACCTGTAGCAATTGAGATTCCACGTCGGTACGGCTTTGCTTCAGTCCCTGAATACGCGAAAATACCAGGAGATTCTCAAAGGCAGATAAATAGCCGTAAAGCGCGGGTTTTTCAATAATACCCCCCAAAGGCTTCGAAGCCACGGAGTGGATTTTAAGGGTACCCGAGTCGCGACTGACCAGGCCGAGTAAAATTCGGAATAAGGTTGATTTCCCCGCACCATTAGGTCCGATAAGCCCGCATATTTCGCCCCCATTGAGACTTAGGGACACTCCTTTAAGGACTTCCAGCGAACCAT
>CAKZOC010000059.1 GCA_937136025.1 uncultured Bacteroidota bacterium
ACGATAAGGGTATAAATGCACCACTAAATATTGTTGATAAGCCTATTCTCGTATAAGGGTCATTGAACCAAATATAAAAACTTGTTTTCTCCGGATTATTCGGAATATAAACCATTCTTTTATATTTCTGAGTAGTGCCAATTCCAGTCCGAGGATATGGAATCTCTTTAGCTACAATAGATCTGTTCGTAGATTTTGCGAATTCTCTTAGAATGTCAATATCTGATTTTACCTTACTTGACAAAAGGATCTTCCTGGCCCGCATTTTATTCCTTCTCTCATTTTTTGGGTATACACAGGAAAATCAGAAGACAGGTATTGCCCAAAATACCCTGAAGAGCCCTGAGGCGGATGTAAAGGAACAAGTGCTTAAAACTGCTGCAGAACTTTTGGAAGACAATGACTTCCCCGGATCCTGGCCCTTGTTCGGAACGGATTTACGCATGAAAATTGGCGGGTACTTAAAAGCTGATTTTCTCTATGATTTCGATGGGACTACCGATCCAAATCAATTCCTGATGTCTACCATCCCTGTGGAAGGGGAGGAAACTTTTGGGAATGAGGGGTATGTGTCGTTTTTCGCCAAAGAAACACGGGTGAATATCGACTTGCGCCGTGTGGCGGAAGATAAAATCCCTCTGCAGTTATTCGTTGAAGGGGATTTTTTCACGGAGGGGAATCGATTCCGCTTGCGTCATGCCTATATCACTGCCGGTGATTTTATCATAGGACAGACCTGGACCACGCTCTCATTTTTGGAATCCATGGCATTTATGATCGACTTCGCTGCCGGCGATGCCCTGTTTGGGGGGAGGACCACACAAATCAGGTATCAGAAAAACCTCAATAAGGGATTCCGGCTGTCAGTGGGTCTGGAATACCTCAGCTTTCTGGGTATTGAGAATTCATTCGAATTTGACGGTCAGGCCAATGTAAAACTACCGCTTCTGGCTCTCAGGCTGGATAAGAGGTGGCAAACAGGTGTATTGTTTTTGGGGGCCAGCCTGGCGCAACTGCGCTGGGATGGAGGGGATACCGGACCCAGCGACCAGCTCCCGCAGCTTGCCCTTGTGGTGGCCGGAAGGCAATACCTTGGGGAAAACACTTATTTTACATGGAATGTCAATGCCGGAAGTGCTTACGGCGAAAATATCATTTCCTTTGCCGGGAGCTCGGCCAATGCCCTCCTAAATGAAAACGGGGAACTGGAACCCATGGAAGCCTTTGCCCTTACGGCGGGCTTTATGCATCGTTGGGCCCCGGGGCTGGAATCCAATTTTAATTATGCCTATGGCTGGCTGGACGCCCCGGACACCCGGGCAGATTTTGCCTTAAAACGCGGTGGGGTTGGTCACCTCAATTTGATTTATCATTTTG
>CAKZOC010000060.1 GCA_937136025.1 uncultured Bacteroidota bacterium
AGTACAATTATAACTAGTATACACACTAATAGAAGTCAGGGTTCTTGAGAAGCTTGCAGTCATATATCGTTTAACTTTCGCCAGTTAATTTACTTCAAGACTACTTGCTATACTCAGATGCCATTCTATGCCTCCAAAACCAAGTATTCAGGGCAGGAGGGGGCTATATGAAGTTCACCATCTCCCCTCTCAGCAGCAAAATTATCATAAAATCTAGCAGGAAAATTAGCATGCAAATCCTTGAGGCTATGAATGATAAAAGCCAGCCCCGTCAAACATATAGCCGCCTGTGCTAGAATCTTTGCCTTGATAATTACCATGTGCATTAGCGGGGGGAAATAAAAGTTACTGCATGACTCTGTAGCTCAGACGCGACTGATGAAATGACCTATGACATAGTAAAATATTTTCTTTTATTGATATAAATTTTTTACAGTATTTTGAATTAATTCATTAACTTTGTATGAAGATATTTATTGTTTGTTTATCGGCAACTGCTCGGTGACCCAGGAATGTGCGCCGTTGCCTTCTTCGGCGCAGTAGATTCACCTCGGGCAGCCACGTATCCCTATATTCCATGGCACTCACTCATTCGCTCACGACGACACTCAAGGTTCAAGGTTCAAGTTGGCAGCGGGCAGTCGGCAGGGTGTTCGCTAAAATTGTGCTGCATACTGCTACTGCCAACTGCCAACTGCGTACTGCGACTGCCTACTGCGTACTGCGACTGCCAACTGAAACTGCCAACTGCCACTGCCTACTGCAGACTTTTAACAAACGCTCCTCTTTTAGCGATCAGGCATCCGGGATTATGATTACTTTTGCCATTCCTGGTAAAACTGTACGGTATGAAGAGTCTTCTACTATTCCTGCATGGTCCAATCCTGCGATTGACGGTGATGGCCCTGCTGTTTCTGATGTTCGCCTGTAACGGGGACGATGATGTCTTTCAGGGGATCGACTGTGAGCAAGAAATCGGCCTCGTACAAATAGAGGACGATAGCGCCCAGGGTGGGATGACCGTTCAATTTTCGATTCAATACTCCGGCAATCAATCGATCAGAGCCGTCAACTGGGATTTCGGAGACGGGACAAAGGACAGCGGAACTTCAGTATCTCACTTATACATTAATTCGGGAACCTATCAGGTGCAGGCACAGGTGAGTCTTGGCAGCGGTGAAAATGAGTGCCTGGCGGTACCCACAACATCTGTAACCATTCAGTGAGCATAGGTTACTCAGCCATGAAAATGGCGTTGGCAAAGAATAGTTTGCCATTTTCCCAAAATCCGCGGAACAGCGGATTATCTGCCATATACACGACTTCTCCACGTCCATAGTTTTCCATAGCAAAGACCAGGCTCCCTGCGAGATTTGTAACGGCTTTACTCCCGGCAAAACCCGCAACCGGCAATGGCGATTCGCCGAGCGCGGCAACGGTACCCCCGTCCGGCAGGGTATAGGTGTCACTGCCCAACTTCAGGGTGTAATAGGTGTCTCCATACCCGAATGCCATAGGATGTGTCGGGTCTACACGGGTTTTAAAAATAGCCCCGGTGATTTCCCCGCGGATCCGCTCTCTGCCTGTTTCTGCGAAGGAAGGTGGGGTCTCCGCTTCAAGATCTTCAGCCACCGTTTCTTTTCGCTCGATAGAAAACCCATCTTCTCCCCCAAGATGCGCCAGGGTTCTCCCCATGGCGATGAGTCTCCCCCCGTCAGCCACCCAGTCTTTAAGCCGGGTCTTCCGCGCTTCGCTGAGGAAGCTTCGGTACCCCCAGCCATCGGGTAATACCAGCACATCGTACTCACCCAGGGCAACTCCGTCAAAATATTCAGCATCCAGAACGGATATCGGATAGTGCAATTGTTGTTCGAAAAAATGCCAGACTTCTCCGAATCTCAGTGTGGAGGTTGGTTCTCCGGAGAGCACGGCCACCCGGGTTTCGGGGATAATGCCCACATAACGAGACCCGAAGTCCTTTCCTGCATCCACCATTCCTGTAAGGGCAGGAGTCACGGGTTTTTGATGTTTTTCAACAAGGGATTGAAGTACTTGCTCAAAATTGGAAGTATTGGCGTTATCGCTCCGGGTAATGATCAGACTGCCTGCTTCCCAAGTCTTTCCTCCCAATTGAAACGGCCGTTCAGACCTGCGGACCCGGATGCCGTTTTGAACTAAATCGGATACAAACCGGGCATCCCTCATGCTATTCCAGTCCCCGATATGGGCGTAGGCGCCTTTCTCAATGCCCAGGGGAATCGCACCCCAGGGAGCGGCCTGGGAGGCATCAGACTTTACTAATGCTTCGCTGGCAAGGGCATCCAGACCATAGGCATAGGGCAGCGACCAGGCGGTAATGTCGTATGTAAGCGAATCGCTGAGTACGGCATTGGGTTCGAACAGCACTTTTACCATCGTCCCCTTTTTCTGATTGGTGGAGACGACCATACTTTTGGAATCTGTTTTCATGGAGGCCTTCTCTGCAGACCCGAAGCTCTTGCCCCGGACGGTAGACGCTCCCGCCCAGCCGTAGACTATTTCGTGTTTATCGAGTAATTCAGCCAGAGCCCGCTGTTTGTCCGGGTCACCATTGAGGACGTAGGACTTATACTTGAAGTTTTTATCACCCTTGTAAAAGGTTCGGAATTCATCGTTGAGGGTCTGCGCATTCTGGGAAGCTACCTCCACGGTACTCAGTCCGGTGGTCAGGTGGTGGGCGATCCGGTCTTTAAGGGTTAGGGTGTCTCCAGAGGCTACTTCCACGGCCAGCCCGGCCCGACCGCTTCCGCCCTGTTCGTAGGTCATCCCAATAGCCCCATTATAGGTCGGGTAGGTATCTCCATAGCTCGGATAAAAGAGATCGAAGACCTCGCGGGTGAAATAAAACCAGCCGTTCTGATCGAAATACCGGGCGTGATTCTTCCCGATTTTAACCTGAAATTCTCTTTGGAAATCCGTAATCACCTCGTGATAGGGTTCGGCTGCGGGGGCAAAATAGTATGGATTGTTCATCCCCTGTTCATGAAAATCTACATGAATATGCGGCATCCATTTATTGAAATGTTTCAGGCGTTGCTGGCTTTCCACCTGGGTGAGCCAGGCCCAGTCCCGGTTTAAATCAAACATATAGTGGTTGCTGCGCCCGGACCACCATCCCTCACGGTGTTCTTTACTGTTCGCATCTACCTGATAGGGGGTGTTCTTGTACTGATAGTACCAGTTGACGTACCGATCTCTTCCATCCGGGTTGATACACGGATCAATAATCACCAGCGTATTTTCCAGGTAATCCTTTTTTGTGGTGAGCAGTTCGTAAAGGGTCTGCATGGAGGCTTCCGTACTTACGCTCTCGTTCCCATGAACGTTATAACTCAGCCAGACCACGGCGATTTGTGCATTTCCAGCGCCATCCGTGCTTTGCAGATGCGCCGCTCTCAGGCCCTCCACATTCTGCATGTTTTCAGGGCTTGAAAGTACAGCGAACATCAGGGGTCTGCGCTCATTGGTATACCCGTAGGGCTGCAGCTGAACCTGCCCGGGCAGGGTTTCGCTGACGTACTGGAAATAGGATACCACCTCGTGGTGACGGGTAAATTGAGACCCGAGTTCGTACCCCAGAAATTCTGAAGGAGATTTGAGGCTCTGGGCCTGGTGTTGCATCACCATCAAAAAAGCGAATAGAAAAGTAAGAATTCTCATATGGAGGTTTATCAAGGTATAAATCTAAGGAATCTGTGCTGTTTTATCATCACCAGAGCCATAACCCGCCTTACTTTCTTAACGTATTTTTAGGAATTGATCCCTTCGGGAATTTTATCTTTGAGGACTCATTTCAACCTATGCACGCCCAGGGAATTCCGTTTGCGGATACCGGTTTTTTTTCAGGCCTTATTGAAGGCTATCTCGACCAGCGAGAAGATTTGAAACCTTTTTATGGCCGTTTTCCATCCCTGGAAGCCTTTCAGGAGCAGATAGCCGATAAGCAGCGTGAATTTCCTCAAAGCCATCGGATACGGGTCTCTGAGGTACTGTCACAGCAGTACGCCACACTGAAGGCATCTGATGCGACCCTGGAACATATAGAGGCCCTGAAAGGCTCAAAAACATTTACTGTGGTGACCGGCCACCAGCTCAATTTATTTACGGGCCCCCTGTATTTTGCGTATAAAATCCTGTGTGCGGTCAAGCTGGCAGCCGAACTCTCGGAGGCCTATCCGGATTGCCATTTCGTCCCTGTCTATTGGATGGCTACCGAAGACCATGATTTCGAGGAGATCAACCATTTTAATTTCAGGGGTAAAAACATTCGTTGGAACCGGGAGGCTAAAGGAGGTGTGGGGAGAATGGATTTAGGGGGGCTGGAAGCGGTGTACGAGACTTTTTCGGCAGATCTCGGTCCGGGAAAGCGCGCTGATGCGCTCAGGGATCTTTTCAAAAATGCCTACCTCAAGCAAAACAACCTGGCCGCAGCCACCCGATACCTGGCCAATGAACTCTTCGGAGCGTTGGGCCTGGTCATTATCGATGGGGATGAACCGCGGTTAAAAGAGCTTCTTACTCCTCATATTGAAAAAGATATATTTGACAATCTGGGGTATCGTTCGGTGGGAAAAAGCATCGACAAACTCCAGGAGCTTCCCGGAGATTACCATATTCAGGTAACCCCGCGGGAGATAAACTATTTCTACCTGCTGGACGGACTGCGAAGCCGCCTGGTTGCGCGGGAAGACGGGTTTGGGGTAGTAGATTCGGACCTTCATTTTTCGGAAGAAGCATTAAAAAGTGAACTTCGTGCACATCCCGAACGGTTTTCCCCCAATGTCATCACCAGGCCCCTGTATCAGGAAGTCATTCTACCGAATCTCTGCTATATCGGTGGAGGAGGGGAATTGGCATACTGGCTGGAACTCAAAGATTATTTTGAGGCGTCCGGAGTGGTTTTCCCCATGTTGTTGTTGCGGAATTCCGCTTTGCTGATGACCGGGAAACAGCGGGATAAACTTGAAAAATTAAAACTCGATATAAAGGATCTTTTTCTGGATTCGGATCGCCTTATCGAGAAAAAAGTTCGTGAGATTTCAGAGATTTCCATCGATTTCACCCCCCAACGGGAACATCTTGTACAGCAGTTTCAAAGCCTTTATGATCTTGCCGGGAAGACAGATAAATCCTTTTTAGGAGCTGTAAAGGCCCAGGAGGTAAAGCAGCTCAGCGGCCTGGACCGTCTGGAGAAAAGACTGCTGCGGGCACAGAAGCGAAAATTAGAGGATTCCGTCTCCCGGGTGCGCGACCTCCAGGACGCCTTATTTCCGGGGGGCAGCTTACAGGAGCGCAGTCGGAATTTCTCCGAGTTCTATCTGGATATGGGTCCGGCCCTCTTCGAAGAGCTGCTTGAAGGTTTCCATCCCCTGGAAATGGAATTTTCGGTTTGCACCTATTAGGGTACGAGTTCCGATTGGGGCATGAGTTCCATTATCGGGGACAATGCCATAATCACAGGGAGTTCGCCGCATTATGGGACCTTCTTCAGGGATGAAGTACACCCGACAATTTTCCCGGCCTTTTTTGGTCTTTCAAATGAGCCAAATCAGTTCAGCCGACCTTTCTTAATCCTATATTTGCATTCATTTTAATCTTTTCTTCCGCATGCATACCATAGATATAGATACCGTTGAAATGACCCTGGATGTGATGAAATACGCCATCAGTCGGATCACTACCAGTGCTCCGGATTTGGGGCAGCCCATGCGGGAATCTGAACTGCACGCCCTGGCCGGAGAAACCATAACTCCGGAAGGGATAGGAGGGGAGAAGGCCTTCCAGATATTTCGGGATATCCTTGTCAAGGCGACCGTTCCTATTGACCATCCCCGTCACCTCGCTTTTGTTCCGGCAGCCCCTACACGCGCCGCGATACTCTTCGATCTGATTACTTCGGCCTCCTCGATACACGGAGCTTACTGGATGGAGGGTGCCGGAGGAATCTATTGCGAAAATCGGGCTATGGACTGGCTTATTTCCCTTACAGGGATGCCTGAAGGTGCTTTTGGGGTATTTACCAGCGGGGGAACGGCCGCCAATTTATCGGCCATGGTGACAGCCCGTGAAGCCTGTCGCAAAAAGAAAAATGCAACGGTAGAAAAGGGAATGATCCTCACCTCGAGTGGGGCCCATAGCTCCATCAAAGCCATGGCTAAGGTTATGGACGTAGATGTTCATCTGGTCCAGACGGAGGATCAAATGACCGGGATACAGTTGCAAAATGCCCTGCAGGCCCTGCCTTCGGAAACCCGGAAGCGGGTTTTTGCCGTAGTGGCGACAGGGGGTACCACCAACGCAGGTATTATAGACGATCTTGAGGGGATTGCGCGTATATGCCAGGAGGAAGACCTTTGGTTTCACGTCGATGCGGCCTACGGGGGAGGGGCATTGGTTGCCGACTCTGTCCGCCACCTCTTTAAAGGAATTGAAGCGGCCGACAGCGTCACCATCGATCCGCATAAATGGCTATTCAGTCCTTATGATTGCGGAGCCATACTCTACAGAGATCCCGAACAGGCCCGGGAAGCGCACCAGCAGGAAGGTTCTTATCTCGATATTTTTCGGGACGAAGGCGCGAAAGGATTCAATCCCTCGGACTATCAAATTCAACTCACCCGACGTCTGAGGGGGATGCCGCTATGGTTTTCCCTGGCCACGCACGGAACGGATAAGTACAAATGGGCTGTAGAACGCGGAATAACCCTGGCGCGGGAATCCGGGGAATTAATTCGTCAGGAATCCCATTTGGAACTAGTTCGGGAACCCAGCTTATCCTGTGTGTTATTTCGCCGCAAAGGCTGGAAACCTGAGGAATATACCCGCTGGACCTATGAGAACCACAAAGCCGGACTGGCCCTGGTGACACCTACAAAATGGTACTCCGGAGCCGGTTATGAGACTGTACTTCGTTTTTGCTTTATCAACCCGGACACTACCCAGTCCGATGTCCGTAGTATTTTGGATACGCTAAGGGACTAGATAATCACTTTTCCAGTCGCCCTCACGCTTGGAATAACGAATACGAATGTGGTTGGGACGTTTGAGTTGCACGAGCTCAATTTTAAAGGGCAGGATATAGACTGCAGAAAAATAAGTCCACTCTTTCACATATTCAATTTTGTCGGGATTTTGGATCTCCGTACCCGGAGCGCTGGCCGTGCGGTAATCCAGTTGGGACCTTTCTTCGATACGATCCCAGAGTGCCTCCAGTATTTCTTCATCTTTCTCGCGCACCGCGAGCCCTTCCATACGAAGTTGCAACAGCTTATCAGGATGGTAAAACAAAAGACTTACCTTGTTATTCTCTTTGATGTGCAGAATTTTCTTAGACCTGGAATCTGTGTAAAAGGTCAGTCGCATGTTCTGAGGATCAAAATCCCGGATACGAATAGTTCTAAGGCGGGGGAGATTCCCCAGGCCAAGCGTCGCCAGGGTGCTGAATTTAAAAGGGTGGGATGGGTCGGTTACCCCGGCTTTTAATTCGCTGATAATCCCTTCCCATTTCTGGTCCTTCATGATGCCCATCATTTACCTAAAGTTACAAAAAAAAGACCTTAGTCGTTGCATGCAGACCTGAGTTTGTAACCATTCTACACAAGAGAATTCAGGCGCATCCAAAACAGGGGATACTGCGATTTTCGGATGGAGGAGTTATGGCTTCAGGTTTCATAACGCGGGCGAAAAGCCAGCCCATCCCAGCCTCGGATCTCTACCACTAAAACCACATAAAAGGCAACTTTTTTACTCAAAATACAATTTGTAGGAAAAGGCTTAAAAAACTAAAAACCAGTATATTAAAAAATCTTATATAAACTATTGGTAAACCTATCTGGATTTTACCCAATTTCAGAAAATATGGCTTGATATTGCACGTAATTGAGAAACGACCGGGGTGCGTGAGTTATCTGTTTTAACAATTTCCACGGTAACCCTGAGCTACTCCCCGACTGTGTATTTCGGTTATTTTTTTTCGCCGCCTGAGTGGGAATTGACCGGGGTGCTTGTTTTTTTATAAGCTGGGGATAAGTATTGACAAACTGCCTCGGTTCAGTTTGAGCATTTTACTATTTTTGGCCATGCAAAATAACGTCCTGATCTTAGACTTTGGTTCCCAGTACACACAGCTTATTGCACGACGTGTACGTGAACTGAATATATTCTGTGAAATCAAACCCTTTAGCGCTGTGCCGGAAGATGTTTCCGGCTATAAAGCTGTAATTCTTTCCGGTTCTCCTTTTTCGGTGCGTTCAGAAGAAGCACCCCATCCGGATTTAAGCCAGATCCGGGGGCGGGTTCCCATATTGGCCATCTGTTATGGGGCACAGTACATTGCCCACTTCAGTGGGGGGAACGTGGCTCCGTCCAATACGCGGGAATACGGGAGGGCCAAATTGGAAACCATCGTATCGGATCCCTTTTTTAAAGGGGTTTCGGAGCAGTCTCAGGTTTGGATGAGTCATAGTGATACTATAGAGTCCCTCCCGGATCATGCAGAATTGCTCGCGAGCACACACGATGTGAAAAATGCGGCCTTTAAGATAGAAGAAGAACGTATCTACGGAATTCAATTTCACCCGGAGGTCTACCACACCAAAGAAGGAAAACGAATTCTGGAAAATTTCCTTGTGGGTATTGCCGGGCTGGAACAGACCTGGACACCGGATGCGTTCGTGGAGACTACGGTGAACGAACTGAGACAAAAAATTGGAGATGACAAAGTGATCCTCGGACTTTCAGGGGGTGTGGATTCCACCGTAGCCGCCGTGCTCCTGCATCAGGCTATCGGCAAACACCTGCATTGTATCTTCGTTAACAATGGGCTGCTCCGAAAAAATGAATTTCAGGAAGTGCTGGATCAATATGAGCATATGGGTCTGAACGTCAAAGGAGTAGACGCTTCCGATCGTTTTTTAAATGCGCTCAAAGGCGAGGCTGATCCTGAGAAGAAAAGAAAAATAATAGGTAAGGTATTTATTGATGTCTTCGACGATGAGGCGCATAAGATAGAAGATGCCCGATGGCTTGCCCAGGGGACTATTTACCCGGATGTGATCGAATCCGTATCCGCGACGGGAGGGCCTTCGGCCACTATTAAAAGTCATCACAATGTAGGGGGATTACCTGATTTTATGAAGCTGAGCGTGGTGGAGCCGCTAAAAATGTTATTTAAGGACGAGGTACGGCGGGTTGGCGCGAGTCTGGATATACCGGACGAACGCCTGGGGAGACATCCCTTCCCCGGGCCGGGATTGGCCATCCGGATCCTTGGAGACATCACTCCGGAAAAAGTGGAAATCCTTCAGGAGGTAGATCACGTATTTATTAAGGGACTTGTCGATTGGGGACTGTACGACCAAATCTGGCAGGCAGGGGCCATCCTGCTTCCGGTACAGAGTGTTGGGGTGATGGGTGATGAACGCACTTATGAAAAATGCGTAGCTTTACGAGCCGTCGAAAGCACGGATGGAATGACGGCAGATTGGGTGCATCTTCCGTATGAGTTTATGCAGAAGATCTCAAACGACATTATCAATAAGGTTCCGGGGGTAAACCGGGTGGTGTACGATATCAGTTCTAAACCGCCTGCAACCATTGAATGGGAATAATTATGAGGTTTGTAAAGCATTGGTTTTTATTGATTTGCATTTTTTTGGTATGTGGATGCAAGGCAAAAGCACAACAGTTCCGTACGCACGCTGTAACCCCGGGAGAAACACTTGAGTCTGTAGCCCAGCAATATCAGGTCACTTCTGAGGACCTGCTGCGGTACAATAAAGAACTCCAGGCGGGGGCTGCCCTCAGGCCAAACACCATTTTGGTGATTCCCCCTACAGGTTCCCAACCCGTAAATACCTCGGAAAATCAAACGGTTAAGACGGATACGACGGATCTGGAAAAACCCATCGGATTTCAATCGCACCGCGTGCGAAAAAAAGAGACGCTTTACAGTATTTCCCGCCGGTACGAGATTTCGGAAGAAAGGCTCAAACGGTACAATCCGGACTTGTATTCCCAATCCCTCCAAAAGGGAATGATGCTCCGTATTCCTCGTTATGCCCCGGGGACGGCGCCCGATGCAGAAGTAAGTGAAACGGAGCTCGTAACCTATAAGGTGCAACCGAGAGAGACCCGGTGGAGTATTGCTCATAAATTCAAAATCACCATTGACAGCCTGGAAAAACTGAATCCGGAACTCCCTGAGAATACGAGTTATCTCGCTTCGGGGCAGGAGCTTCTTCTTCCCAGGGTCGCCGGAACGGATATCATGCTGGAGGCGCCTACCCTGTACACCACATTTACGGTACCTCCCAAGCAGACCCTCTACAGCCTGAGCCGCGAGTACGGGGTATCCAGGGAAGAGATCCTAAGGCTTAACCCGGAAATCGTCGAGGCCGGCGGGCTAAAAGAAGGGATGGTTCTGCGGTTGCCGGAGAAAAAGGCGCTGGATATTCCGGAAAGTGAGTATGTGTACTATGAGGTCCGTCCAAAGCAAACCCAATATTCCCTGACCCGTCAGTTGGGTATCGGATATGCCGATTTACTGGAGGCAAACCCTGAAATCGCTGCGGGTCTGAAGGCCGGAACGGTACTTCGAATTCCACGAGATAAAATAACAGATCTGGAAGTGAAGAATGATCTTGTGCTGGAACCCTTTTCTTTAAAGGATAGTATCAATATCCAGAATACGCCCAGGCTTCTTGTGCTGCTGCCCTTCAGGCTCGATCGTCTTGACCTTAGCGATAGTGAGGGGACGCGGAAGCGCATACAACAAAACAATGCCCTGCAATACAGTCTGGGCCTGTACTCCGGATTCCTCATCGCCCTGGATTCCATAGCGGAGTTGGGGCTCTCTGTTGAGGTAAAAACCCTGGATACCCAGCTCAATACCGAACAGGTCAAGCGCCTGTTGATGACAGAAGACCTGGGAGCCTATAATGCCATACTCGGGCCTCTATCACCTGAGTCGGTGCGGGAAGTGGCCTCCCGTGCCTCGGATCTCAACGTTCCGGTGCTGGCCCCTTTGCCGATTGCGGAAGAAATTTCCTTTGAGAATTTATTTTACTCCTTTACCCCTGAACAAAGGCTGCGAGGGCATATGCTGCGATTTGCCAAAGAACAGGTTACGGATCAGAAAATTCTGATTATTTCAGATCAGAAGAATCAGGATGCGGAGATGCAAATTCTCGAAGCGTTCCCTTCGGCCAGCCTGATAGAACTACGGCAGGAGGAGAAGAATATATCCCTCGATCGGGAAGTCCTCATTAACCAACTTTCCCAGGAAGCGGAGAATTGGATTTTTGTGGAAACCGATGATTTTAAAATCGCCTCCAGTGTGAGTTCTATTCTGAATTCCGCCAATTCAGACACGACTCAGATCCGGATGTTGACCACACACCGGAACAAGGCTTTTGAAAATGAGGTCATTTCTGTCCCGCACCTTTCAAATCTGAAGTTTACCTTTCCTTCCGTTACCCGGGAAGCCAGTACGGCTGCCTTTACAAGCAGGTACCGCCGGCGTTTTGGAGGGGATCCGGACCGTTATGCCGTTCGGGGCTTCGATCTGGGGATGGATGTGCTCTTGCGACTCGCTTACGACCTCGACCTCTTTGCCGTGGCCGACCAGATTGGGGAGGTGGCTTATACGGGGAATAAATTCGACTATTGGAAGGAAGCTGCCTCCGGGTACTACAATACAGCCTCGTATATATTGATGTATGAGGATCTCCAACTCAAAGAACTTAAAGATCCATGACTTCAAAAGTAGAATACAAAGGCGGTCTGCGCACGCGTTGTACGCATCTGAAATCCGGGGATCAGTTTACGACGGATGCCCCTGTGGACAATCATGGGCTGGGGGAGGCCTTTAGCCCCACGGATACCATCGCGACCGGCCTGGCGAGTTGTATGCTGACCATGATGGGGATTCGATATGGGGAGGAGCAACCCGCCCTGGAAGGTGCGTATGCAGAAGTGACCAAACATATGGCCGCAAACCCCAGGCGGATTTCGCGTATTGAGGTTGATCTGTATCTCCCTGGGGGGATTTCAGAAAAAAACCAAAAGCTTCTGGAGAAAACTGCCCGTACCTGCCCGGTATGGTTTAGTCTGCACGAGGCCATCGAAAAGGAAATCCGATTCTTTTGGACGCTCTGAAAATACTTATCCTGTTTTTACCCTTCTTTGGTTACGCGCTCCAGGCGGATGAAGCAAATGCTTTGGCATGGGAGTCCGGATCCCAGTTGCGCTGGGAAGACTTCCGGGGAGTGCCCCCTGAAGATAAAACAGTTGCCGCCACTACAGCAAGCGGAATTAGCTATTCCTTTAAAACCAAAGGAATGCCGGGGGAGTACACCCTGGATTATGAAGTGGTTTCTTATTTCTATCCCGAAAAATCCTGGTACCATCCGGAACTTTCAAATACCGGGGTGCTGATGCATGAACAACTTCATTTTGACATCACCGAACTCTATGCCCGGAAAATGCGCAAAATTCTCTCTGAGCGCACCTTTAGCGGAAATGTCCGAGGAGCTGTACGTCAAATATTTTCAAAAATAAACCGGGAGCTCGAGGCATTTCAGGACCGGTATGACCTGGAGACGGATTTTTCCAGAAATCGGGAGGCCCAACAGCGATGGAATAAGAGGATTGCCGAAAAATTAAAGGAAAGCGAACTGTGATCTTCTCGGGCATCTTCCATGCCTTTGTAGAGAACTTTCCAGAAGTTGACCGTGAAAAAGCGCAGACTCCCTACCCGAATTCCTCCGGTTCTTTGTACCTTTGTATCCCGTAACAAATCATGCACACATGCCTGCTACCAAGTACATTTTCGTTACGGGAGGTGTTACCTCATCACTCGGAAAAGGGATCATTGCCGCCTCTCTGGCTAAACTACTGCAAGCCAGGGGATATCGAACGACCATTCAAAAATTAGATCCGTATATCAACGTGGATCCGGGAACGCTGAATCCCTATGAACACGGGGAGTGCTACGTCACGGATGACGGGGCGGAAACCGACCTGGATCTGGGTCATTACGAACGCTTTTTAAACGTCCGGACTTCCCAGGCAAATAATGTAACTACCGGTCGTATCTACCAGAGCGTTATCGAAAAAGAACGACGGGGTGAATTCCTCGGTAAAACCGTTCAGGTTGTACCGCATATTACCAATGAGATCAAGGAGCGCATTCAACTGCTGGGCAATAGCGGAGACTATGATATCGTGATTACCGAAATCGGAGGTACCGTAGGGGATATTGAATCTCTTCCGTATATCGAAGCTGTGCGTCAGTTGTTATGGGAACTGGGGGATCATAACGGCCTGGTGATCCACTTGACCCTGGTGCCTTATTTATCCGCTGCTGCGGAATTAAAGACCAAACCCACACAGCACTCCGTGAAGACCCTGATGGAGAGTGGGATTAAGGCCGATATCCTTGTGTGCCGCACAGAACACGAAATTTCTGAAGAGATCAAACAAAAACTCGCTCTGTTCTGTAATGTTAAGAAAGAGGCCGTTATTCAGTCTATCGACGCTGAGACCATATACGATGTACCTGTGATGATGCAGGAGGAAGGACTCGATACCGTAGCGCTTGAAAAACTAAATTTACCCCCACAGCCCAACCCGGACCTGACCCTCTGGCTCGAATTCCTCAAAAAGCTCAAAAACCCGAAGGACGAGGTGAACATCGGACTCATCGGGAAGTACGTAGAACTGCAGGATTCCTATAAGAGTATTCAGGAGGCCCTAATCCACGCCGGAGCCGGCAATGAGGTAAAGGTCAATGTGGTGTCTATTCATTCTGAACACATCAGTATCAATAACCTGAAAACGAAGATGGCAGGCCTGGATGGCATTCTGGTGGCCCCCGGATTCGGCGAACGGGGCATTGAAGGGAAGATTAAAGCGGTTCAGTATGCCCGTGAAAACGGCATCCCATTTTTAGGGATCTGCCTGGGGATGCAGATGGCCGTTATTGAATTTGCACGAAATCTCCTGGGGTATGAAGATGCCAATTCCACGGAGATGAACCCACAGACTACCCATCCCGTTATCGATCTGATGGAGGCCCAGAAGACTATTGTCAATATGGGGGGAACCATGCGATTGGGTGCCTGGGATTGTGAATTGTCGGAAGGAACCCTTGCCCATAAGGTGTATAAGGGTGCTGCGACCATTTCCGAGCGCCACCGCCACCGATATGAATTCAACAATGATTATAAATCTGAGCTGGAAGACGCCGGGTTGATCACCTCGGGAATAAATGCAGAAACAGGCCTCGTTGAGATCATTGAGATAGCCGACCATCCCTGGTTTATCGGTGTGCAATATCACCCGGAGTACAAGAGTACAGTTGGGAGTCCGCACCCTCTGTTTGTTAGTTTTGTAGGTGCGGTGCTGGCATACAAGAAGGAAAGAAGCAACGCCAGTTTGGCATAAACTCCTCAAATGGGCCTATATTTGCACCTGCTTTTGACCCACCCGCCCTTTTAACCGGGAAAAACGGTAAAGAAAATATTCATGGAAGAAAAAAAACTGGACCCGAATTCCATCATTGGTTTCCTTTTAATATTTGGAATTCTTCTGTTCTGGTTCTATACCAACCAGCCTACTCCTGAAGAATTGGAAGCGCAGCAACAAGCCACAGAACAGGTGGAACCGGACGAGGTCGTTGCAGAAACCCCCCAACCGGTTACGCCGGTTCAGCAACCGGTGACTTACCCCAACGATTCCCTTGCCCAGCAGGCCTATGCGAGCCAGGTTGGCGCCTTTGCCTTTACCAAGGTGGCAGAGGGTGAAACGGTGCTCGAAAATGACTTTTTACATCTCAAGATCTCAAACCGGGGCGGACAGATCGTTGAGGCCCGGATGAAAGAATTTGTCACGTATGACTCCGTCCCTGTCTATTTGGTCAAGGACGGCAATGCCCTTTTTAATCTGCAGTTGGCCACAAGTGATAATCGCCTCCTGCAGACCCGGGACCTGTACTTTGAACCTGAGCTCACAGAAGAAGGGGCGAATAAGGTGCTGAGTATGAAGGCGAAAACGGCCCCTGGCCAGTATCTGGAATACCGGTATACGATTAAACCCGGGGAGTATCTGCTCGATTTTCAAATTCGCTCCGTGGGACTTTCGGGCGTTTTGAATGCAGCCCAGCCCGCCCTGATCGATTGGCAGTTACGCGGTATTCGTCACAACAAGAGCGTGATGTACGGCAATCGCTATACCCGCTTAACCTACAGACACGAAGGAGATAAAATCAGCAAGTTGTCGGAGAGTGGTGACGACGAGGAAACCGAAACAGATGTGCGGTGGATGTCTTTTCGCCAGCATTTCTTTAGTACAATCCTCGCCTCAGATGAGCCTTTCGCTTCTGTGGATATGACTTCAAAAAACCTGGTAGAAGAGGAGAGTAAGGACATTCAGTTTACCAAAGAGTTTGGGGTACAGATGCCTCTGGATATTTCCGGAGGGGATTTTACCAAGAACCTGCACTGGTATTACGGCCCTACGGATATTGATGTTCTCGAGCAGTACGAAGATCTTGCTCTGGCGGACTCCATTCCTTATGGTTGGGGAATTTTTGGATGGATTAACCGGTATTTATTTACACCGTTTTTCAGCTTTTTGAGTTCCTTTTTACCTTATGGAATCGCCATTGTGGTGATGACCATTGTAGTGCGTATCCTGCTTTCTCCGGTGACCTATAAGTCTTACCTGTCTCAGGCGAAGATGAAGGTCCTCAAGCCTGAGATCACCGAAATCAATGAAAAACACAAGGACAATGCCATGAAGCGGCAACAGGATACCATGAAGCTGTATAACAAAGCAGGGGTAAGTCCATTAAGTGGATGTGTTCCGGCTTTATTGCAGCTCCCGGTATTTTATGCCCTCTTTATGTTTTTTCCGACGAGTTTTTCCCTGAGGCAGAAATCTTTCCTTTGGGCGGACGATCTCTCCTCTTACGATACGGTGGCTCAATTGCCATTTGCCATACCTTTTTACGGGGACCACATCAGCCTGTTCCCGATCCTGGCCTCTATTGCCATCTTTTTCTATATGATGATGACTACCGGGCAAACCATGCAAACCCAGCAGCCGGGGATGCCGAACATGAAGTTCATCATGTATCTCTCCCCTCTGATGATGTTGTTCTTTTTTAACAACTACGCCAGTGGTTTGAGTTTGTACTATTTTGTCTCCAACCTGATTACCATCGGAATCATGCTGGTGATTAAAAACGTCATTCTGGACGAGGACAAGATTCACGCACAGATTCAGGAGCAGAAGAAAAAACCGCGAAAGGAGAATCGTTTCCAGAAGAAGATGCGGGAAGTGATGGAGCAGGCAGAATCCCAGAAGAAAAAATAAACCCCTAAGTTTTACTGACAATAAAAAAGGCCCCTTCTGCAGGGGCCTTCTTTTTTCAGACAAGTGGTGTGTGATAGGATTTGGGAGTGGCAAGATGATATTTTTTTACTCCTTATAAACTTGTCTTTTGTAGTTTGTCCCTTGGAATTTGATGGATTACAGCTGCGCTGTGATCCAGATCATTACCGCTCCTGCAATCCTGCCTGCCTCGCCTTCATGTAGCCATTTTGGCGGACGAAGGCCTTTGGCATGGTGGAAAATCATAAGGCGCAGTAGCGCCTTATTTAAAAGAGTTCGATAATTCTGTATTGGATAAGGCTATTGAACTTTTTCTATAAGAGAAAAAATCTACATAACAAACTCACGAAAGTTATCCCTATGAATAATTTTAATTTCAGTATCATAGGTTTCCATAAAGGATTTGGGAAATTTTGATCTAGTGCAAAGAATTCAATTTTACTAATTCTATTCTACCACGAACTCTTAGGTAAATCTACACCCAGTTAATATATGTCTTCTGGTGGGTCGTAGCCGTCCGCTGCTCGCC
>CAKZOC010000061.1 GCA_937136025.1 uncultured Bacteroidota bacterium
GTGTGGCGCTTCTGGGAGCGGCGACTTATCTCTGGATCACCCTCGACGGGGATGATGACGGAGAGGGCGGCGAAAACGAGGTCACCTTTGCACCCTCGATAGGCCCCGATGGTGGCGGTTTTCTTCTGCAGGGCACGTTCTGAGGCCCCGCCGTCACGGCAGGAACACTCAGCTGACGAGAGCCGACGTGAAGAAGGGAAGAATAAGGCGATTCGGTCAATAAAAAGAGGGCGTATTGGGATCGCCTATTTCATTTCTTTTTTTATCAGATTCAAAATTAAATTATTGACTTCAAGAATCGCATTTTGCTCATTGACAAGCTCCTGAACAATTCCTTGTCGATCATATACGGTATTCTCAAAAACCGGATTGTTTAGTAATCCTGAATAATTTGATTGGAAAGGACTCTTCCTGTTGCTTTGAGGTTTAAGCCCCCTGTCACTCCAGATATCAACTTCTCTAATGTATTCATATAAAAACGCTTCTTTATGTTGAAACAAGAGTTGCTTAGATTGAAATTCCTCTTCGTTTGCATCAGATACCATAGCCGGGTATGAAAAAAGTAAATTAATCAGGGAGTCATTTTCAATGAGATGAATATCACCTGATGAAATTGAAGCTTCCAACGCACTGTGATAGGGATTAAACGTCATGAAATAACTATATTCAGCAAGGAGGCTATCCATAACACGTTCATCGTATTTGTCTGGGGTATGGGCTATTAAATCAAGTAAATCATTGGATGCGCTTATTACCCTGCTGTGGTAACTTTTGACTCGGATGAGTTGTACTTTATTTTTTGTGAATTCTTTATACAGGGCAGATAATACCTTCTGGGCCTGAAGGTCATTCTCTTTGGCATTCTTCCAACTATCCACCTGCAAGGCAATTAAAATCCCGACCACCACGAGCAGGATCTCCCCAACGGCGTACAACAAGTATCTGCTGAACTTGTTTTCAGTAAGGAGTTTTTGGCGTAAGGTGCGAAAGAAGCGAAGCATAGTTCAGGAAATTTTCATTGGGACGGTTTCCAACCGGGTCCATGGACCACACGCCCCGGTAGCGCTCCCGTGTGTTCTCCCCCGCGGAGGACCTGAGTGCCGTTTACGAACACATGAACCATGCCCGTGGCATACTGGTGGGGGTTCTCAAAAGTGGCATGGTCCTGGATTTCGTCCGGGTTGAAAATGGCCAGGTCTGCGAAATATCCTTTTTTTAGCGCCCCCCTGCGTTCGATCTTCAGGTTGGTCGCCGGCAGGGTGGTGAGCTTATGGACGGCCTCTTCCAGGGGGATTACTTTTTCATCACGCACATATTTTCCGAGCAATCGGGCAAAGTTGCCGTAGGCGCGGGGGTGCGGGTTGGATTTGAGGAAAACCCCTTCCGGTGCCAGAGATCCGGAATCCGAACAAAAGCTCATCCAGGGCAGGGCAATCTGCTTCTTCACATTCTCCTCGGACATCAGAAAGTAGACGGTCCCTACCCGGCTTCCATCCTGAACGACCAGATCCATGGCTGTTTCTTCAGGGCTTTGGTTTCTCAGGGCGGCCACTTCGGCCAGGGATTTCCCGGTAAGGTATTTCAGGGAGTCGTTTTTAAAGCCAACCAGCAACAGGTTCTCTGCAGATCCCGCGGCCTCGTAGAGGTTTTCCCAGTCTTCTGCTTTGGTCTTCATTTCCCGGATGACCCGGGCGCGAATTAATGGATCCTGAAGCCGTTCCGCCCATTTTTCATAGCCTCCCTCCTGCACCCAGGGCGGCATGGAGGCATCCAATCCTGTGGCCCCTGCCGTATAGTTGTACATATCTGCCGTGATGTGGAGCCCGGCCTGCCGGGCGGAGTCAATTTTCGCAATCACCGCCTCATACTTGGGCCAATTCACCTTACCCCCTTGCTTCAGGTGATAGACTTCAGCCCGGATACCGGCTTCATCCGCAATGCGTATAAGTTCATCCAGACTTTCCAGGATCTTCTCCCCTTCACTCCTCATATGGGAAATATACATGCCGTCGTACCCGGAGGCCACTTTGCAAAGTTCGATGAGTTCTTCCGTGCTGGAATAAAAGGCGGGCGCATAGATCAGGGAAGAGCCCACCCCCAGCGCCCCGTCTTCCATGGCCTGGCGTAGCAGGATTTTCATGGAATCCAATTCTGCCTCCGTAGGGGCACGATCCTCGTAACCCACCTGGTGGATCCTCAGGGTGGTGGCCCCGACAAAAGATGCGATATTGGGGGAAATTCCCTTGTTCACAAGAAACTGCAGGCCTTCCTCCAGAGTGGTCCAGGCGACATCGAACTTGATATCGCCCTGGGTTTCCTGCTGATTTTTCTTCATGCTTTCGTTCAGGGGTCCTATAGACCAGCCTTCTCCGAAAACTTCCAGGGTTACCCCCTGCCGGATATCACTTTGGGATTTGCCATCTTCAATCAAAGAGACCGGTGCCCAGCTCAGCATATTTATAAATCCGGGAGCCACTACCAGGCCGGAGGCATCGATTTCAACGAGGCCTTTGGCGTTTGAGAGCTCGCCCACAGCCGCAATGGTATCCGCGTTGATGCCCACAGCACCTATATACCCTGCTTCTCCGGATCCGTCCATAATGCGACCGTTCCGGATCAGGACGTCATAGGTTGGGGGAGCGGTACATCCGCCGACCAGAAGAAGGGCCAGCAGGATTTTGGGAAGCCTAACAGAATTATGGAAAAGGCGTTTGGTAGTGATCTCGATGAAATACATATGCAGATCAGATTATATTTTGATGTAAGTAAAGATATCAAAACTGACGACGCCCCTAAATCGGAGAAGTAAATTGATGCGACTTAGGAGCCCCGTAACGAATCGCTACTTCTTAAAGTCTCCAAAGTGGCTTGTATTGAAAAACCCCTCGGAATTTTTGATTCCGAGGGGCTTATAATTATTGAGCTGGAAGGATATTCTGATTGACCCGGAAGAAGTTTTCGGGATCATATGCTTTCTTGATCTGAGAAAGTCTTTCATAGTTGCCTTTGTAACTTGCCTTGATCCGTTCCTGACCTTCGTCCATAATAAAATTCAGGTAGGCTCCGCCTGTGGAATAGGGATGTAGTGCTTCCCAGTATTCCTTGCACCAATCTGTGATTTTTTCTGCGTTTGCAGGATCCGGATCCACGCCGACAATGACACCGGCATATTTGGCATCCCTATTTGCCCAGGGGGTATCTTCCTTCCCAACCCTGCTGGCCGCACCACTGATGGGGTAGAGGTGCATTTGCGAAAGGGGTGTTGGAATTTTCGACCCGAATTCTAAATGCCTGGAGCGCACTTCAGGCCCGAGCTCTTTAAAATAGTCGGCCCTCCAGTACCATTGCAACCCATGCGGCAGCATGCCATCGAACAGCGTTTGAATGGAAGGATAGGGCATTTCTCCTACATGAGCAAAAATGGGATTCATGGCATGAACGGGAGCAAAAACTTCGTCCATTTTTTCTGGATCACCAACATAGGCCCATACGATACCGCAGAACATTTTGTTGTGCAGTTCTTCCGGAAAAGGAGCCCCGGGAATCACCATAGTGGCTATAAACCCGTTAAGCTCGTCAGGGGCATTATTGATAAAGGTATGATACCATTCCATCACCTCCTCAACCCTTTCAATCGGCCATAGTGTAGGGCCGCCAACAATATTCTTTACCGGATGCGCCTGGAATTTAACAGAAGTGACGATGCCAAAATTTCCGCCCCCTCCCCGGATGGCCCAGAATAAATCGGTATTCCGCTCAGCATTTACGGTTACTATAGACCCATCTGCCAGGACCATGTCTGCCTCAAGGAGATTGTCTATGGTAAGGCCGTACTTTCTGGAGAGATGTCCGACCCCTCCCCCTAATGTAAGTCCGCCAACACCAGTAGTAGAAATGATGCCGGCCGGAACTGCCAGTCCAAAGGGATGTGTGGCATGATCCACCTCTCCCCATAAATTACCGCCTCCTACGCGGACCGTGCTATTCTCAACATCCACATGGACGAATTTTATGCCGGACAGGTCAATAACCATTCCTTCATCACAGAGCCCAAGTCCGCCACCGTTATGTCCTCCTCCTCTGACGGCTACCAACAGGTCGTTCTCCCGGGCAAAATCCACAGCGTACTTTACATCTGCCGTATCTACACACATGACAAACATTCCCGGTCGTTTGTCGATCATTCCATTGTAGACCTTTCGGGTCTCATGGTACTGCGCATCTTCGGGAAAAATGATATCTCCCCTCACCTGAGTTTTTAATACTTCTAAAACGGATGCTTCTAATTCCTTAACCTTTGTTTTTGTTGACATTGTTGTTGTTTTAAATTAATAGGTATGTGGTTTGTTTTACAGTTTCTTTAATGGGTTATGCATACGCTTGTCCTTTCATCGTATCAATCACAAAATCCAACGCTGAATTCCAGGCCTCAAGGGTTCGTTGGGTTTTATTTTCACCCAATACTTCCTCAATAGTTTCAATCATGGCCAGCTTAACCACCGGGTAGTATTCAGCTTTTACGCCGTATTGAACATGGCTCTTACCCAATTTTGACAATCCCTTTTTAAGATGCTCCGGCCTGGAAAGGGAATACACAATCCCACCCAGCATATGGGTAAGCAAGCGCCCCTGTTCGGTCATATTGTTGCGAAAGAGTGCCCGGACCTCAGGAGCCATAGCGAACACTTTGTTGTAGAAGATGCTGGCGAATTCCTCCTCGTCATCGAGCATTGTGTTCATCGAAGATTGTAGTTCCAATTGAAGATCCATATCCTTAAAACCAACAAGCTCATACAGATGTAACGGGTCGTCCTTACCGGCCAATTTATTCAGGAAGCTTTTTCCTATTTCAACTGTGTCAGCATCGACATTGTTCAGCACGCTTTCAGATATCAGTATATCCGTGTTAGTAACCTTGGTTTCACTTTGGATTCTGCTCGCCACATTTACCGGGTCTCCGATAACGGAGAATTGTTTATGCGTTGGATGTCCGAGATGCCCGATAAATGCAGTCCCGAAATTGATGCCGATACCCGACTTCAGTTTTATATCGATATCCTTTAAATCGGTTCGGTTCAGGGATTGGAGGGCGTACTGCATTCCCAGGGCAGCGCGAATGGCGTCTTCACAATTCTTCCTCCCAGTTCCTCCGGTGGTTCCAAAAACACCGATAATCTCATCCCCCACGTACTGATAAATGATACCGTTGTTCATCAGTATAGGCTCACCCAATGCGGTATAAAACCTATTGAGCATATAGGCGATGTCAAAATTGAGGTTATGAGAAGAGAGATTGGTAAAATTTCGCAGATCACAAAATAGGATGGCTATGGGCCGCTCCTCTGCACGCCCTGTTGGCGCTAATTCTTTTTGTAAATTGTTTACCTCGCTATTGGACCAGATTAGACGTTGCAGTGTGACATCACCTTTCGGACGTGCCTGACAGGCCAGGCGAATAGAGGGATCCCATTTTCTGGCGTGGCTGCTGCTAATTTCGAAAGCAGATTTCGGGCTTAGATTTTGTATCCCTTCCAGGATGCGTACCCTGCATGTAGTGCATACCCCATTACCGCCGCATTCATGGAGGTGCGGGATTTTATTGTCGATGGAGATATCGAGAAGTGATTTAGACGAGGAATCTAATGGAACTTCCCTTTGAATTGCTGCGTATTTTATCTTGTGGGTCATCGGAATTGTGTTTCATCAGATTAAGCGCATCCTCTCATACCGGCTTTGGTCAAAGTTACTTTTGCATAATCTGGGATTTTACACTCTATTCAGTGATTTTTAAAAATCATCCTTTTGTCAGAGGAGGCATCACACAATTGTGTGATGCTGATAATCATTGAATTAGGTGTTGACCGCTCCAAAGAATTCGATAATTTTGACAGTATGAGAACGATAAGGGTATTCATCATTCTGTTTCTGGCGGGTATCAACTTTATAGCCGGTCAATCCAGGGAATTGGACAGCCTGAGCGCGGCGGTAAAATTGATGCCGGAAGACTCGTTAAAGTGTGAGACCTATCTCAGGATGGCGTATCTGTTCTATTCCGGTGAGACGTCAGAAATGTATGCTCAAAAAGCATTAGACCTGGCGAAACAGTTGAAAAGCCCGAGGCTTGAAGGCAAGTCCTATCATAGATTGGCATGGTGTTATGGCCTGGATGAGATGGACAAAAAAACGGCTTGTCTGGATAGTGCTGCGGCCAGTTTCACTGCCATTAATGATGTATATGGCCTCGGGAATGTCTATGACACCAAAGGAGTGATCCTGATGACCTATGGCTCGATTGAGGAGTCTTTGGAGGCCTATCAAAAGGCATATGATTTTTTTTCAGGAATTCCGGATGAAGAGCGAAAGGCAGGAGTTTTAAACAACTGGGCCATTGCCGAATACACCGGCGGGAATACC
>CAKZOC010000062.1 GCA_937136025.1 uncultured Bacteroidota bacterium
CTGGCCTTCCTGATGGCAGATTCCCAGCGGGGCGATTATCCCCCAACCGATCAGTCGCGGGAATTCTTCCGGGAAGTACGGGCCGAACTGGAAACAGAATTGCAGGCACTGGATCGCCTTGTCGATGGGGAAATTCAGGGGATTAACGCGGTGGTCAAAGACGGGCAGGTGCGCTTGCTGGAATGGGAGGACTGAAGGAGGTCCTGAAATCCGAAGGGATTTTTTCGTCTGTCAAATTGTCAGAATCTTATAATGCCTTATCTTTGTTGCCCTTTCCAAAGGATCAGAAAGGCATTGTACTATGGAGAAGTTACTCAAGGAGGATCTGCAGGGGACGGCACTGAGTCTTAAAGGTGCCCAAAAGAATACCCGCAAACTATATATAGAGAGCTATGGGTGTCAGATGAACTTTTCTGACAGCGAGATCGTGGCTTCCATTCTCACTGGTGAAGGTTTTAACACAACCCAGCAGATGGAGGAGGCAGATCTGATCCTTGTAAATACCTGTTCGATCCGGGAGAAAGCTGAACTGACCGTTCGCAAAAGACTGGAAAAATTCAATGCAGCCCGGAAAGTAAACCCTGGGCTGAAAGTGGGAGTATTGGGTTGTATGGCAGAGCGCTTAAAGCATAAACTGCTGGAAGAAGAAAAAATTGTCGATATGGTTGTGGGACCGGATGCCTATAAAGACCTCCCCAACCTGGTCAAAGAAGTCGAAAGCGGACAGCAGGCGGTCAATGTGATCCTGTCGAAGGAGGAGACTTATGGAGATGTAGCTCCGGTGCGTTTGGGAAGTAACGGGGTAACCGCGTTTGTATCTATTACCCGGGGATGCGACAATATGTGTACTTTTTGCGTAGTTCCGTTCACCCGGGGCCGGGAGCGAAGTCGCGATCCGCAGTCCATTTTATCAGAGGTATCCGATTTGTGGCAACAGGGCTACCGAGAGGTGACTTTGCTCGGACAGAATGTGGACAGCTATTTGTGGTATGGGGGCGGACTCAAGAAAGAGTTCGCGAATGCCAGCCCGATGCAACAGGCAACGGCTGTAAATTTTGCAGGCCTTTTAGACCGGGTAGCCAATGCCCAGCCGGGAATGCGCATTCGTTTTTCGACCTCCAACCCCCAGGACATGACCCTCGATGTTATCGACACCATGGCCCGGCACCCCAACATCTGCAATTATATCCATCTCCCGGTTCAGAGTGGGAGCGATACTATCTTAAAGGCGATGAACCGCCTGCATACCCGGGAGGAGTATTTTGAACTGATCAGAGGCATCCGCCAGCGCATCCCAAATTGTGGGATCAGTCACGATATGATTTCAGGATTTCCGGGTGAGACAGAAGCTGACCATCAGCAGACCCTTTCCCTGATGGAGTATGTAAAGTACGACTTCGGCTTTATGTTCGCCTATTCGGAGCGCCCGGGGACCCTTGCGGCCCGAAAACTCGAAGACGACGTGCCTGAAGCAGTTAAAAAAAGACGCCTTACCGAAATTATCAGTCTGCAACAAAAACACAGCTTGTATCGGAATCAGAATTATATCGGGCAAACCACAGAAGTCCTGATCGAAGGGGACTCCAAAAAATCGGAGGCCCATTGGATGGGGAGGAATTCTCAGAACACCGTGGTGGTATTTCCAAAAGGGCCGTATAAAAAAGGAGAATTCGTAGATGTAAAGATTGAGGGGTGTACCTCGGCAACCCTGTTGGGGCATGCCGTGGCGCATTCAGAAAACAACCGATAAATGAGTAACCTCCAAAGCATCAAACAGCGATTTGAAATCATCGGGAACGATGTACACCTGAACCGCGCCCTGGAAAAGGCTATTCAGGTTGCCGCTACCGATATCTCTGTGCTTGTTACGGGGGAAAGCGGCGTCGGGAAAGAATCTATTCCAAAGATCATACACGCTTTATCGCACCGAAAACACAACAAATACATCGCCGTAAACTGCGGTGCCATCCCCGAAGGCACAATAGACAGCGAACTCTTCGGACACGAAAAAGGGGCCTTTACCGGAGCTACGCAAACCCGGAGCGGTTATTTTGAAGAAGCAGACGGGGGCACAATTTTTCTGGATGAGGTAGGGGAACTTCCCCTGACCACACAGGTGCGTTTGCTGCGGGTTCTGGAAAACGGGGAATTCCTCAAGGTAGGATCGTCCAACGTCCAGAAAACAGACGTGCGGATCGTGGCCGCGACAAATCAGAATATGCAGGAGGCCATTCGGGACGGTAAATTCAGGGAAGACCTGTACTACCGTCTCAGTACTGTGGAAATTCACCTGCCACCCCTGAGGGATCGGGAAGAAGATATTCACCTGTTGTTCCGGAAATTTGCCTCTGATTTTGCTCAGAAGTATCAGATGCCCACTATCCGGCTCGACGAGGCCGCTCAGGATCTGCTGATACATTACCGCTGGCCGGGAAATATCCGGCAACTCCGCAATGTAGCTGAACAGATTTCAGTCCTGGAAAAGGAACGCAATATTACGGCATCCGACTTGAAAGCTTACCTCCCTTCAAACGCGGTATCGGCCAACCTGCCCGCCGTGGTGCCCGAAGGACGCAAGCAGGGGGATTTCAGCAATGAGCGGGAAATCCTATATAAAGTACTCTTTGACATGAAATCGGATCTGAACGATCTGAAAAAACTGACCCTGGAATTACTCAAACACGACAATTCACAGCAAGTACAAGAGGAAAATGAGCAACTCATACAGAAGATTTACGGTCAGAACGGGGATGAATCCGAGGAGAAATCTGCGATTGCTGTCCTGCCCCCTGCCCGTACAGAGCTTGAAATAACCAGTCCTGCGGCTTCAAGGCCAGGCGGGGATAAATACCATTTTGCCGAGGAAATCGAGGAAGAGGAAACCCTCTCCCTCCAACAAAAAGAAATTGAACTGATTGCCAAATCTCTGGAGCGGAACAGAGGGAAACGCAAAGCGGCCGCAGCAGAACTCGGAATTTCAGAACGCACCCTGTATAGGAAAATCAAACAATACGATCTCTAACGCCCCATCCTATGTACGCCCCCAAAACCCTTTTAAGACTGTTTTTTGCACTGTCAGCCTTTACCCTGCTGATCGGGTGCGGGGCCTATAATTTTACAGGAGGGGATGTCGGGACCGCACAGACCTTTCAGGTGAATTACTTTCAGAACTACGCTTCTCAGAGTCCGGGTTCTGTTTTTGACCCCGGCCTGGATCGGGATTTCACCCTCTCGCTGCAGGATCTGATCTTAAACCAAACCAGCCTGGATCTCGTCTCTTCCAATGGAGATCTCCTTTATGAAGGGGAAATAGTGGAGTACCGGGTCTCTCCCATGACCGCCACCGCAGAACAAAGGGCTGCCCAAAACCGGCTGACGATCACGGTCAATGTCCGTTTCTACAACAACACTAAGGAGGATACCAATTTTGAACAGCGTTTCTCTTTCTTTTACGACTACCCGGGAAGTTCACAGCTGGCCTCTGTCCGGGATGAAGCCCACAGGGAGATATTCGAACGAATCAATCAGGATATTTTTACACGGTCCCTGGCCGACTGGTAAAAGATGAACGTATCAGACTTTACATACCTGCTCAAAGACCCCAAATCGGTCCAAACCGAGGTCCAGACCGGCCAGCTCGAGGAGTTGATTGAGACCTACCCCTGGTTTCAGGCCGCCCGGGCGATGCACCTGTATGGTTTAAAACATCTGAACAGTTACAAATACAACCAGGCCCTGAAAACCACGGCGGCCTGCACCGCAGACCGGGAAGTGCTTTTTGATCTGATCACCTCAGAGGAGTTTATCCCGAACCGAATCGCCGATGCGATATCTGGGAAGCAGGCACTGGCCGATCAGGAAATCATCTCTGAAGAAGTGATTCCCAACACAGCAAGAGATACGGATATGATCCAAAAGGAGGAAGACAGTCCCCTTCCCCGAAACACTCAGGAGGCAGATCAGATCCTGGATCCGAAACTCTTTCGATCCAAGGATCCGGAAATGGACAAAAGCCTTGAGGTGGCTCAGGCAGAAGCCAAAGCGAAACTAAAAATCGGAAGCCCTCTGGAGTTTACCCGAGATGAGCGGCACTCTTTCTCTCAGTGGCTGCAACTCACGCAAATGGCTCCAACCCCGGTCCAAAAAGAGACAGCGGAAACCACAGCAACTGAAAATAAGGAGGAGCTTCAGACTGCAGATTCGGATCGGGAAAAAAAATTCGAATTGATCGACCGCTTTATCGCCGACAATCCAAAACTAAAACCAGGGGATCCGGCTACTCCTCAGGTCGATATTTCACAGTCCCTGAAGATCGATAAAAAGCAATTGATGACGGAAACCCTGGCCCGCGTATATCTGGAACAGGGAAAGTTCAAAAAAGCGATTCAGGCTTACCGCATCCTGATTTTGAAATATCCGGAAAAAAGTAGTTTCTTTGCAGACCAAATTACGGCAGTGGAGAAACTCCAGGCCAATAAATAGCAGCGAAACCCATGAGCACTTTTTCCATATTCTTAATTCTGATCATCATCGTGTGTCTGTTATTGATGCTCGTCGTAATGGTACAGAACCCCAAAGGTGGCGGACTTTCTTCTTCCTTCGGTGGCAGCGGAAACCAGGTTGTAGGCGGGGTTAAGAAAACGGGGGATTTCCTGGACAAGTCTACGTGGACCCTGGCCTCGATCCTTATCGTTCTCATCCTGCTCTCGAATGTCGCCCTGAAATCTAACTTTCAGGAAGCCGAATCTAAACTCCTTCAGCAAGACGGAGTAGAGAGCGTCCCTGAAACATTACCCGATGAAATCCCGGAAGAAGTTCCGGCTCAGGAAGGTGCCAGTCCGATAGACACCCTGCAATAAATGCAGTATAAAATTTCAAAATGCCAGCTTAGATGACAAGCTGGCATTTTTGTTTTAACAAACTGTCAGTTTTTTAGTACTGGCATAGTTTGTGCCACCAAAGAGCGAAACTTTAAATCAATATAAAAGCGATTAATATGGCTAAAGTAAACATCAAACCATTGGCAGACCGAGTCCTGGTTGAACCTATGGCTGCAGAGACCAAAACAGCTTCTGGGATCATTATTCCAGATACGGCAAAAGAAAAACCGCAAAAAGGGAAAGTCGTAGCTGTTGGGCCTGGCACCAAGGATGAGGACATGACCGTGAAAGAAGGAGATACGGTACTCTACGGTAAGTACTCCGGCACTGAGCTAAAATTCGATGGTAAAGATTACCTCATGATGCGTGAAAGCGATATCCTCGCGATCATTTAAGGAAAAGGAACAAAATACAGACAGTGGTCTTCCCTGTTTATTTAATCCAACAAAAATTCTATAAATATTATGGCAAAAGATATAACCTTTGACATTGAAGCAAGAGACGGACTAAAGCGAGGCGTAAATGCCCTTGCGAATGCCGTAAAAGTAACCCTGGGCCCGAAAGGGCGTAATGTGATCATCAGCAAGTCTTTCGGGGCCCCTGTAGTCACTAAGGATGGAGTAACCGTAGCCAAGGAAATCGAACTGGAAGATGCCCTTGAGAACATGGGAGCTCAGATGGTAAAAGAAGTCGCGTCCAAAACCAACGATCTGGCCGGAGACGGAACCACTACAGCCACCGTACTGGCACAGGCCATCGTTAAAGAAGGACTTAAAAATGTCGCTGCAGGTGCGAACCCAATGGATCTGAAGCGCGGGATCGACAAGGCTGTGGAGGCCATTGTTGAAAACCTCGACAAGCAATCCAAAAAAGTTGGAGACTCTTCCGATAAGATCAAGCAGGTAGCTTCTATCTCGGCGAACAATGAAGAAGCCATCGGCGACCTGATCGCCCAGGCTTTCAAGAAGGTCGGGAAAGAAGGTGTGATCACTGTGGAAGAAGCCAAAGGTACTGACACTTATGTGGATGTGGTAGAAGGTATGCAATTCGATCGCGGATACCTCTCCCCTTACTTCGTTACCGATTCTGAAAAGATGATTTCAGAACTGGACAGCCCGTACATACTTCTTTTTGACAAGAAGATTTCTACGATGAAGGATTTGCTTCCTGTTCTCGAACCCGTAGCCCAATCCGGTAAACCCCTGTTGATCATCGCAGAGGATGTAGATGGAGAGGCTTTGGCCACTTTGGTAGTGAACAAACTTCGGGGAAGTCTCAAAATCGCCGCTGTTAAAGCCCCCGGATTTGGAGACCGCAGAAAAGCGATGCTTGAAGATATCGCTATCTTAACAGGAGGTACTGTTATATCCGAGGAGCGTGGATTCACCCTGGAGAACACTTCTATCGACATGCTGGGTACTTGTGAAAAAGTGAGCATCGATAAGGACAACACCACGCTGGTGAACGGATCCGGATCTGCTAAGGATATCAAGGCCCGTGTGAGCCAGATCAAGTCTCAGATCGAATCCACAACTTCTGACTACGACAAGGAGAAGCTTCAGGAGCGTTTGGCCAAGTTGGCCGGCGGTGTCGCAGTACTGTATGTAGGTGCGGCTTCTGAAGTGGAGATGAAAGAGAAAAAAGACCGGGTAGATGATGCCCTTCACGCAACCCGTGCGGCTGTGGAAGAAGGTATTGTTGCCGGAGGTGGTGTCGCATTGGTTCGCGCGAAGTCTGTCCTTTCAAAAGTAAAAGTTGAAAATGCAGATGAAGAAACCGGATTAGCCATTGTGGCCCGGGCTATCGAGGCTCCGCTTCGCACCATTGTCGAAAACGCCGGAGGAGAAGGTTCCGTTGTGGTCAGCAAGGTTCACGAAGGCAAAGGAGATTTCGGATATGACGCCAAATCTGAAAAGTATGTCGATATGATGAAGGCAGGGATCATCGATCCTAAGAAGGTGACCCGTATCGCATTGGAAAATGCGGCCTCTGTTGCGGGTATGATCCTCACTACGGAGTGTGCCCTGACAGACATCAAAGAAGACGTACCAGCAGGTCCTCCAATGGGAGGTGGCGGTATGCCGGGTATGATGTAATGCACAGACCCCAGAGTCTAAGTGTAAAACCGGCGGGAAATCCCGCCGGTTTTTTTTGTCATACCCTTTTCTGACAAGCAGATTCTTTTGTACTTTCCATTCCCTAATTCTCATCGTATATGTTCGAAGCACTCAAACCCCATGTCCTCGAAGTTCTGAGGGATTCAGCCCTTTCGGTAACCGACCGCCTTCAGGAGGTTTGCAACCTGTTGAAAAATGAGATACCCGCGTATGACTGGGTTGGTTTTTATTTCAGAAATGGAGACCTGGAGGAGCTTAAACTGGGGCCCTATGCCGGAGATCCTACAGACCACACCGTGATCCCATTCGGAAAAGGCATTTGCGGACAGGTGGCCCTGAGTAACCAGAACTTTGTAGTGCCCGACGTGGCCGCCCAGGATAATTACATCGCCTGCAGCATACATGTCAAGGCTGAAATCGTCGTCCCCATTTTTGTGCAGGGCGTCAATATCGGGCAACTCGATATCGATTCCCACACCCCGGATCCTTTTTCCGACAAGGACGAGCGCTTTCTGGAATTCGTCTGCGAAGAGGTCGCTCATATTCTTTAAAACTTCTCGCGGATTGTTGATAACCCCTGTGGGATTTTTACTCCCAAATGGAGTACTTTTGCCCATCTGAAACCCATTACAATTCCGATACCATGAGTGATTCCAAAAAAGCGGGCTCTGCCCTTATTTCCGTATTTCACAAAGACGGTTTGGAACCGGTTGTACGCAAACTCCACGACCTGGGGATAGCCCTGTACTCTACGGGGGGAACCGAAGCCTTTATCCGCGACCTGGGCCTTCCCGTTACAGCTGTGGAAAACATCACCGGATATCCGTCCATCCTCGGCGGCCGGGTGAAAACCCTGCACCCTAAAGTATTCGGGGGCATTCTGGGAAGAAGAGATCTGGAAGGCGACAGGGAACAACTGACGGCCTATGAAATACCCGCTCTGGATATTGTAGTTGTGGATTTATACCCCTTTGAAAAAACAGTTGCAGAAGGAGCCTCCGAAGCGGATATTATTGAAAAGATCGATATTGGTGGGATTTCCCTTATCCGGGCAGCTGCTAAAAACTACCGGGATGTCCTTTGTGTATCCTCCATGGAAGACTATTCAGAATTCCTGGAACTGCTGGAACGCTCCTCAGGAGAAACCACCCTGCAGGAACGCCAGGTTTTTGCAGCGCGGGCATTCAATACTTCCTCGCATTACGACAGTGCTATTTTTAACTACTTTAACCAAAGCCAGGACATCCCTGCCTTTAAATTGAGCCTTTTGGCGGGAAGGACTCTTCGCTACGGTGAAAACCCACATCAGGAAGGGCGGTTTTACGGCGATTTTGACGGCTTGTTCGACCAACTTCATGGGAAAGCCCTGTCTTATAATAATCTTCTGGATATTGATGCTGCTGTGAATCTGATGGCAGAGTTCAAGGACGACGCCCCCACTTTTGCCATATTGAAACACAACAATGCCTGTGGTCTGGCGACGCGCCCCACCCTCTCTGAGGCGTACAGCGATGCCCTGGCCGGCGATCCGGTTTCTGCCTTCGGCGGGATCCTCATCAGCAATACCCCCATAGACGTGGCTACTGCGGAAAAAATTCACAGTCTTTTCTGCGAAGTGGTCATTGCCCCTTCTTTCGAAAGCGATGCCCTGGAAATTCTCAAGGGCAAAAAAAATCGAATACTGCTGGTTCAGAAACACTGGGATCTGCCCGGTACTTTAATCCGGACCTGCCTCAACGGAATCCTTTTCCAGGACCGGGATACAAAAACCGACCAGGCGGAAGACCTGACATTGGCTACTGAGATCGAACCGTCAGATCGGGAGACGGAAGACCTTCTTTTTGCTTCACGGATCTGTATGCACACCAAGTCTAACACCATCGTACTGGTCAAAAACAAACAGCTTTGCGCCAGCGGTACGGGCCAGACCTCCCGGGTAGATGCCCTGAATCAGGCGATCCACAAGGCGACTTCTTTTGGCTTTGACCTTCAGGGTGCTGTCATGGCCAGCGATGCCTTCTTCCCTTTCCCGGATTGTGTGGAGATCGCGGGGAAAAGCGGTATCAAGGCGGTAATCCAACCCGGAGGTTCCATTAAAGACCAGTTGAGCATCGATTATTGCAATGAAAACAAGATGTCAATGGTAATGACCGGAACACGTCATTTTAAGCATTAATTTTACTACTTTTGACGATGAAATTTGACCTTTTATCGGGCAACTAACTAAATACGAATGGGATTTTTCGACTTCCTGACTGAAGAAATAGCCATCGATCTGGGCACGGCGAACACCCTGATCATTCACGATGACAAAGTAGTTGTGGACAGCCCCTCTATAGTGGCGCGGGATCGTATCAGCGGTAAAATTATAGCTGTGGGCCGGGAGGCGAATATGATGCAGGGAAAAACCCATGAAAACATAAAAACCATACGTCCCCTGAAGGATGGGGTTATTGCAGACTTTGACGCCTCGGAAAAAATGATAAACATGTTTATCAAAAACATTCCGGCCCTGAAGAAAAAGTGGTTTCCTCCAGCTTTGAGAATGGTCATTTGTATTCCTTCCGGAATCACTGAGGTGGAGATGCGGGCGGTAAAGGAATCGGCAGAGCGCGTGAACGGCAAAGAAGTATACCTCATCCACGAACCGATGGCAGCAGCTATTGGTATCGGCCTGGACATTATGCAACCCAAAGGGAACATGATCGTAGATATCGGGGGGGGAACCACCGAAATCGCCGTAATTGCCCTGGGCGGTATCGTCTGCGATAAATCTGTGAAGATCGCGGGAGATGTCTTTACCAATGATATCATTTATTATATGCGCACCCAGCACAACCTCTATGTGGGTGAAAGCACTGCAGAAAACATAAAGATTAAAATAGGCTCCGCCACTGAAGACCTGCAATCCCCTCCGGATGAAATGTCAGTACAGGGAAGAGACCTGCTCACAGGAAAACCCAAACAGGTATCCATCACCTATCGGGAAATAGCCAAAGCCCTTGATAAATCCATTCTCAGGGTAGAGGATGCCGTAATGGAAACCCTTTCCCAGACACCTCCGGAACTCGCTGCCGACATCTATAACACCGGAATTTACCTGGCAGGTGGAGGTTCTATGCTCCGTGGATTGGACCGGCGCCTTTCTCAAAAAACAGATCTGCCCGTCTACATTGCAGAAGACCCGCTGAGGGCCGTTGTGAGGGGTACGGGTATCGCACTTAAAAATCTGGAACGCTATAAGAGCATCCTTATTAAGTAACTCCGGCGGATAGCCCCCTACCCGCTTATCTATTTTAGGGCACGTGCATGCAACGCATCATTAATTTTATTCTGAACAATAGGAATACGTTGCTCTACCTATTCCTTTTTCTCGTGTCCATTTTCCTGACCATACAGAATAACAACTACCATCAGGCCCGGTATTTTAATTCGGCAAACTGGCTTACAGGGAATATTTATGGCGTAAATGCTTCTATCAGGAAGTATTTCAACCTGAAGGAGGATAATGAAAAACTCCTGAAGGAGAATGAATGGCTGCGATCCAGGTGGTTCAATGCGGAACTCCAGGACACCGTAGAAATGGACACGGCACGCCTGACCTATGAGGTCATTTCGGCCCGGGTGGTTAAGAATAGTTATGCCGAACCGGACAACTACATCACCCTGGACCGCGGAAAAAGCGATAGCATCCTTCAGGACATGGGGGTGATCACCTCCAGGGGTATTCTCGGGATTGTGGAGAAAAGCAGTTCCGGATTTGCTTCTGTCCAGAGTGTGCTGAATTCAAAGTCGAATATTAATGCCAAAATTCAGCATACGAACTATTTTGGTTCCCTGACCTGGAATCAGCAGGATTATACGAGGGTGCAATTAGAGGATATCCCCCGACTGGAACCGGCGCCGATGAAGGCAGGGGACACTGTCGTCACAGGAGCTATGTCGAGCATTTTTCCTGAAAACATCCCTATAGGTACGATCGAAGATTTTGAGCTCAATCAGGCGGGCAGCTCTTACACGATTAATGTCCGGCTCTTTAATGACATGACCAACCTGAGACATGTCTATGTGATCCGAAATCGGAAGAGACCTGAAGTGCTCAACCTGGAAAAAGAGGTGGCCAATGACAGATAAGTACGTTTGGGGGACCATACAGTTCATAGGCTTGGTACTGGCTCAGGTATTGGTTTTTAACCACCTGAACATCCTGGGGAGCATCAACCCGATGATCTATATCCTGTTCTTTTTCTGGTACCCGGCACAGGAGAACCGCACGGTTTTGATCGCCCTGGCCTTTCTCCTGGGTTTTAGTATCGACCTGTTTTCGGATACCATGGCCCTGCATACGGCTGCAGCCCTGACCACAGCTTTCTTCAGATTCCCTATAATGCGCTTTGTTTTTGGGGTAAATATGGAATTTCAGAATTTTCGAATCGCCAATTCCACTCGTGTACAACAATACAGTTTTTTGGCGTTATTAATAGGGATACACCACCTGACATTCTTTGGGTTAGAAATTTTTAGTTTGCCGAATTTGCTCTTAATTTTGAAACGGATCCTCTTTACCGGTGGGAGTACTTTTATTTTTGGGGTACTGCTCATCGCCTTGTTTTCAGGAAGAAAAGAATAACACGCCCCTTGGGGTATTGCCATGAAGAAACTGGTCTTATCATCCCTGATTATTCTGATAGGAATCACCTTCCTCAGCAGGTTGTCCTACCTGCAGTTATTCCGCATTTCCCCCAACCAAATTCTGGAAGATCCTGCAGTGACTATTGTATATGATTATCCGGAGCGGGGGTATATCTATGACCGGAACGGAGACCTGCTGGTGGCCAATCAACCCGCCTACGACGTTATGGTCGTTCCCAGAGATGTAAAACCCTTAGACACCCTGGAGTTCTGTTCGATGCTCGGCATTACCCGGGAGCATTTTATACAACGAATGGAAAAGGCCCGGATCTATTCCCCGCGCCTTCCATCGGTTTTGGTGCCCCAGCTCTCCAAAGAAGACTACGCGAGCTTGCAGGAGAAGATGCGAAAATACAGGGGCTTTTACATTGAAAAGCGATCCCTGAGGGATTATGATACCAATGCCGGGGCAAGTGTCCTGGGGTATATCAGCGAGGTAAACGAATGGGATTTAAAGAGCAATCCCTTATACGAACTCGGAGAGCTCACCGGGCGTACGGGTATTGAAAAACAATACGAAGAGGTCCTCAGGGGTAGAAAAGGCAAAAAATACATTCAGAAAGATCGGTTTAACAGGGTCATCGGCCCGTATAAAGAAGGAAGTTTAGATACCCTGGCCAAAGCGGGTACGGAAATCCACATCACCCTGGACAAAAAACTACAGGAGTACGGAGAGCAGCTGATGGTCGGGAAACGGGGTGGCATCGTCGCTATTGAACCCGGCAGCGGGGAAATTCTCTCTATGATCTCAGGCCCCACGTATGTTCCGGAACTGCTCGTTGGGCGGGAACGCTCCCGAAATTACAGCCGCCTGCACAACGACTCTATCTCCAAACCCACCTGGGACCGTTCCATTCTGGCAGAACCTTCTCCCGGATCTCCTTTTAAAACCTTGCAGGCCCTTGCAGCCCTTCAGGAAGGTGTGATCAGTACAGAAACTACCTTCCGTTGCTATAATGGTTTTTATGTGGGGAGAACCAAAAGAGGATGTCATTGTGGGGGCGGGCTGAGAACCATGAACAGTGGCATCTATAAATCCTGCAACGCCTACTTTGCCGGAACCTTCCGAAAGTTTTATGAGAGTTTTGAAACTACGGATGATGCTATGGACGTCTGGGAAAAACACATGAAGAGTTTTGGTCTTGGCGATTACCTGGGGTATGACCTTCCCACAGGACGGCCGGGTCGGATTCCCAATAAGGCGTATTACGACAAGGTATACGGGGATGGTCGCTGGACTTCCACCTACATCATCTCCAATGCCATTGGCCAGGGAGAAGTGGCAGCCACACCCATTCAATTGGCGAATATGACAGCCGCCATCGCCAACAGGGGATTCTATTACACGCCCCACTTTTTGAAGAAAATCGGAGATAAGACCATCGAAAATCCGGAATTCACCCAGCGGAAATACACCACCATAGATCCGGAACACTTTGAACCCGTAGTTCGGGGTATGGCCGACGTTTATGAAAAAGGAACCGCAAAATGGCTGCAGGTTCCCGGCATAGAAATCGCCGGTAAAACGGGAACGGTAGAGAACTATACCCGTATTGAGGGGGAGCGCACCCAGCTTACCGACCACTCTGTTTTTGTCGCTTTTGCTCCGGTGGACAACCCCCGGATCGCCATTGCCGTTTATATTGAAAATGGGTATTACGGCGCCCGATATGCGGGTCATATCGCCTCCCTGATGATTGAAAAATATATAAAGGGAGAAATCAGCCGAAAAGATCTCGAAAAGCGGATGCTGGAAAAAACGCTGGATCACGAGTACGCGAAACCCTATTCCGGATCCGAATTCAAGATCAACGAGTATGTCTGGTAACAGCGCCTTGCGCCGGGTTGATTGGGTCTGCGTCCTGATCTTTTTCCTGCTCCTGGCCATGGGTTGGATCAACATCTATTCCAGTACATTCACCGAAGAAAGCACCTCCATTTTTGACACGAGTCAGCTCTATGGAAAGCAGTTGATGTTTATCGGTATCAGCCTTGCCTTTATCGTCCTTGTGATGGCTCTGGAAGCCAGTTTTTACGAGCGCTTCTCCAGTCTTTTCTATATCATCGCCCTGGTCCTGCTCCTCGGTCTTTTTGCCTTTGGAAAAACCATTGCAGGGGCCACCTCCTGGTATGACCTTGGCTTTTTCAACCTGCAGCCCTCCGAGCTGGCCAAGACAGCTACGGCCCTGGCCCTGGCAAAATACCTCAGCGACATTCAGACCGATATCAAAATACGCAAAGACCAGATGATGTCGCTGCTTATTCTGATCCTGCCTGCCCTTTTGATCATTCCCCAACCCGATCCGGGAAGTGCTCTGGTATTTTTTTCCCTCATATTCGTATTGTTCCGGGAAGGGCTCCCCCTTTGGTATCTGGCTATTGGATTTCTAGCCATCCTGGTTTTTGTATGCACCCTGATGTTCGGATCGGTTTGGGTGGCCATTGGTCTCGCACTGATCGTGGGTATAATCTTCCTGTTGAAAAAACCATCTGTACGTATCCCTATGATTCCGGTCATCGGGTTTTACGTGCTCACCCTGGCCTTTTCACTCTCGGTTAATTTTGTCTTTGAAAATGTATTTGAACAACGCCACCGCGACCGGTTCAGCTTGTGGCTTCGCCTTGAAAAAGACCCCGATAAACTGGAAGAAATCCGCAAGACTATCGGATACAATACGTATCAGTCCGAAAAGGCGATAGAATCCGGGGGGTTCTTTGGAAAGGGATTTCTGGAAGGGACAAGGACCAAAGGGGATTTTGTTCCCGAGCAACATACAGATTACATCTTTACCACTGTGGGTGAGGAATGGGGCTTTGTCGGTACCAGTGCGGTCGTATTGCTTTTTACCATACTGCTGCTGCGGCTGGTGCACCTGGCCGAACGTCAGAAAAACCCCTTTAGCCGAATGTATGGCTACGGGGTAGTATCCATACTCCTGATCCACTATTTTATCAATATCGGTATGGTGATCGGAGTGCTTCCCACCATTGGGATCCCCCTGCCCTTCTTCAGTTACGGGGGTTCCGGCTTAATCGGTTTTACTTTACTGCTGTTTATTTTTCTCCGTCTGGATGCCAACCGGCTGAAGGAGTGGAATTAGAAACTCCACGGGCGGGAATTGACTGAACTTTCCAGAGATTCCTGGGCCTTCTCAGACCATTGCGGAAAAAAATTCAAACCGGTTAACACTTCAAGATCGTCCAGAGGAATCAGGAATGCCTCGGGCTGAAGATCCGTTCCCGTATTGGGAATCAGAAATCCGATGGCCCGGATATCATCTCCCTCCTCTCGGATCACCACCTTATAATACGCTTCGGGTACGGCCACATGCTCTGTTCCAATAGTTTGAAGCCCTTCCCCTAATACGCCCCCGGTGATGACGTGGAGTCTTCCGTATTCCCGCGCCCAGCCCCGCACCTGTTGTTCGAGTTCATTCCAGATTCCGGCATTGAATTGCCGATCCTGAGGACTGATGTTGCTGGTATAGAAAGTCTGGTTGTAAGCCGTTTCAGAAAATTTCCGGTCTCCGGCCGGACAAAGATGGCCCCGGTCGTAGCCCGAACCCTTAAAGTTCCTCCAGTCGGCAGAACCCGTGCCTACCTGCGGATCCTGTATATAATACGGTCGTTTTCGCATAGCCCCTGTAAGGTGGGCCTTCTCGAGCGTATAAGCTACCCAGGCCGCCTGTTCGTATCTCTCGGCGTAAGAAAGCAGAAAATAATCGTGGATGATGAGTTCTCCACCTTCAAAAGAGGGAATATAGGTTTCCGGAAAAACGGTGGTATGTGCCTGCGCGGATTCGGATTCATAGGTATCCTGGAAAGCGTACCTTTCGAGCCACCAAAAACCGATGACCACAATCCAGAATAGGATTATATAGGTCCACTTTTGCCTGGAAATCCGTCTTCTTCCCATGCCTGAAAACTAATGAAATTACAGAATCCGGGGAAGTTTCAATCCCATGAGGATCACTTTTCAGAACAAGGGGATTGGCCGGGGCTCCCTAGATTTAGCCCTGATCCCGGCTGGCTAATTTTACCTTTTTAAAATTATTGACCTTCAGATCTTCCAGGACATTAACAGCCTCTTCCACGTACACATCCCTGGCCAAATTCTTGTGCCAGCGATTGCGTTTTTCCCTCAAAACAGAATCCTGGGTAAACAATTCGCGTTCATAGGTCAGAGAGCTGAAATTCAATTTGGAATCATATTCCATCTTCGATTTGAAATACTGCGATTTCTCCTTGTTCTGGCGTTCACGCTCCAGATATCCGTCGTAATTCAGCGGCACCAGGGTTTCGTCCTGTTGCTCTTTGAGCCATTGTGCATTCTCCTCAATAAGCGCAATTTGCGGGTGGTCTTTCATACGGGACGTACTCTGTTTAATCGTCGCCTCATAATCGATGTATCCCTCCCAGGGCGTATACTTCGCCGGGCTGATCTTATCCCATTGCAGGGGATTGCGCTGGTCGCGTTCCCCCAGATCGATATAGCTGTAGCGGTCCGGCACCACCACATCGCTCTCCACCCCTTTTAATTGGGTAGAGCCTCCATTGATCCGGTAGAATTTCTGAGTGGTGAGTTTGATAGCTCCCAAATCCCCGTATTCATTGCTTCGGACAATACTCTCGAGTGGAATCAGGTTTTGAACCGTTCCTTTACCAAAAGTCTGCTTACTGCCGATCACCACCGCGCGCTTGTAATCCTGCATGGCGGCCGCCAGTATTTCAGAAGCAGAAGCGGAAAGCTCGTTGACCAGTATAACCAGAGGCCCATCCCATTGGATGCGCTCATCCTTATCCTCATAAATTTCTTTGTCCTTGGCCGAAGACCGCACCTGGACTATAGGGCCATCTTCAATAAACAATCCCGCCATATCGACTACCGTTTTCAGGGAGCCGCCTCCATTGTCACGTAGATCGAGTACCAGTCCCTGAATCCCTTCCTCCTTAAGTCTTTCAATTTCTTTGGCTACATCAGAGGCGGCGTTCCGCTCGTTGTAGTCATCAAAATCCACATAAAACTGAGGCAGGTTGATCAGGCCGAATTTCTGGTCTTCCTTAATAATCATGGCAGATTTCGCAAAGGACTCTTCCAGTTCCACGACATCACGCGTCAGGGAAACCACCTCTACGGTACCATCCACTTTACGCACTGTCAGATCCACGACCGTCCCCTTGGGACCTTTGATCAGTTTAATCGCATCCGAGAGGCGCATCCCGATAATATTAACCGGAGATTCCCCATCCTGACCCACTTTCAGGATTTCATCCCCTACATCCAGGCGCTGGTCGCGCCAAACTGGGCCTCCTGAAATGATCTCTACGATCTTGGCACCTTCCGATTGTTTTTGGAGCCGCGCCCCAATCCCTTCGAAACGACCCGACATTCTCACGTCGAATTGCTCTTTCTCTTCCGGTGGAAAATAAAGGGTGTGCGGATCAAATTCTTCTACAATCGTATTGATATACTGAACAAACCAGTCTTTGCGCTCCAGTTCGTCTATAAATTCAAAATAATCCTCAAGGGTTTCCAGGGTGCTTTCCCGGGCCGCTTTTTCAGCACCTTCCGGGCTTGAATCCGCGCCCTCATCACCCTCAGCCAGGGTGAGTTTGGCATCATAGGCACCAATAGTGGCGTATTTAAGTTGCTTTCTCCAGCGATCGGAGAGCTCACTCCGGTCAGACGCATATCCGACATTCTCATAGTCTACATCTATAAACTCTTCCTTAGAATAATCAAAAGGCACATTCAGGACCTCCCTGTAGATTTCACGGGCTTCGTCCATGCGGATCATCAGCCTCTCGTACACAATATTAAAAAAGGAAATATCTGTATTCTTAAGCTGGTCGTCTATCTGATATTTGTACTGCTCGAATTCCTGAAGATCTTCCTGGAGAAAATAGCGCCGGGTGGGATCCAGCTCCTCTATAAAATCTGTAAATACATTGACAGAAAACCCATCATTGATATCCTTGGGCTCATAGTGCCCCCGCTCCAGAACATAGGTAATCAGGTCGAGTAATAGTTTGTCCTTGTCATCCGATTCAAAAGACCGGTTGGTAAAGCTGCAGGACGCCACTGCAATCAGAAGGACCAAAAATGCGAATACTAAATTCCTTTTCATGTAATATTTTTTTCAGGCCGTTGAATACGAGCCGTTTCATAGCAATAATGAACTCCCTAAATTACTGAAAAAACCATGCCAGTCCTGAAGATTGCCATTAATTTTTTGTTAATGCGGGCTGCTGGAAGCCCTATCTAATGAAAAACGTATTTTTACACCATAAATTATAGTCCATGCCCAAACCTCTTATTCTCATCACAAATGACGATGGAATTACAGCTCCCGGACTTCGTATGCTGATCCGGTTTATGAAGGAGTTGGGCGATGTCGTGGTGGTGGCTCCGGACAGTCCGCAATCGGGTATGGGACACGCGATTACCATCGATAGCACCTTGTATTCAAAGAAGGTTGTTATAGATCCTGAGAATGGTGCCCCTGAGGAATACAGCTGCAGTGGAACCCCGGCAGACTGTGTAAAACTTGCACTTCAGGAACTGCTCCCGAGAAGACCGGATCTCTGTGTGAGCGGGATCAATCACGGTTCTAATGCCTCGATAAATGTCATTTATTCCGGGACCATGAGTGCCGCCATTGAAGCGGGCATCGAAGGGATTCCCGCTATTGGATTCTCACTCTGCGACTATTCCTGGGAGGCCGATTTTTCACCTGCCAGGGAGGCCATACTCAAAATTACGCGGGAGGCCTTGGAACAGGGGATGCCGCCCGGGGTTGTCCTGAATGTCAATATTCCGCGGACTAAAGGAGAGCCGGTTCACGGCATCCGTATCTGCCGGCAGGCACGGGCCAACTGGAAAGAAAAATTTGACAAACGCGTGAGCCCGGGAGGACAGGAATACTACTGGCTCACCGGGGAATTTGAACTTCTGGATAAGGGAAAAGATACAGACCACTGGGCCCTGAGCCAGGGATATGTAAGTGTAGTTCCCACTATGTTTGATCTCACTGCACATCATGCCATTCAGGACCTGAACAATTGGACACTCAATGAATAGAAAACAAAAGTACAAGGAAATGGCCATCGGATTTGCGGTGGGAATCATTGCCAATACGGTTGGTGTTTTGCTTTACATCCTCCTCTTTTCGGATCTTGGCATTGCCGAAACGTTCACGGCTGCTGTCGAAGCTGAACACGTGGGAAGTCTGCTGGCCCTGGGGGCAGTGCTCAATCTGCTCGCTTTTTTCGGCTTCCTCAAAATACGGCGTGATGAGCGGGCCCGGGGTGTCCTCCTGGCCACGATCCTCACGGCCCTGGTGATCCTTTACTACAAAATATTTGCGGGGTGAAATACTATCTTATATCCGGAGAAGCCTCGGGTGATCTTCACGGTTCTAACCTGATCCGGGCTATTTTCAGGAATGATCCTGAAGCCGTTGTCCGATGCTGGGGCGGAGATCGAATGCAGGCGGCCGGAGGGGAACTGGTGCGCCATTATAAAGAAATGTCCTTTATGGGATTTCTGGAAGTCCTGGCGAATCTGCCCAAAATTTTCCAGAATCTTTCTTTTTGTAAAAAAGACATTGCAGCCTTCGCTCCGGATGCTCTTATTTTTATTGACTTCTCAGGATTCAATCTGCGGATTGCCGAATGGGCGCGGAAAAACGGATTTCGCACCCATTATTATATCTCGCCTCAGGTGTGGGCTTCGCGGGAAGGGCGGGTACGAAAAATCAAAAGGGACATAGACCAGATGTACGTCATTCTTCCTTTCGAAAAGGATTTCTATGAGAAGAAGCACGACATGCCCGTGCACTTTGTGGGCCATCCCCTTATCGACGCCCTGCAGGAGCGGCCCGAAACGAATTCAGAAACGTTCAGAGCGGAAAACCAGCTGAGCCCGGAGAAGCCCATTATCGCGCTTTTACCCGGCAGCCGCCCTCAGGAAATCGCGAAAATGCTACCTGTCATGCTCTCCCTTACTCCCCGATATCCCGGGTATCAATTCGTCATTGCGGGCGCCCCGAGCACCCCTGTTGATTTTTATGAACCCTTTTTGAAAGATCACCCGGCCGGATTGGTGATAAACCAAACCTACCCCCTGCTGAATTCAGCGGCAGCGGCTCTGGTGACCAGTGGCACGGCAACTCTGGAAACCGCCCTTTTAGGGGTTCCCCAGGTGGTTTGCTATAAAGGGAACTGGATTTCCTACCAGATTGCCAAGCGATTGATCACCCTGAAATATATTTCCCTGGTTAACCTGATTATGGACCGTCAGGTGGTTACCGAACTGATACAGGAGGACCTCACCACGGAGCATCTGGCTGAAGAACTCCATAAAATACTTTCGGGCCCGGGTCGGGAAAAACAACTTGAGGCATGCTCAGATTTACGCGTGAAACTCGGGGGTCCGGGAGCCAGTGATAAGGCTGCCAAACTGATTGTAGATTTCACTTCGGGCCAGTAGATTTGCCTTTACAATACTCGTTCAATGTTTGATTTTTGATGAAATTCCTAACTTAGCCATTCCCAAAGGCTTCTGAAATCCATGCGGAAACTCCTATTTTTACTGGCTTGCTGTACCTTTTTGGCCCGATGTGGGGTTGTAAAAAAGAATACGAGTTATTCGGAGGACCGGAGCGTTCATGTAGCCGGAGATCCCGTCGGGGAGGTTACCGAATCCGATGTGGCTGAAACGGCAGCAGAAACGGCGGAAACACCAGAGGAGACCCCGGCAGATGCCGTGGTGGAAACAGCCCTGACCTTCACCGGAGTTCGCTACAGATACGGGGGGACAACCCGTAAGGGAATGGACTGTTCTGGTCTGCTGTACACCTCTTTTCTTGAAAACGACATCGCCCTGCCCCGAACTTCAGAAATGCTCTCCGAGGAAGGTAAAAAAATTAAGGTGGACAAAGTACGGAAAGGGGATCTCCTGTTTTTTAAAACGCAGCGCGGCAGAACTAAAATCAACCATGTAGGCCTGGTGGTTGATGTACAGGACGAAGAAGTGAGATTTATCCATTCCACAACCTCCAGGGGTGTCATCGTTTCCTCCCTTCGGGAAGGCTACTGGAATCATGCTTTTGTGAAGGCTACCCGATTGTTTTAACGATGTCCTCCCATTCCGCCGCTTCCCTCTACCTGGCGGGGATGCTCGCCATGGGCACCTGTATCGGGGTCTGGCTCAGGCCGGATCTTCTCATCTGTATATCCTTTACCGCTGTTCTTTTGGTATGCGTTTTATATGCCCTTCGGGGCACCATCCTCCATAGGGGGTTCTGGGCCCTGGCCGGGCTGGCTATTGCAGGAATCGGGATGTGGGGTATGGCGGCTACCCTCCCTGAGAACCAACCCGACCATTATCTCAATCAAATGCATCCGGAGGTACAGTGGCTTGAAATCCGAATACTCGAGACCTTAAAACCCACACCCTTCTCCGAAAAATACACGGGGGAAATTCGCCGGGTAGACACCCTCAGCAGCCGGGGAAAGGTGCTGGTGGAAATGCGTAAAGACAGTACAAGGGCACCGCTGCTGCCCGGGCAACTTATTCAAACCCCTGTACTTCCCCAACCCGTACCTCCACCCGGAAACCCGGGAGGCTTTGATTATGGACAATACCTTAAAACACAGGGGATATACGCCCGGGTAAAACTCACCTCAGCCACCTGCCTTTTGACCCCCCCTTCCCCTGCCTCCGGCGAGGCCCCCCTGATGGCCCTGAGGCGAAACTTACATGGCGCTTTGGAAGATCTCGGTTTGGGCAGGCAGGAAACACAGATAGCCCGGGCCCTTCTGCTGGGGGATCGTATGGCGATAGATCCGGAATTACGTCTGGCCTATACGCGGGCGGGTATCCTGCACGTCCTGGCGATTTCGGGCCTGCATGTGGGCATTCTGGCCACCTTTCTTTTTGCCGTCCTCACTCCTTTGCGGCGCCTGCGCTTTGGGAAAGGCCTGCAGATAATAGTGGGCCTTACGTTCCTTTGGGGGTATGCGCTTGTTGCCGGGTTCAGCCCATCGGTCGTGCGGGCCGTATTGCTCTATAGCTTTGTGGCTCTGGCCGTTTATCTGGAAAGGACAGGGCAGACCCTGCATTTTCTGGGGTTGTGTTGGGTGTTTATGCTGGTGGCCATCAACCCAAACTGGCTGTTACAAGTTGGCTTCCAGCTGAGTTTTGCCGCGGTAGCCGCAATTGTAGTTTTCTACCCCTTTTTCATCCGGTATTTGACGTTTGAAAAGTGGCCCGGGAATTCCCTGGGGAAACTCATTGCCGTGAGTCTGGCCGCCCAGGTGGGAACCCTGCCTTTAACCCTGTATTATTTCCATCAATTCCCAGGACTTTTTTTACTCTCCAACCTCGTATTGCTCCCGGGTCTTGGCGTCCTACTGGTGACAGGTCTGGCCTGCCTGAGTCTTGAGCTACTTATGGAATTGCCCCGGGCAGCCGTTCACCTCCTGGATGGACTATTGAGGGGCATGAACCGCTATGTTCACTGGGCTTCAGCCCAGGAAGCATTCTTTTTTGACAGCATTTCCATGACCGGGCCTGAATGCATTCTCAGTGTCCTGGCTGTAGTGCTCTTTGGTGTCTATCTCAAAACAAGGGGGTATAAAACCCTTTATGGAATTGCCTTCCTACTGCTGCTCTTCCAAAGTGTGGGAATATACCAGTACGTGCAGGGGTACAAAACCGAAAAATGGATCATCCCGCACCAGGTGGCCCATACCATGGTATGGATACGAAAAGGATCCCGTCTTGAGGTGGCTGCCACCGACTCCATAAAGGGCGCTTATCTGGTACGGGACGCTCAAAAACACTGGGGTATTCGCCAAACGGAATACAGCCCCATCGCGCCCAGGTATACCCGGGGCAATTTGTCCTTAAGAGTACTCGACCGAACCGGCCTGTATTCCCCTGAGGAATCCCACCCGTACTACCTGCTGCTGAGCGGTTCTCCCAGGGTACATCTAGGCAGAGTACTCCAGGTGCTGAAGCCCGGGGTGGTCATTGCGGACGGAAGTAATTATACCAGCGATCTGGAACGCTGGAAAAAAAGCTGTGCCCAAAAAGGTATACCCTTTCACGCCACAGCCTACGCGGGAGCTTACAAAATTGAGATTCCCCTCGAATAAACACCAGGGTTACCCCTAAGGTTTTTCCCGGATTACAGGAGCGTGTCTATTCTAATGAACATTACCCATCAGACGTTTCATCAGAGGGGCTGTAACCAGGACGATGACACCTGCCGCCAGGGCGTATTGAGCGATCAGTTCAAAACCTCCAGTATACACCTCCAGCGTCTCAAAACCGCGTACATCGGGGTTGTCACTTTCAATGGCGAGTTGTTTCCCGATAAAACCGACGATCTGAAAGGCAAAGGCCGAGGAGAGAAACCACACCCCCATCATAAAGGCTACGATGCGCTTGGGAGAGAGATCGGTTATTTTTGAAAGTCCCACAGGCGACATAAAGAGCTCACCCACAGAGAGAAAGAAATACATAATCATCAGATAGGAAAACGGCACCATACCGTTCTCATCTGCGCTGCCGCCACTTAAGGCGAGAATATAAAAACTGATTCCGGCAAAGGCGAGGCCCAGGCCAAATTTATATGGAGTCCTCGGATTGAGATTCCGTTTGGACAACCATGTAAACAAAAGCGACACGGGGATGGAGAGCAGGATAATAAAGACCGGATTGATGGCGTTGGACTGAGCCGCATCGATCCATTCGAGGTTTACATTCCGGTCCGCAAACAGGGTAATCACACTTCCGGACAGTTCATGGAACCCCCAGAATACCGTCATAAAAAGAGTAATTAGAACGGCCATGATGAGTTTTTTTCGCTCATCTGGGGTGGCTTTGAAAATGATATACCCCAGGTAGCCCAGAACCGAGACACCAATAAGTTTAAAAATAATATTTACAATATTCTGATCGTCAAAGAAGCCTCCTTCAGGACTTAAGGGTTTGTAGGACGATAATAACATGGCGATTACAGGTACAAAAAGAAAGGCCAGTATGGGAACCATGATTTTTTGTGGCACACCGATAAGGGGCTTGGACAGCACCGCCTCGCTCGGCGCCTTTCCCCGATCACCAAAAACATTATTTCGGATGCCACTCCAGAAAAAGAGCAACCCCGCGAGCATTCCTATGCCTGCCAGACCGAAGCCATAGTGCCAGCCGTATTCCCTCCCGAGCCAGCCGCATAAGAGCGGAGAAACAAAGGCCCCGATATTAATACCCATGTAAAAGATTACAAATCCTGAGTCTTTTCTGGGATCCCCATCCTTGTACAAAGACCCCACGAAGGTGGAAATATTCGGCTTGAAAAACCCATTCCCGACCACGATAAGTGCCAAAGCCAGATAGAAGGCGGTATTGTTTTCCACAGCCAGCACAAAATGCCCAAGGGCCATAAGAATACCCCCCAGGAGAATGGAACGCCGCATCCCCAGGATGGTGTCAGAAATCTTACCCCCAACAACCGTGGAGGCGTAGACGAGGGATCCATAACTGGAATACACCGCCGCTGCCGCATAATCCCGCTCCGCCAACGCCTCGAAGATAACGTTGACCATATAGAGGGTGAGCAGGGCCCGCATCCCATAAAAACTGAATCGCTCCCAGAGTTCGGCAAAAAACAGGTAAAACAATCCTTTAGGGTGTCCGAACAACTGTTTTTCTTCTATTGCATCCGTATTCGTATTCATCGGTTTGGTTTGTTTACAGGTTATTCAGCACAAATTGAGTCATTTTGTTATAGAGGTGCAGCCGGGTATTTCCCCCGTAAATGCCGTGGTTTCGATCCGGATATATGGCCCAGTCGAACGGCTTGTTGGCTTGCACCAGCGCCTCTATCATTCGCATGGAATTCTGCACGTGCACATTATCGTCAGCCCCGCCGTGTACCAGGAGGAAATCCCCCTGAAGCTGGTCTGCAAAATTTAAAGGGGAATTTTCATCGTAACCCCCGGCATTCTCCTGGGGTGTCTGCATATAGCGCTCTGTGTAGATGGTGTCGTAGAACCTCCAGCTGGTTACCGGAGCAACGGCTATGGCCATTTCAAAAACATCATTTCCCTTTAAAATACAATTGGAAGACATAAAGCCTCCGTAGCTCCAACCCCAAATCCCCGTGCGTTCTGCATCGATATAAGGCCGGGCGCTCAGGGCCTTGGCCGCAGCGATCTGATCTTCCACTTCGAACTTGCCCAGTTCCAGCTGGGTTACCTTTTTAAAATCCCTGCCTTTTAATCCGGTTCCCCGTCCGTCCACACAGGCGATAATATACCCCTGGGAGGCGAGCATCTGATGCCAGTAGTCATTGGTACCATGCCAGCGGTTTGCCACCTGCTGGGAACCCGGGCCGCTGTATTGAAACATAAGCAAAGGGTATTTTTTGGCCGGGTCAAAATCCACAGGTTTAATCATCCACATATTCAGGTCGTTCCCGTTTATCGGGAGGGTACTGAATTCCTTGGGAGCCATTTCGTATCCCTCAACGCGGCTGAGCAGCTCCCTGTTGTGTTTGAGTTCTTTGATCAAATCGCCATCTGAAGCCTCGTGCAGGGTGTACACCGGGGGGGTCTCCACATTGCTGAACGTATTGATGAAATAGGTGAAATCACTGCTAAAGGCGGCCTGGTTTGTACCCGTTCCCGAACTCAGCCTGCGTTTCCCTTTGCCCTTATCGGAGATACTATAAACGTCCCGGTTTATGGATCCCTGCTCTGAAGACTGGTAAAAAATCCGGCGTCTGCGGGTATCATACCCGTAATAGGAAGTGACTTCCCAGGGGCCTGAGGTCAGCTGCCGATGCGAATCCCCGTCTGAGTCGTATAAATAAATATGGTTGTAGCCGTCTTTTTCGCTGGTCCATATAAAGCGATCATCGGGAAGGAAGGTTAAATTATCCGTAACATCTACATAGGCCGCGTCGGTTTCTTCCAGTAAAGGGCTCACCTGAAGGGTAGAAGCCGTCACCTTGTGTAAGACCAATGTATCCTGATGGCGATTCAGGGTCTGTACACTGAGATGGTCCGGATGGTTCATCCACTGGATCCTCGGAATGTAATGCGGGTTGCCCAGAGATACTTCACTTACACTGCCTGAGGGTACATCGCATATATACAGGCTTACTTTGGCGTTGGCCTCTCCGGCCTTGGGGTATTTAAATTGCTGGGGGGACGGATAGAGCCCCTGCCCGTATACATCCATGGAGAATTCCGGTACTTCCCGCTCGTCGAAGCGCAGGAAGGCGATCTTGTCTCCTGCAGAATTCCAGTCGAAAGCCCTGACAAAGGAAAATTCTTCCTCGTAGACCCAGTCTGTGACCCCATTAATGATGGCGTTGGTCGTACCATCCGAAGTAATTTGCTTTCGGCTTCCCGTGGTCAGATCGAGAACATACAGGTTGTTCATATACACATAGGCCACCTGATCGCCATTGGGCGAAAGTGTAGGTTCCTGGATCTTTGTATCGGAAATGGGAAGAAGGGTATTGCTTTCAAGGTCGTAGATAAAATAGATGCCCAGGCGGGACCGTCGATAAATGGGTTCTACCTCGGTAGCCAAAAGCACCTTAGACTCATCTGCACTAAAACTATAAGAGGTAAAGAAGGGAATGCCACTGGCAGCATCTGACTTCAGGAGTGTGGCGACCTTTGCCTGTGTCTTGTATTCATACTTATCGATGCTGCTGACTTGCGCCTCCCGATCGATATCGAGGATGGTATAGTGCTGGCCGTCCGTCATGGAACGAAGTACCTCCATACGCTCTGTAGTAAAACTGCCGCCCCAAATATCCTCCAGAGTAATTTTCTTTTGCTGGGCGGAAAGTATCTGCCCGAAGATCACAAAGAGTACTAAAATCCCGAAGCTCTTTTTCATATATCGTCAAAAATGGGGTTTAAATCTTCCAAGTTTATGAATATTTTATCAAAAAACACCATGAGAGGTGCTTTTTATTCATTCCAACCGCCCTATTTCAGGGGGCTCCGGAATTGTCATTGAATCCCTATCTTTGGGGCCATAAAATCGCATTGATGGACCAACCTGTGGAAGGGTTTTCCAAACTTTCGAAGGAGGAAAAAATCGACTGGATTGCACGCCGGTATACAGCAAACCCGGAGGCCACTATAAAGCTCCTGCAGCAGTATTGGAACTCGGATAAAGCGTTGCAGCAATTGCACGACGAATTCATCGAAAACACCCTTACAAATTTCTATCTCCCCCTTGGAGTAGCCCCCAATTTCCTGATTAATGGGAAGCTTTATGCCATTCCCATGGCCATTGAAGAGAGTTCTGTGGTGGCGGCGGCGAGTAAAGCGGCGAAGTTCTGGTTAGACCGGGGCGGGTTTCGGGCGGAGGTATTGGGTACCGAAAAAATCGGGCAGGTACACTTCCTCTATTTCGGAGATCCGCGGCGATTAAGTGCATTTATCGAAGGGCTCCAACCCCTTCTCAGGGCAGATGCCCGGGGGTTGACCGCAAATATGGAAAAGCGGGGCGGGGGCATCCGCAGTATTGAACTTCGGGATAAGACATCGGATATCGAAGGGTACTATCAACTGCATTGCACTTTTGAAACCCTCGACGCCATGGGGGCCAATTTTATAAATTCCTGTCTGGAACAATTTGGGGCCACCCTGGTCCGGGAAGCCGGAAGGTATCCCGATTTTGCCAAACTGGATCCTCCTGTGGAAATCCTGATGAGTATTCTCTCCAATTACGTCCCGAATTGTTTGGTCCGGGCTGAAGTCTCCTGTCCGGTTGCCGATCTGGGCGCTGAATCCGGAATTTCCGGGGCTGACTTTGCCCGTAAAATGGTGCAGGCCGTGGCTGTGGCGAATAGTGAACCCTACCGGGCGGTTACCCACAACAAAGGAATAATGAACGGGGTAGATGCTGTGGTTTTGGCGACAGGAAACGACTTCAGGGCCGTAGAAGCTGGTGTTCACGCCTACGCCTCGAGATCCGGCCAGTACCGGAGTCTGAGTCAGGCTGAAGTTTCGGATGGCACGTTCCGGTTTTGGATGGATCTCCCCCTTGCCCTGGGCACGGTCGGAGGACTTACCGGACTGCACCCACTGGTGCGTATGGCCCATGAAATCCTCCAAAAACCCAGTGCCCCTGAACTCATGCAGATCGTAGCCGTGGCTGGCCTCGCACAGAATTTTGCCGCCCTGCGCTCTTTGGTGACAGTCGGCATTCAAAGGGGCCATATGAAAATGCACCTGCTCAATATCCTGAACCAGCTCTCTGCCACCGGCCAGGAAAAAGAGATTCTGATCGATCATTTTAAAACCCATACGGTGACGCATAACGCCGTGGTAAAAGCCCTGGAGGCCCACAGGGCACTGAAATGAAACAGTCCTTTTACAGCCATGGGAAACTGCTGCTTTCCGGAGAGTACACCGTACTCGACGGGGCAACTGCCCTGGCTGTTCCCACCCGTTTAGGGCAATGGCTGCACGTGGAGCCTTCCGGGACCGACGGAATGGAGTGGAACAGTCAAAACCCGGACGGTTCCTCCTGGTTTACAGCCCGTTTCCATCGCCAGGAGCTGACCGCCCTGGCCCCTGCGACGCCCTTTCCCTCAGGGATTCGGGAAAGACTCCTGTACATGCTTCGGGCCGCCGTATCCTTAAATCCCGAATTTGCGAAAAGACTTAAGGATACCCGAGTGGAAACCCAACTTGAGTTTCCCAGAGAATGGGGCCTGGGGTCTTCTTCCACCCTGATTTCGAATCTGGGGTTGTGGGCCGAAACCGATCCCTATGATTTACTGGCCGCCACCCTGGGCGGAAGCGGATACGATATTGCGGCGGCCCGAAGCAGTGGCCCTTTTTTTTATACCGTGAGGCAGGAAAATGTACCCCGGGTGCAGCCGGCGTCTTTTAATCCGGTGTTTGCCGAAGACCTCTTCTTTGTCTATCTGAACCAAAAACAAGACAGTCGGGAAGGCATCGCCAGGTACAGACAACGCCCGGCGCCCTCCGCCGAAGTGCTCAAAACGGTCTCCGGGCTTTCCCTGCAGTTGGCCGATGCGCCGGACTTGCCCTCCTTCTGTAAGGCGCTGGATACCCATGAAGCACTAGTGGGTGACATTCTGGAAATGGAGCCTGTTAAAAAGCGGTGGTTCCCCGACTACCCGGGAAGTATTAAAAGCCTGGGCGCCTGGGGGGGCGATTTCGTTCTGGCCACAGGAAAAGTCAAGGACCAGGACTACTTCCGCCAAAAAGGATATTCCATCATTCGCCCCTACCGGGAGTTTATTCTCTAAAGCCCTCCACGGCATCCTAAACAAAAAAGAACCCCGTAAAAAGCAATCTCTTTACGGGGTTCTTATTGCGTCTGTATGACCGGTTACTAATAGAATACCGACCGGTTATCTTCTACTTCAGCCTTTTCCTTCAGAGCATTGTACACTTCTGAGGATACCCGGCCGCGCAATCCATTTTGAAGATTCAGGGCATAAGGGGCATAGTTCTCCATGGTCGGTGCCACTTCTTTCGTGGTTACCTCGAGCTTAAATACTCCACTTTCCCCTTCGATAAGGTCGGAGGTCTCTCCGCTATTCATGATCACTGCGGTACCCACAACCAGGGGCTCACGTCCAGCCCCGGCGATAGTGGGGGTTTTGGCATTCAAAGCACTGGCACTGGCCACCGATACCCCGTTGGCACTGGCTATCTCCTCCATGCTTTTCCCCTGATTCCCGCTGATGATTTGTGCTGCCTTGCGCTGCTTTCTCAAAATAGGCAATACCTGTACAGACGCATCTTCTACAGCCATCAGACCTTTCCGATGCGTAGCCGTCAGCTGCGCAATCGCATACCCGTTATTGAGATCGAAACGACGTACATCCCCAACTTCGGTCTCCTCGTTAAAGGCCCATTGCACGATGCGTCGTTGAGCGCCAAGCCCGGGAAGATTCTCATCCATAGCTTTGAGCTTATTCACTGGGCGTACCTGGTAATTCTTTTCTGCTGCCTTTTCGGCATACCCTTTTTTGTCATCCGTAACCGCCATTTCAAAAGTGGTTGCCTCTGTGAAAAGGGCGTTGACGGTCTCCTCAGAAGGCTCAATCACCCGGGAGAAATTGGCTATCCGAACCAGATCGCGCTTATCGTCGACCTTGACGATATGATACCCAAATTCTGTTTCTACCAGTCCAATGGTGCCCACAGCATTTCCAAAGGCAAAATCATTGAATTTCGGGGTCATGATACCTTCCTCAAAATACCCGAGATCTCCACCTCGAGGGCCCGAAGGTCCGTCGGAATTGTCACGTGCCAGCTCTGCAAAAACCACATCGGCTTTTTGCGCTTCTTTCAGTAATTCCTCAGCCCTTTCAGCCGCTTCTTCCTGGGTACGGGTAATTTCAGGATTGGCTCTTTCAGCCCCCTGATAGGTAACCAGGATATGACTGGCCTTGACAGATCCGGCGGGTTTACGATCCATCATCCGGGTAATCCTGTAGAAGTTTCCGTCCCGGTACGGGCCGTAAATCTCACCGGGGTTCAGCGTAAAGATGGTGTCTGCAAATTGGGCTGGTAATTCAGCCGCCGCCTTGTATAGCGTATCGTATTTGGTATCGGAATAGCGGTCCAGAAAGACGGCCACGTCCGGGGTATTTCTAAAACCGGGGATAGTAGCTGTAGAATCGTATTCCTCGAGGTATTCCATCCGATCTCCCAAAAGTTCAGTCATAGCCGTTTCGATCGCCGCCTCGTCTGCCTGAGAAGCTTTTTCCTCGAAGTAGACATATCGGATATCCCTGGAGGCCTCCTGTTGAAAATCGTCCTCATGGTCTTTGATATAGGCCGCAATTTCTTCCTTGGAAACACTGATGGTGCTGTCCGGAATATTGCTGTAAGGCACGCGTACATATCGGATATCCACACGGTCATTTGCCAGGTGGTACTCCAGTTCGCCTTCCTTTAGGGTGGCCCCTACTCCTGCGCCAATCAGGTCAAAATACCGTTGTTCCTTAGCCGCATCTACAAGGGCTCGCTCGTTTTCGAGCCAGAGGTTGTATTGCTGTGGTGCATTGATCCGCAGATCGGCGATAAAATTCCGGAAAGCCGTTTCATCAAAAAAACCGTTTTCATCCAAAAACTGAGGATTTTGGGTGAAACTCGGATTGGTACGAATGAGCTCCATGATCTGATCTTGCTCAATATCGAGCCCAAGCGCTTCAAATTGCTGCTTTAAAATAGTGCTGCGCAACTCCCGGTCCCAGACCGTATTCACGATTTGAGTAGAAGTGGCCTGATCGCCAAACTGCCCTGAGGCAAATTCCATTTTCTGACGAAAGGCATCGATGGAAATAGCCTCTCCATTGACTTCGCCTACGGAGGAGCCTACCTTTGTCCCGCCCAATCCAGGGCCTGTAAATATCCCGGAAATCACAAATGCAAAAAGCGCCAGACCAATGATGAGTATCAACACCGTAGTACGCTTTCGAATTTTTTCTAAAATCGCCATGTTAAAGGTCTTTAAATCAGTGGGCGAAAATACCATTTTCTACCCAATAATAAAAGGAAAAAACGGCAGCCTTCCCCCATCTGAATCCTAGTCGCTTTCCAGGACTTCAAGGGCGACCAAATCGATCTTGGTATTGGAGACTTCAAGGATGCGGAAGAGAAATTTTCCCAGTCGGATCTCCGAATCCTTATCGGGTATTTCGCCGGTTTCGTTGACGATCATCCCTCCCAGGGTCCCGTATTCATCACTTTCGGGCAGAT